>CAYHEV010000029.1:13776-18571 GCA_964355725.1 uncultured Candidatus Bathyarchaeia archaeon | reverse complement strand
TGAAAAACTCGCCGTCAAACAAGAAGAAACAGCGAATGCTGTGATAAAATTGCTGGAAGAAATCCAGAATAATCTCTTCAACAAAGCCAAAAAAATGCTCGAAGAAAACATTACCACTGTGAGAACCTACGAAGAATTCCAGAAAGTTCTGAAAGAGAAAGGCGGATTCATTAGAGCATCATGGTGTTTCAATTCTGCATGCGAAAAGAAGATAAAAGAAGAAACTGGTGCGACAATTAGGATAGTGCCCTTCAAGAAGGAAGAACCGTTCTCTAAATGCATACGCTGCGGAGGAGAAGCAAAAGAAGCTGTTTACTTCGCCAGAGCCTACTAGCTCGAAAAACCACTCTTCCTTTCATTCTTATTCTTTTTGTCTTTTGCCAAGCCTCTTGCGTTCACGCTGACAGTTTTACGCGTTTGAGCTGTTTGGCAGCACTCTCCAATCCAAGACTTTTCAGAGTTGATTTTTTCGGTATTCCGCGTTCGTCCCAGCCTCTCTTTCGATAGTACATCTGCAGCATTTCATTGTATCTTGTGCGATCAAGTTTTGCGCCTTTCAAGATGCCTTTGGTTATCGGTTCTTCAAACCATCTTGCGGGGGGAACATCAGCTTCACTTGTCCAGTTCCTACCAACTTCTCGAATCCAGAAGGCCCTGATCAAATTGAAGATTCTATCAGCGATCACGTTTAACGTGTTCCACGGCATATCCAGACCTGTGGCCGCACGTAAGAGCCTCGGATACCATTCAAGTCCGAAGCCCACCTCAATCCATGGCAGTCTGCAAACAGCTAATGATTCGAAGATGCCTCCGCGAATGCGTTGCAACTCGATCACTTTCTCAACCTTTTCTGCGTTGTACCCTTCTCGTCCAGTTTTCACTTCCCAAGAAATCACCCACGCGTCCTTGTGATGGGCACCGATTGAAGAAGTGCCATAAGCTAATGCCATGGCAGGTGTCGTGTGGCAGTCGTAACCAGAAATTTCTAAGCCTTTAACATGCATAGCCCACTTGTTTGAATCTCGGCCTATCTTTGCAGAGGCAGACCAAACCCCGTCAGCCAACATGTTGCCAAGCAGACCACGCCTATACGCAATATCTTTAATCAAAGCTTTGGTCGCTTTGAACTCACCCCAAGGAACATGCTGATCAATTAACCCCTTCTCAGAAGCCTCCATAGCGAAGCCGAGAACGTTACCCAGCGAAATCGTGTCCAAACCTAACTCGTCCGCAACTCTGTTAAGAGCTGCAACCTGCCTCAAATCACCCAAACCGATGTTCGAACCCAACATTGCAACATTCTCGTAATCAAGCTCGGACTCTTTCCTGTCAGAGTCTTTGACAACGTTGCCGCAAGTCATGTTGCACTGTGGGCAGCCGCGATTGGAAACCTTGATCTTTTCCATAGCGAACCCCCCAATGGCTTCAGCTTTGTCAAAAACACCCTCACTATAGTTGCGTGTTGGAAGTACGCTGTTCTCTTGGCTCCATTCAATCGTCGACATCGTGCCCTGCCGTTTCCAAAAAGGATAGTTCGGCTTAGTCATAATCTCTCTGCAAGCTTCCGAACCTAGTTCTTGCATTTGTTCAGAATCAGCGGCAGGCAAATCATTTGACCCGATGAAGACTACTGCCTTCAAATTCTTAGAACCCATGACTGCACCTATGCCTGGTCTACCTCCTGCACGACCTCCCTGACAGACCACATTTGCATATTTCACAAGGTTTTCTCCACCTGGACCAATACACAGGACTCCGGCATTGCGTCCATATATTTCTCTCAGCTTCTTTTCAGCGTCAAAAGTAGTCAAACCCCACAAGTCTCTACCGTCAAGAAATTCTGCAGACTCATCTCGGACAAGCAGCACCATCGGTTTACTAGCCTTATCCTCCATGATTACGGCATCATAACCAGCTTTACGCATCTGAACAGCGGCAATACTGCCTACATTTCCATCACCGTAGCCGCCTGTCAACGGACTCTTCGCAGCCACAACGAGTTTGCCACTGCTTGGTAAAGCAAAACCAGTCAGGGGACCAGCGGCTAAAACAAGCTTGTTCTCAGGTGATAGAGCGTCAACTTCTGGTCTAAGTTCGTCCCAGAGAATCTTGATTGCAAAACCTCTTCCGCCGAGAAAATTCCGCGCTGTACTTGCCTCATACGTGTCTGCAACCGCGCTGTTTTTGTTCAGGTTCACGTGCAAAAATTTGCCGTTCCAACCAAACATAATTCTAGCCAACCTCAAAATGAATGCTCTACTATATCTGTTCGAAAGTAAATAAACCTAATGATAGAAGAAAGTCTATATTACCAGCCTTTCAGGTTCAACACTTCTATTCTTCAGACCCAAGTCGCTGACCCTGAATTTTCTGTCACCGTAAAGCAACGCGTATTCTTCACCTTTGAATAGTGCGCCTGCAATTCTACCTATCGAGTCAGCCTTCAATATTCCGCTTCCACTAGCACCGCCCACGACCATCAATCCGTTCTCTTCAAAAATCACAGGTTGCCCGTCAATGCTATTTATTTCATATAACCCAGCGAAAGCTGAGAACGGCTGACAATCTGTCAACTGAGGGAAATACTTGACAAAGACTTGGTAAAGTCCGAACTTGTAGTAGTTCTCTTCAGGCTCAGGTTCATCTTCAATCTTGAACGCTCTCGGAAACTCGTCAGCATAAGCCAACCACAAAGCGTCTTCTTCAGGTGCTGGGCGAATATAGGCAGAAGGCTTCGGAAGAATCGTGAACGGCAGACACCCTGCACTTGTGAATTCCTTTGAAAAAAGCAGTTTCCGCAGTTTATCCGTGTTCGCTTTCACCGAGAATATCTGACGCTTCTTAGCCTTCGTGAAACATTCAATTCCAACAGGGTCCAAGAGCTGAGAAAGCCACGCTCCCGCCGCAAGTATAGTTTTCTTTGCGTTTATCTGACCCCTATTTGTCTTAACTCCGGTAACCGTGGTATCCTGCCAGAAATAAGGCTCGCCAGGCATGCCCAGAGGCTGACGCGGCTCAACGACAATTTCCGTCACATCAGCATTGTACCGAATTTGACCCCCAAGCCGCAGAAACTCCAACTCATAAAACTTCACCAGACAATCAACGTCGATTAAACCGGCTTTCGGAATCAAAACTCCCCTATGAACATTTCCCAACCCCATCAGTTTCGCTTCTTCATCAGCAGCGAAGTTGGTCTGCATGTCCAGCTTCTTCGCTAATTCGGTTTCATCAAATTCCTTGTACTGGAAACCTTTGGCGGCCAAGTCTTTCAAGACCGGAAGCATGCGATGGTATCCGTCTTCGTCAAAAAACCACAAGTAGCCAGCCCATCGCAACTTCAAATCCCTGTGCAAATCATCTTGCACATGCCTGTAGAATTCCGCAGATGAGTCGGCTAAGGCAAAATTCGTACGAGAAGCGAACAAACAGCGAAAGGCAGCTGCACTTTTTGCAGTGCTTCCTTGACCAGCGGCACCACGCTTGTCAACGACTAGAACATTCAGCTCAGGATGCCTAGTCTTAAGATGATAAGCAGTTGATAAACCTAATATTCCCGCCCCTACTATTAGCGCATCGTATTCTACCATGAATCTCCCTCAGATTTTGGATTAGACCATTAAAGCAAGAAAGATTTAAGCTTAGTCATCAACCTAGACTGAACACGGATTGCAAGAGAACGCTTATTTATCTCTAAAAATATTAGATACAGCAACATCAACCACGTCAGAAGGAAAGTAAAATGTTTGAGCGAAACAAGAAAGCGATTTCAACCCTCATAATGATTCTCTTAATGCTCGTATCAGCCACGATAGGAGGAATAGCTACTTACATGTTCGCGATCTACCCCTTCGTTGCAATACCCAATAAGACGACTCTTTCAATAACAGATGTCTATTTTGACAAACAAAACGCCACGTCATTCAATATTGCAGTTCTGAACCCGTCTTACTCACCTTCTGATGCAAACATGACTGGAATTGCGGTCAAATCGGCTGGAGAGTCGCAAGTCTACAATGTTGTAGGAACAGACCCGTCATTGGAAAACGGATTAATTATTCCCGTTGGCAAGACGTTGAACATAACATGTTCAAAGATTGAAAAAGACGGTTTTAATTCAACATGGGGAGAATTCGCCGCGCAGTTTGCGGGCGAAAAAATCACGGTGCTAGTCTTGGCATCAGATTCCCCAGCCTCAAACATGGAGAAAACGTTACCATTTGTAAACCTTAACGTGACCAACACAATTTTCAATTCACAAGTGTCGTTCAAGAATTTCACGATAACGGTCGCTAACAAAGAAAGTTCAGAGGTCAACTTGACAATTAGCGACATCACGATTTTGGGAATTGACCTGACAGCGGACAATATGTCGCCACAGTTACCTCAAGCCATTACAGTCGGAGCGTCTATTGACTTCACATTTACCAATGCGAGCTGGCACACCTTAAGAAACACGACAGCGGTAATATCCACCAAGGAAGGATACACTTTCTCCAAAGCCCTCTACTTGCCAGGAGTCGCAACCATAATTCAAAGTGTTGCTTTCGATGAAAACTCGCCAAGCTACTTTAATGCAACGGTGTTCAATTTTGCAGAGTCAGCCAACTACGTTAATGTCACCAAAATTACCGCTACGATGAACAATGGAACGGTTATCGAAAACACTTATGACCCATCACAGGGCATCGCGCCGAATTCAACAAGAACCTTCAGATTCGACTGGGACTGGAAAACATACAGAGGAGGCACGTTCAGTGTCGTAGCAGAACTGCTACAGGGGTTTGAGACAGAT
>CAYHEV010000029.1:0-13676 GCA_964355725.1 uncultured Candidatus Bathyarchaeia archaeon | reverse complement strand
GGTTTCTTTGACATAACAGTTCAAAGCTTCAACTATTCCTTGATGAACGTTACAATTTCAAGAGTGGTGTATCAGATACAAAACGTGTCAGCACCGATAGGAACCGACCTGTTTCCTTCAGGGTACACGGTGATCAAACCTGGAGACCTTATTACAATACAATCACGATTTAACTGGCAGGACTGTGCAGGTCAAAGCCTAACTGTTACGCTGATTACGGATCAAGGCGTACAAGCCACTTGGCAAGAAACGATCTGACAAAGTGGAATCCCACAAGTCAATCCATAATCTTTATTTTCAATGAGATGCAAAGGCGTTGAATCTGGGAGGAAAATCGCTTTGACTAATGTAAAAGTCACTGATAGAGTTCGAACTATTGAATATGCAATTCGTGACGTTATTGCTCCTGCAAAGCAAGTTGCAAGAACTGGCAAGAAGATTTTTTATCTAAATATAGGTGATCCAGCGGCTTTTGACTTTCATACGCCGCAACACATCAAGCAAGCTTTAGTCAAGGCTGTTGAAAGTGACGCGAATTATTATGCACCTTCCGAAGGACTGCCTGAGTTAAGACAGGCTATAAGCCAGAAGGAGAAGAAGGTTAATGACATTGACGTTTCTGCCGATAATATCGTTGTTACATCGGGAATTTCTGAAGGCATTCAAATGGTTATGGCCGCACTTGTTAACAGCGGTGATGAAGTTCTTCTTCCAGGACCAACATATCCGCCGTACATTTCTTACACAAAATTCTTTGATGGAAAACCAATCACTTACGAAACTGTTGAGAAAGATGGTTGGCAGCCCAACATTGACGATTTGAGAAGCAAAATTTCAAAGAAAACCCGCGCAATCGTTGTTATTAATCCGAACAATCCTTGTGGAGCACTTTATGACGAAAAAGTCGTGAAGCAAATACTGGATTTGGCAGGCGAACATGACCTTACCGTTATTTCGGACGAGATTTATGATCAGATAATATTCGAGAAAAAATTCGTCAGCACTGCCCACTTGGCGGAAGATGTCCCTATAATAGGATTAAACGGTTTCTCAAAGGCCTATCTTATTACAGGATGGAGACTCGGCTACGTGTACTTCCACGACCAAAGGGGCAGACTGCAAGAGTTCAAGGAATGCATTGAAAAAGAATCAAGAATACGACTCTGCGCAAACACGCCAGTGCAGAAAGCCGGTGTGGCAGCAATGACTGGCCCACAAGACCACATAAAGGAAATGTGTAAGAAGCTGAAGCAGAGAAGAGACTACGCTCTGAATAGACTGAACAAAATCAATGGAATAAGCTGTGCAAAGCCGGAAGCAGCATTCTACGTTTTCCCAAAGATACATGCAGTGGGTTCAAGATGGAAAACAGATTGGGAATTTGTGATGGAACTCTTGAAAGAAACTGGCGTGTTGTTTGTACACGGATCAGGGTTTGACCCAGTCTATGGTTCTGGACACGTTAGAGGAGTCATTCTTCCACCGATTGAAACTCTTGAGCTAGCACTTAATGAAGTCGAACGTTTCATGGAAAAGAAAATGTAAGAACAAGACTGAAAAACAGCCGTTAACGATTTATGTTGTCATCAGACCGGTATCCCTTCGTGTGGATCCCGAACTAGTTTAGAAAACTCTTCCATCAACTTCTTGGTTACTGGACCTGGGCTTCCTTTATTGATGAGCCTTTTATTGATTTCTCTGACCGGTATTATTTCTGCAGCGGTTCCTGTAAAGAACACTTCGTCAGCATTGAACAGCTCGTAGGGCGTTATGTTCTTGTCTTTTACTTCGTATCCTAGTTTTCGGGCAAGTTTCGCTGTTTCATAAGCAGTTATGCCTGGCAGGGCGCCTGTGTAGCTTGGCGGTGTGAAGATTTTTCCATTCTTGACTATGAATATATTTTCGGCCACCCCTTCGCATATGAAACCGTTTTTGTCAAGGCATATGGCTTCGTCGACGCCCCCTATGTTTGCTTCGATTTTTGCCAGTATACTATTGAGGTAGTTGAGTGATTTTATTTCGTGTGATGTTGCGTCCACGGGGTCTCTTTTGACCCATGAGATCATGGCTGTCACGCCTTTCTCTTTAGCTTCACTTTTATGCAGTGATATTGTATCCGTTATCACGATAATCGTCGGTTTTGGACATTTCCTCGGATTCAGTCCGAGATCCCCTACTCCTCTCGTGACGACTAGGCGAATGTATGAATCCTTGAAGTTGTTTTTTCGCAGAGTCTCCAAAACTAGCTGGATCATCTTTTCCTTTGTTACTGAGATTTCGAGCATTATCATATGAGCTGAACTGTAAAGTCTATCAATGTGTTCTTTAAGTTTGAACACAACGCCGTTGTAGGCGCGGATTCCCTCAAACACTCCGTCGCCGTACAAAAGGCCATGATCAAAAACCGAGATTTTCGCTTGCGATTTCGGATAATATTGACCATCGATGTAGACGAACAACTCTTTTTCCAAAGTTTCCCGCCACCAAACTCAAGAGTTTCTATTTGATTAAGGTTTGATATATCTTTTGGAAGAAACTAACCGGTTCTCACCATAGTTAACCGTAGAATTGCGGCCTTTTCGAAAGGTATTTTGGCAAGGGTAGCGGCTTGAAAGGTTTTGCTCTTGCGGTTTCTTCAAATTCGCTTACTAGCTCTTCAAGTTTCATGTTCTGGATTTTTCCAGTCTCCCTATTCCTAACTGGAAGCACACCAGATTCTATTTCTCTTTGTCCCACAACGACTATGTACGGAATCCATTCCATTTCTGCCTCTCGAATTCTCTTCTGCAGAGTCAATTGTCTATCGTCAATGTCCACACGTATAAAGTGGGCTTCCATTTTCTTAACCAATTTTTCAACATCTCCCAAGAATCTATCGGATATTGGAATTATGCGTGCTTGCGTCGGTGAAAGCCACAAGGGCAGCATTGGCGACTTGCCGCTTTGTTGCTCTTTGTAGGCTTTTTCCAGTAAAGCGTACACGACTCGTTCAATGGCTCCGCTTGGAGAACAGTGCAGAATGAGCGGATGACGTTTTTCGCCTTTTTCGTCAACGTAGTTTATGTCGTATCTTTTTGCGTTTTCAACGTCGATTTGATCTGTAGAGAGGGCAGCAGCCTTGTCTTGATTGTCCACATAATTGAATTCCCATTTATGTATGTAATAGAAGAAGCGTTCTTTCCACATTTCTGCCAAGGCTGGTTTGCCGATGATTTTCGCTAGAGATGCAATAAATTCTCTGTTTTCTTGGAAGAAGTCTTTCGTGAAGCGTATTCCAACTTCGTAATCGTCTTTGGATAAGCCTATTTCCTTCTGAATCTGCATTGCCAGTTTGAGCCTCACAATAAACTCTTTCTTCGCTTGCTCTAGATCGGTGCAGAAGGCATGGACATCCGGCATGCTGAACGCTCGCAAGCGTCTTAAGCCAACAACTTCGCCGCTCTTTTCTCGTCTGAAGCTATAGCGAGTTAATTCGTAAACTTTCATCGGCATGTGCTTGTATGAAAACTGGGCATCATGAACCATTAGGAATTGCCCGAAACAGGCGGCGAATCGCAGAAACAACTCCTTATCCTCTGACTTGAGCAGATACTGTCTCGCGGGGAAACGATTCATATAGTTCGCGAGGCTTGGATGGTGAAAATCATACATGACTGGGGTTTCAACTTCCATGGCGCCGTATTCGGCCATTTTTGCAGTGACAAATTGCTCAAGCAGCGATTTGATTAGTCGTCCCTTTGGATACCAGCGTATGTTCCCAGGGTCGCTTCCAGGCTCATAATCGGCTATCTCCAATTTCTTCATCAGTAGAACATGAGGCGGCATTTGCTGGCTTGCCCTTACTTTTGATATCTCGTATTTGGTGAATTTCTCGAGGTTTTCATGTCCTTTGAAGTTGAAGTCTTTGACTGCCAGCATTTTTCCGTCGGGTTGGAGAATGTGCCAAGTTGATTCTAGTTTTTCTTCGGCTTTGACTGCTTCAGAGATTGGTTCTTCCTTTTCTTTTTTTGTTTCGGTGGGCAGGATTGTGCGGGATTGTTCCGCAAGCGGATGCCCTTTTACGGATATTGTGAACTGTTTGTTCCAGCCGAATGGTGCGCGGTAAGTTTCTATCTTGCTATTTTTCGCTTGAGCTTCCATGGCTTTGACTATTTTCAGTGCTTCTGTTGGTTTTGCGAGGCTGCTACTCAGGTGAGCGTATGGGTAAATCAGGATTCGGTTTACTTTCAACTTTTTTAGGAATGCTTGAACTTCATCTATGGCTTTTTCTGCCACTGCCTCGTTGTCGCCACTTTCAACTGCTGTAAATAACACGACGATTTCTTCCAAGCGTTTTTCTTTCTTTTCAGTTTCTTCTGCAATGGCTATTTCTTTCTGAACTGGTTTATACTCGATGAAGTTTGTGTGCAACTGTAATATTCTCATGAAATCTTTTGCCTCCAAGTTCAGCCGCTGTAACGCCATTTCTCGACTTGTTTGTCCTTTTTGGTTTTCTTTTTGTACTCTTTATAATGCTCCTTGCACAGGTAAGCACGTTTTTCAGTGCCAATTTTTAAGCCTGCAGCCTTGACTTTGTCGGCTGAAAGTGAACGCGTGGCCTCATTTCCGCAACCTGTTACGCTGCATTTCACGCCTTTATCAATACGTCCCAAACATTAACGCCTCTCGCAATAGAATACACTTCATCACTTAATTTCCTTTTCATAAAGCACGCGAGCTCTGCGATAAATCTCATCCTTTTCACCGAAAAACGTCGGTCCAATACCTTCAACAACAAGTGACGCCGCTGCAGAACCCACATGTGCACACCATGAGCAGTCTTCGCCACGAACATATTCTGCCAAGAAACCTCCGATAAAAGCATCTCCCGCTCCAGTTGGATCGACGAATTTCTCCGGTTTATAAGCTGGAACGTTGTGGATCGTATCTTCAACGGAGACCACGGCACCATTTGCGCCTAGTGTGACGATGACTATTTTGACGCCGCAGTCACGGACTCCTTTTATCGCCGAATCAAGGTCAGGCATGTCGGTTACGGCCTTGATCTCATTCGAGGAGGACTTGTAAATGTCAATGAGTCCCAGTATGCGTTTTTCTTTAAGTGAACAGTCTGTGATGTTGCCGTTTTCATCAAAATTTCGCACTAGTCCTTGAGGGTCAAGTGATAAAACTTCAGTACAGTTCTTCAGTTTCTCAGCCACTTCATACGTGATTTCGCCTGCAATGGGTGCAATGTGGATGGCTTTGGCTTTCAGAGGATTGGGCAGATCTTCAACGGTAATGGAAGGAGCCTTGTTTTTCAGTCGTAAGATGCGGTCTGACAGGTCGCTATTGTACTTCAGTTCATAGCGGGTGGTATGTCCATTTTCAGTTTCAACCATCCCAGAAAGATCAATGCCTTCCTGACTTAGCCACCATTTGTAAGCTTCCGGGAAATCGCTGCCAACTTTGGAAACAACAGCAACTCTCGCATCCAACCGTTTAGCAGCAAAAGAAACGTATGCCGCAGAACCCCCTAGAACGACGAAAGGGTTGGATCTGTCGGGCAAGGAAATTGAATCGATAGAAAAATGACCGACGACAGCAACATCAGAACTTGGCATGTCTTGTCCCATTTGGATTAATCGATACCATAGGTAATGACTACTGCTATAAAAAGAAATAACTTTTACCGGTGGTATTTCAGATATTTGCTCCAATGCCGGAATTGTATGTCATAATTGGAGCAGTAGGATTGCTTTTGCTAGGTCTCCTCCGCTTTCTTCTAGGGCTTTTCTGGCTTCTTCTGGGCTTTTTCCTGTCTGGTCTGCGACAAGCCTGATGTCTTCCTCAGCTATTCCTGACGACTTGCGTTCGGCGGCTTTCTCTGTGACTTTTCCACCTGTTACTTGAAAGATTTTTTGTCCTTGAACCTCAAGTATAGCTACTTCAGGCCCTTCCACAATGATCTCTTTCCCACTTGTCTTTATAATAACTTGTTCAACATCCGGAACCGCGTCCATGCTCAAGCCCATGCGTTGCATCATGCGTTTTGTTTCACGAGGATTCATGCCCCTTCGCATAAGGTTTCACCTTGAACTCTAACAGTTACTATTCAAAACAGATATACTTAACCTTCCTGCAAACGTCCGCGTCTGACCTTGACTGCAACGCCGCGTTTGAATGCTCTCATCTCTTCGCCTGACAAAACAGCCCGCCCCACTGCCAAGACCTCACCCTCTTCGTCAACGATGATAACCTCATCTTTTGAACGGATGCTATCTTCCGTTTTAGCGATGTGTGCAGCGAAAACATCACCGCCTTCCTCAATGAACTTCGCAACATCTTGCTGAACAGTAACGAAACATTTAACATGTTTTGCATGCTCACGAATTCGCTTTGCACCTGCGATGCTTAAGGAGAATAGACCGTCCGTTGGACGTAGTGTTACAAGTCGTTTGCCATCCAAGTGAACGTAGCGGATTCTACCGGTTCTTTTGGAATAACTGATTTGTATAGTTTTGGGAAAAAGTTTGTCGCCTACTTCTTTTCCAAACTGGTAGTCCGCTACGCTTCTAATACGCGTTAAAGCATCGTCCAAGCCCACGCACCGCTAACCCGCATTTAGTGTTTCGACAAGTATAAACATAACCAGAATACTAAAGGCAGTCTAGGTGTGCTGACAATTGCGATGCGAAGTTTGCGGCCGCAAAATCTTCGGCAAGCCATTCAGAGTCGTAATTGAGGGAGCAAAACTCACAGTATGCACTGGCTGCTCGAAGCATGGAAAGATAGTTTGGGAAGAAGAGCCGAAACCGAAGCCTGTAATGCAGAAACCCAGAGTTCCGCTTCGATCGCTGCAAATTCAAACCAAGAAACTAGCTGAAACTCCAACAGCCACTACCATGGAGCTTGTGGAGAACTTTCATGTCAAGATAAGGCAGGCAAGGGAGAAGCTGGGGCTTTCGCATAAGGACTTAGGTAAAAGGCTAAACGAGAAAGTGTCGCTTCTGAGAAAGATTGAGACGGGAAAGATGACCCCGAACAACTCGCTTGCCACGAGACTTGAGCATACACTGAAGATCAAGCTTATCGTTCCGGCTTCTGATGAAAAGATCAAGATTCCTCCGGCCAAGATGGTTAAGGCAGTGAAGGGTGAAGTGACCCTCGGAGACCTAATCCAACTTGACGGTAAGGATGGTAAAGAGAAGGAGGAGCTGACTAAACGAAAGCAGTTATAGTGCAGCGCCGAAAGAACTTTGAATCGTCAAGTTTGCCTGAACTTAGAAGATTGGCGGAATCAGCGGGATACATTGTTGTAGGCGAAATGGAGCAAACTAGAGAAGGAGATTATCGCTATCAGATAGGTGCAGGAAAGGTGAAGGAACTTGCGGCACTTGTGAAGGAGACTGGTGCAGAGAAAGTGGTTTTCGACAACCCTTTGCGGGGTGTTCAGTCGTATAATTTGGCGAAAGCCACAGGCGTCGAAAACATAGACCGTTTTCAGTTAATCCTTGAAATTTTCACGAAAAGAGCCACAACAACTGAAGCACAACTGCAGATTCAGTTAGCAAAGCTGCGGTATGATTTGGCACATGCGAAAGAAAGGGTGAGATTGGCAAAGAAAGGGGAACAGCCGGGATTCAGTGGGCTTGGAGCGTACGATGTCGACGTTTACTATGAAGCGGTTAAAAAACAGGTACATGCAGTGCGCAGGAAACTGAAGAAAATCAGAGGAAATCGAGTGCTGCACCGCCAAAGAAGAGCTGAGCTCGATTTTCTGTCAATTTCGTTGGCAGGATACACGCATTCTGGAAAAAGCTCACTGTTTAATGCCGTAACAGAGGCAGAGGTTCGAGTTGATACCACCTTGTTCACGACGCTTTCAACGACGACGAGGCTTGTTGAAATCGCCAAGAAGAAGTTCATGTTAACAGACACCGTAGGCTTCATAGACCGTTTACCCTTGACTTTGATTGAGGCTTTTCATTCGACTCTCGAAGAAACGATTTACTCTGACTTGATACTATTGGTGGTGGACATTAGTGAACCGATGATAGTTATCGAGAAGAAACTTTCAGTCTGCTTGGAGACAATAGAGCGTATAGACGCCTCTGGAATCCCGATAATTACGGTTTTGAACAAAATTGACTTGATGTCGGAAGCAGAGATCAGCCAAAAACTGGAAAAGTTGAAAGAGAAATCGACAAAGACCGTTGCCATATCAGCGTTACACAAAACTAATCTTGATCAGCTGAAGCAGGAAATACTAAAACTGCTGGAAAACTACGTTAGAGCATCATTCACCGTTCCATTGTCCAATGAAACGATGCAATTCATGTCATGGCTTCACGCAAACTCAGATGTCAAGAAAGTAAAGTATACTGGCGACTCTGCTGATGTGGTTTTTGAAGCGAGTCCAACGTTTGCAGAGAAAGTCAAGAGCCGCGTGGAAAGACTTGAGGGCAAGTTCGAGAAAAACTGAGCAAAAGAGAAAAGGGACGCCCGAAATTGTCGTGCTGAGATGGGGACATAGACCGCAAAGAGACGTTAGGCTCACTACGCACGTTGCATTGACGGCACGGGCAATGGGAGCTTCAAGATTTGTACTGTCAGACATTAGTGATGACAAGATTAGAGAAACGATTGAAAAAGTAACGAAAAACTGGGGCGGAGCGTTTTCTTTTGAGATGGGAGTATCTTGGAGAAAAGTCGTGAGAGATTGGAGAGCTGACGGGGGGATAGTTGTGCATTTGACCGCTTATGGAGAGAATATTCAAACAAGTAGTGTGCTAAGGAGAATCAAGGCTTCTGAAAAGGACGCTCTAGTCATTGTTGGCAGTCAGAAGGTTCCAAACGAATTTTTCTCTAAAGAATTATCTGACTTTAATGTGGCCATTGGAAACCAACCTCATTCGGAGTGTGCAAGTTTGGCTGTTTTCTTGGATAGGTTCTTTAAGGGAAAGATTTTGGCCAAACGTTTCGGAAAGGCGAAGATGAGAATTGTTCCAACAAAACATGGTAAGAAGATTGTAGATTCTGATGAAGATTTTCATAAAGAGATTTTAGGTTAAACCTGCACATATATAACATAGAACGCGTGTTCACATTAGGCAAAAAATGATCAATATGTTGTCGAACATTGACGATGCTACGCTAGTCAGAGTTGCTGAAGCACTGGGCGAAGAAGATGCAGTCAAACTAATCGGAATTCTCAAAGACTTGAATGAAACAACAGACGATGAGATAGCGAACAAGACAGGCGTCAGACTGAACTCTGTCCGTAAGATTTTGTACAAGCTTTATGATCATTCTCTTGTGAGTTTGAGAAGAACCCGCGATCCGAAGACGGGTTGGTTCATATTTCACTGGAGACTTCAGCCAGATCAGATGGAAGGCTTCATACTAAGCCAGAAGCGCAGAGTGCTTGAGAAGCTCAACATCAGGCTGGAATATGAGAAAAACCATGATTTTTACTGGTGCTATACACCGGGCTGCAAACGAATTCCGTTTGAGGAAGCTGTGGAACTGGTTTTCAAGTGTCCAACGTGTGGCAAACCGTTGGTGCACTATGAGAACGTCAAGATGGTTGATGCATTGGCGAAAAGAGTGGAACAACTGGGGAAGGAACTGGGTGAGTGAACAGTTCCCGTCTAGGAAAGAAGCTTTGCAGTTTCTCCGTCAAACTGGTTGCTCGAAAAACGTTGTAAGACACTGTGAAACTGTGTCCAAACTTGCTGTTGAAATTGCCAAGGCTTGTCAGAAGAAGGGGCTAAGCGTTAATTTGGAACTTGTGGAGGTTGGAGCTCTTCTGCATGATATCGGGCGTTCACGGACACATAGTGTTGATCATGGGATTGTTGGAGCAAGGATATTAAGGGCACTGAGTTTGCCTGAGTCTATTGTCTCGATCGTCAAGAGGCATATTGGCGGTGGCATATCTATGAGAGAGGCAAGTAAGTTGGGGTGGCCTGATGATGTTTACGTTCCGCAGACGCTTGAGGAGAAAATCGTGTCTTATTCTGATAAGTTAGTTGAAGGAACGCGACGGGTGCCCATAGAGAATACCATAAAAAAATTCGAGAAAAAAGCGCCGCCTGCGGCTATTGCGAGAATATGGAAGCTCCATGAAGAAATGACAGCGTTGATTGGTGACAGTAAATGCCTACTGTAACACTGCTTGCAAAAACCTACAACAGTTCTCAAGTCAAGCTTGTTGAAAAGAATCTGAGTTTTGCACTGAAAGGTTTGAAATTCAAGGCGAAGATTCTCGGAACAACTTCTCGCGGTTGGGTGCAGATTGAGGTTTCTGGCGAAGACGAAAGTGTTGCGCTGAGCTACCTAGCCAACGAAATAGGGCTATGTCCAGAAAGTATGGCGAATGTGCAGAAGTTCTCAACATTGAAAGGACGCATAGTAACCTTGAATGAGAATTACGATAAACTTCGCCTAGACGCTGGGATTTTTTCACCTGACATCGTCGATGCCGAGGTTCCATTGAGATATTTGCAGGCTCAGCTTGTGGATGGAAGAAAAACGGCACTTAGAAAAATCGTGGAACTGTACGGTTTCCATGATAACCTGTCTTTAACTGTCAAGGTTGTCAACGTGGACAAGGAGAACAACCTAGTTGAGGCCATGCTGGCAGAGAAACAAGCCGGCAGTTATGGAAATTGGACAAAATCGCTGCTGGACAGACTGATCGTCTTGGGTGCATCACTCTCTGAGGTTAGGCGGGCGTTGGAGATTTCAGGGTCCAACCGCGATGTCGTGATTATCGAATCATTAGGGATGTTTGAGCACGTTGTAGTGTGCAAGCTTGGAACCGACGCGAAAGGTTTGATTCCGAGAATTGGAAAGATTTTGCGCAACGCAGTGTTTACAGTGTTTAATCCGAAGAAGATTCTTGAATTTCTAGACGATTCAAGGACAATCATTTCCTAGTGACTAGGTACACTCCTATGAAAATCAGTAAACCGCCAGCAATAGTAAATGGCCCTATTTGTTCTCCTACGAAGGCAGTGGCGAATAGGGCGGTGACTAGAGGTTCGGCGAATAGAAAGCTGCTGGCAACCGCGCCGACTTTGTTTATGACGTAGAACCAGATGTAGTAACCCAAGAATGAGCAGGTAAAGGAAAGAAATAGAATTGCCGCCCATTCGTAGAGGTTCATAGTGATGATTTGGTTGAAAGAGTTTTCAGCTAGGGAGAATGGAATTAGGCACAGCCCTCCAAGTACGTTTGTGTAAGCTACGATGAGGAACGAGTCATATTTTTGAATTATTCTTCTTCCAACGAGGGTGTAAGTAGCCCACAAAAGCGGAGTGGAAAGTAGAATTATTGTTCCGTAGAGGAATTGGTTGCCTTGGAAACCTGCTGAGTTGCCTGCAACGACGGTAAAAGTGCCTGCGGCAGCGATTCCGATGCCGAGATCCTGCTTCTTAGTCAGATGTTCTTTGAACATTGCGGCGGATAGTGTGTTGATGAGAACGGGTGATAGTAGGCAGACGAGTATGGCGGCAATGGACGCTCCTGCCATGTTGATTCCAGTGTATTGCGCGGTGAAGAAGAATGTCACACCCGTAAGTGCGAGAACCAACAGCATTGGCGAATCTTTCTTTTCAACCAGGAGACGGTATTTCCTGTTTCGAGTCTTCCTAAGTAAGAGCGCAATGAGGAAGATTGCACCTGCCGTAAGGAACCTGAAGGTGGCGATGGCTACAGGAGTTAATCCTTCTTTAAGCACGAGTTTGACGACCACGAATGAGCTACCCCAGAAAACGATCAGAACTATCATTAGGAACGCATTGAACCTGCCAATCGATCTGGTTTTCATGGAGTCTCTCATTCCTATTTCTTGCTGGACATTTTTTCTTACACAGTAGATTCATTCTCGGAATATTAGAAGTTCTGTGTAAAAACTCATCAAACCGGCGTATTGTTGAGGCTGCTATGGTGGGCCGGACCGGACTCATACCCAAACGGGTTCAAGTCCGAACGCGCGCTCTCTCTCAAGGTCGCTAAATGGGGGATTTCGGCCAATAAAGTGGCATGCAAGAATACTTCTTGTACTTATCCTTGTAGATCTTCCCAAGTCTCTCAACTATAGATTGATACTCTTTTCCGAGTTCATCTGATCTGTCTTCAAGGATCTTAATCGTTTTGGTGCTTCTTCTGTTAATTCGTATCCAGTCAATCAGACTGCTGTCATCTCCAGTTCTCAAATATGAAACTAGTTTGCAGTCATCGTGCTCCATGCATGGAAGATGAAATATGCATTTATACTGCTGAGAGCTCTCCAATCTTAGCTTGAATATGTCGAAGCAGAGGCTGGTTACTTCTGGCTCATAGACTGAGGGTATGCAATGCACGCGTCCAGTCCCTTTGAACGCTTCCTGATATTCCTCAATAAACGCTACTGAAAACATGTTAACTAGCGTCTCAACAAACGGGCGAGTGAAGAATATGTTGAAGAATGAATCCCCAGATTCATCGTTTCCTCTCTTGAATTTCTCAATGTTATTGGCAACGTGTTCTTTTGAGTTCCTGTAAGAACATTTTTCGCCGACCAATTCGCCTAACTTCTGTGCAACCCCTTTTCGAATGCTGTCTGAATCTGAGATCTCATTGGGGTCTAACAATAAGGCACACAAAAGTGCCGTGTCAGAATTAGCGTATTCGGCCTTGCGCGTTTGGACATGAGGAATGAACCATGCTGTGTTTTTCACCACTTCATCCAACAGATTCATTTTGTCTCCGTACGTCTCAGCGAATCTTTCCATAATCAATAGGGAAATGCCATGAACATGGGGACAGTATGTCATGCACTTCTTGGATTTTCTGATCCCTGGGGACTCTTGCAGTTGATTTATTTCCCTCAGAACAAACAATGCGGCGGTCCTCATACTGGGTGCATTACTCATATTCTTGACGATACTGACTTGGCGAATCATTGCCCGTCCTTCCTCAAAAAACTGATAGAACGGTCGCCTGTAATCTTTGTCACTCTCAAGCAGAGCCAAGTGCGACACGTTAATTCCGTAAATCAAAGGAAAGATATGGTGCATGTATCCCGATATTTGCGACTCTATTTCGATCGGATTGTCGTTGCACAGCAGATTGCTTGAAATATGAACCCATTCATTTGCGGCGGAGGAACCTAATACGATATGGTTCAAGAGACGTTCTGGTCCAATCCCTTGATTTTTCTTGAAGTACGCAAGATTTACGAGGGTTTGCCGTGTAGAGGGCACAGTTATGCAAGGTATTTCATCCATAGCGCTTCGATCAATCGTGAACCTATATTCACTGCCAGGAATTGGTGGAAAATCCCGCGTACGGGGAAAAATCAGTTCAGTGGCTTCTCTTGTTACCTTGATATCATCATGTGGAGCAGTCAACACCTTCCTGATGTGCTGAAGGTGATCCATATCTTCACTTCTCATTCTAGCCATCTTCTCGCGCGTCCACCTGTCATATCTGCACGGCCAGCCTTTGCCGCAAAAATGGTTTTTATTCTTCTTTTGAGGTTTAGGGACGCTGTTGAACTCAGTCTGGTTCGATGCTTTCTCTGCAGCAATCTACATGCTTGAATTCCCCGGATGGAATTAAGACCATTTTTGGCCATTTTCGGAACAGGCATGCGCGTTAATATACATCTTTCAAGAAGGATTAATCGGCGTCGACCAGGGAGTCGC
>CAYHEV010000028.1:0-18996 GCA_964355725.1 uncultured Candidatus Bathyarchaeia archaeon | reverse complement strand
TGATAACTTCCGCGTTTCCGCTCAGGGGTGCTGATTCTGTTGCACAGCGCTCAGCATCATATGCTTTACACACAGAAGGTGGGACCGCTGGGGGTCGCGGATCCGCTGTTTGTGCCGCTCGCTACGCGCGGTGCCGACCCAAGGTGTGAGTCCTACAGATACGGATGGAGTTTTGGCACCCCACAGGACGATCTTCGCCACATCACTATCCGGCGATCTCGTGTCGCCCCATCCCATTGCCGCCGCGGGCACTAGAGCCCTAGTGTGACATCCGCCTTCACTTCACCTTGCGGATTATTCTGGAGGCCTGCTTGTAGAGCTGCCGCCGCACGAGGTGGGCACCCATCCTCCGTGGCCTACCGGATGCGATGATAGTGGCTGTTGTGAGCAGAGAGGCCAGCGCAAAGAGGCCGCGTGTCTTCATTGCTCGCTTCCTTTCCCGATCGTAATCACACCCGCCGCCTAAGGGGGCAGGTCACACGTTCCCTTCAGTAGCATCTTCCAGCGCTACTGTAGCGTCGCCTTCTGCGCGGGGGCAAGGCGTCTGCACTGGCACATACACCGAATTGAGCCCCTCAGTTGTTCTCTTCCGCGATATCTGTGCTTGGGTCCGGTGTCGGCGTGCTGATCAAGGCTTTAAAGAAACCGGGAGGAAAGGTCGGTACTACCGGCGCCGGCACTTGATACTGGATTCTGTTCGGATGATCGCCATTTGAACCGGCATCTTGCCAGTCACCACCTCCCAAGAGACTACGGGCACCGATGTACAAAACCAGTGCGACGGGCAGCCATATGGGCCACGCTCTCCGTCCCTCGTCCTGCGTTTTCTTGCCGCGGCTTTCGCGCTCTCGGCGTCGGCGGTAACGTTCCGCAATCCGGGCTGCTGCCCCCTTGCGGGTTCGCGCGGGTCCGGCCTCCGACACTCTCACTTGCCTCGTCGGGTACAGCAGCCTGCTCGTGCCGTTGCTACCGACAAGCACGGGCTCCGCATCGACTTCGAACGAGACGTTGACAGACCCCCCGTCGTCGGTCTGGATAGTCAAGCCGGCTCCCCCGCCCTGACGCTCCCGGGCCCACGCCTCGTCCGGCAAGTCTCGGCCGCCCAGTGACTGGAGGGCAGCCACCAGGGGGGCGCGGAGCCCTTCGAACGTTCCCCACATGACGCCCCTGTTGAGGTAGTAGGGGCTTCCCTTGAGGATTGGCCTTATCTCGTCGGCCAACGAGCAAAAGCCCCCCACGCACCGCACCAGGTACGCCTCGCAGTCGATGCACACGCCGGGAATCCAGCCGGTAGACAGAAAGCCGAGGAACCCGACGCCATACCCCTGTCCGCCGCACACGGGGCAGGGCCCCGTGATTGCGGGCCAGCGCTCCCAAAGGACAAGGAGAGCTCCCACAGGGAGGGGAAGGCCGTCCGCCCCGAAGCTGAAGCAGCAGGCGTTTTGCGGAAAGGGCAGCCACGGATCGAGCTGATCGCGAAACGCGAGGACGTTGCGGACGAGGGACGCTCTTTCCGGTGCCCGGTGTTCGCTAGCCTCCCACGGGTTCATAGCTTTGCCTCCTTTCGATGGTGGAGGGTCTGGCCGCGAAGCCCTGAGGGGAAATGGAAAACCCCTCACGGAGGAGGGGACACACGCCGTTGGTTGCTCGGCATGAGCCTTATCGTTCCCGTCTCCGGGCTGGCTTTGGCACCTTGGCGGCTTCGCCAGGTTGCCGGGCGGTCAGCGGGCCAGAACCCTCGCGCCTCTCTTGATAACTATTCAGTTGTCACAAGTATAGCCCAGACCAAATGCCCCGTCAACTGGATAATCGGCCTATCTCGCCCATGTCCGTGGGGGTATGAGGAGAGATTCCGAAATCGGACGGTTTGGTGCGCCCAAGGGAATTCGAAAGGGAGGCGTACGGCGTGGATCTAATGAGGACGCCCGTTCCCCGCTAAGAAGGCCCTTTGCCTTCGAGCCAAGGGGTGACTAGAGCTCCTGACTCCGAGGCACCGAGTCACTGGCTAGAGCTCCTGCCTCCGAGGCACGGAGTCGCTAGATCTCCTGTCTCCGAGGCACGGAGTCCTAGATCTCCTGTCTCCGAGGCAGAGGGTTGGGGAGCCTTCCAGATACGGATGTAATATTGGCACCCCACAGGATCAGGTCCTCGATGCACCTCTCTATTCAAACAGGGCCCGGGGGGGGCCAAACCCGCATTGCGAGCTTGGCAAGACGATTGCTCCGCTCTCTTATTGACACCTCATCCCAACCGCCCGCCGCGCCTTCGAGCAGATCCTTGTTCAAGTATAGGACGCTATGCTTCCCCAACTCTTGGCGCTTCAAAGGCCACCCTGCATTGGAGAGAGCTGGGTTAAGCTTCTCATTGACGAGTGTTAGGTTGCCGATAGTCTGGACGAGACGGTCGCGCTCTCCTGCTGCCTCTTCTCGGTCCGGATCCAGTAGCGGCCAGTTTTCTCGCCAAGCCTGTGGCATGGTGTGCTCAATTGTGAGGGTGCTCCTGACAACATGCTCCTCTTCAGATTTTGGAGAACGCAATGTGTCTTCAATACCCTCCAGAATCATCCTAAGTCGCCCTCTCGTTAGTAGTTGATATAGCGGCAACGCGACGAAGGCTTCACGGATTTGGCCATCCGCCGGCCAGAGACGCGAGTCGGCGGTCTGGCACGAGAGGAATTCGAGCACGAGGCTCGCAGCTGCCGCTGGCCCTTCTCTGTTCAGTTCCCCCATGAGTTCGAGGAACAGCTTGTTGTAGTCCTTGGTGGTCATCCGGCATACCATGCGGCGGACGAGATAGCTTTCGATGGCACCGAGGGCCTGACCAAGGCCGGCCTCCCCTATCTCTTCACGATTCGAAAGCAGCCAGAGGATGACCGGCGTGGTAACACCGGCGTCCATGACGCGCCACCGGTAGAGGAACATGCCCTCGGGCGACCAGCCGTTGGTATCCCATAATCGCTGGAAGGACTCCGCTATCGTCCTGATGTCGGCGACGACCGCCGTAATTGGGCGTTGCTTTGCGAAGTCGCGAAACTTGCGGAAGACGTCGCTTGACTGTACCTCCTCGGTCGTACGCATGGTCAGCCAGTAGTTGAGGTAGACGTCTATCCGAGGCCTGACCAGCCGGCCCTGCCGTACCTCGCTTCTCCACCATGCCTGATCGAATCCCAGCCAGTATTCTCGGTATACGGCGTCGCTCTTAAGGCCGGACTCTTGGGCCGAGTGAAGAATCGAGTTCTTGATAAGGTCAGAGGCAAGCAACGGCGTGCCCCGGGCGTTCAGTGTCTCAAAGATGATATTGGCGTCATCCGTCGACTGGAGATCGATAATGACGATCTGCAGCAGTCCCATCAAAGTTGTAACAAGGGCCTGTGCCTTCCGGCCCGCCACCTCCGCCTCATCGCCTAACCACTGACGGATCTGCAGCTTGAAGAACTCGTGGGCCTGGACGATGGGCGCGTCTTCAAAATCTCCCACTGGCAGTTCGTTTGACATCGCGTGCCGGAAGGTTTCCTGGTCCACCAGCGTCGGCCAGATCTTGAAGACGTTGTCTGGGTTGCCCTCGGCATAATCGGGGTCGTTCACGACCAGCTTTGCTAGCTGCCGTCCCTCCTTCCCGAATCCGTCCTTTTCGAAGACCTCCTGAGCTGCGTCGAGAAGCAGCTGGAGAGTGGCCAGGCGCTGCTGGCCATCGATCACGTATCGAGTTTCCAGTTCGGGGGTCGCTGTAGCCTGCTGCTGGAGTACGACTGCGCCCAGGAAATGCACCCCGGTACGCTCCTCGGCAGCCGCCTGCTTGTCATCACCTAGGCGCTGGAGCTCCTCCAGGTATTGCTCTGCCATGTTCCGCACATCGTTCCAAAGCGGCTCCCACTGGTCTTCCTGGTTCCACACGTACGGCCGTTGGAATGTGGGAACGACGTAGCGGACGTCCTTCTGAAACAGGGCCTTCAACGTGATGATGTCAGCTCTCATATCTTGCCTCTTATTCCTTGACGACCTGCTTCCCGGCTGGCGATCATGCACAGCCAGGAGCAGCTCTCGGGCCTGCTCACTGTCCCATCCCTGATTGAGAACTATCTACGTGATGACCTCGACTCTACGCGCCGGGGTCTCTGCAGTCCGTGATACTGCTTTCATGCCTCCGTAGCGAACGTCGGGCGAGAGGCGCAGTTTGCGCCTCCACGAACTCCCGGAATCCGTTCATGAGATTCGAGCGGAACGCCTCAGCGACACTGGAATCGCCGAACACGCGAAAGGAGCGGCTTCGGTAGTGGGTGTTCAGCATGTACATGAGCCGCTGGAGATCAAGGAGATCGACTTTCCGTCGCCGCAGCGGTCACGGTGAAGGAGGTGGAAGACGAAACCACCACCGTCGCTAACGTCAGACTTCAGTCCGCAAGCCCTGCAGATGACGCCGCGCTGGGTACCCATGCTGCCCCCTGACTCTAGCTCGGATTCCAGTGGAGTGTGATGCCCAGTTGCTCGAAGGCCTGGAGTATCTTCTGCTCCAGCGCTTCCTTCGAGATACCCGCATCGCTGCTCACTTCTATCGTGATTTCCAGCTCAGCGCCGGCGTCCTGCTCTTGGATGACCTTGAACAAGTAAGGCTGGAGGTTGCTGGTCTTCGACACTGGCAGCTTTTCGAGCCGGAGGCTGACGCGCTTCAGGCGCGTGGCTGGGTGCGGAATAGGCGGTTCGGGCGGCTCGGGAGACTTCGGGGGTGGCGGAGGGCCTGGAGGTTCTTCGCCCGGCTTCCCCAACTCCTTGCGCAGGCGCTCCAGCAGGGCGCCCCTTACCAGCGACGCCGTGCCGTCGAACAACGCAATGAGCTCGTCCAGCTCAGCGGCCTTCTCGATCAGGCGCTGGTAGAGGCCGGCCCCGGCGTCTCCGATGGCGATGCCCCAGGAATGCTGCGCGACACCCTCGCGGAGGCACGCTCGCAACACGTCCTCTTTCTTCGGCAAGAGCGGAAGATACGTCCACTCGAGGAAGCGGCGGCTGAGCTCGCTCAGCTCAAGTGGCGCCTCGTCGCTCTTCCAGACGTGCGGCATGATCTTGGAGGTGAAGTAGACGGCGCCCATCTTGGTGAGGACCTTGGGTGTCCCGTAGCTGGAACTGGCGAGACGGGCTACCACACGGTCGGCTATCGTATCTCCCTTCGTCGCCTGATCGGTGAGGACCACCTCGCTCAGACCGTCCGAATCGGGGTGAAGGACGCGGCGATAGGCGTTGACGATGGCCGTCTGGAGGCTCCCCTTCTTGTCTTTGAACTCGCTCTCCAGCCCCTTGAGTTCCAGCTTGTCGACTTCCTGCGAACCCTTGCCAGGCTCCTTCAGCACGCTGTCATAGCCCATCACCTGCCGCATCGCCTCCTCCGCGGTTCTCCAGGCGTCGGCGTCAGGCGCGACGAGGATGAGCGCATTCCGCCACTGGCGGAGGCCGCCGCCCGTCCTGTCCCACAAGCGCCTGATCTTCTCCTGGACAGGCTTGGCGTCCTCTTCCTCCGATGGCAGGGCGTACTTCGCTTCGAGGACGGCGAGCGTGGGCTCCGGGCGGTCCGGTATGTTGTCGTCGCTGCCTGCCCAGGTCAAGACGCGGAACCCCTCAACGGAGCCAACGGTGCTGTCGAGAGCCTGACGCAGCCCGTCCGTGACGCTCGCCGACGGCTGCGCTTCAGCGCGCTGGGCGATTATCCGGTAGACGTTCGCCTTCGTCTGAAACCGGCGCAGCTCGCCCTCACGATGGACGTACCACAGCGTCTGCTCGAGGCTATCGACGACGTCGGCGAGGTACTCGGGGCCGACGTTCGGCGCCACAGTCCCCAGCCGCAGCTCTTGGGGGAGGGCGCCGAGTTGTGTCTGGCCGCCGAAGGAGTGCATCAACAGGGTAGTCGCCAGGCCGCGGGCGATATGGAAGCGCTGGTACTCGCCGCCCCGCTTCTGGTCGAACATGTCGGCGTGGGCGTCGCCGCCGATGATGTCCGCCGCCACCACGCCGTCGTAGCCGCCGCCGGAGCCCGCCGCGCTGACGACTTTCGTCCGGATCCGCTCTCTCTCCAGGCCCACGTGCGCCGACTGAATGGTGTAGGCCTCCCGCCGGTTGACCCACTGGTCGGCCACCACGCTGGCGAGAAGCTGGAGCACCGCCCTGGTGCGCGGGAAGTCGCTGACCGTCGACCACTTCTTGTAGAGCACGTCGATTAGCTCAGGGTGCAGTGGGTAGGCTTCTGTCTGCTGCTGGAGGTACTCCTCGGACAGGACGGTTGCGTCGTACAGCCCGGCCGTCCGCTGGTAGGTCTCGCGGTACATGCGGGCCACCCTCTCCGCCTCCTTCCGGTCCACCTTCTTGAACAGCCGTTTGCTCATGAGGGTGTAGACCTCCTGGTCGTTGACCGGCGTGCGCTTGGAGACGACCCGATCGGCGCGCGGCTGAAGATCGTCCGACACTCCCAACTCGCGCTGCGTCTGCTCGGGGTCGAGGCCGCCGAACTCCGCCCTGCTCTTGGGCAGCGACATTAGCACGCACACGCCCGGCACGTTCCCGGCGAGCTGCAGCATCTCCTGCATGAACTGGGTAGTCTGCCGGTAGAGGTTCTGCGTCCGCTTCGTGTTCGAGAACTTGAGCTTGACGAGATAGCTGACGACCTCGTCGATGAGGACCAGGCAGGGCGCCGCCGCCTCGAGGACGCGCCGGAAGACGGCGTTCCCCGGCGCAACGCCGCCGGCGTCGCTGTCGATGATGAGCCGGTGGTGCAGCGCCGGGTCCACCTGGTAGGCGAGCTCGCCCCACATGGTCGAGACGGACGCCCCGGTCTCCTTCTCGATGGGGTCGATGCCGTGCTCCTGCCCGTCGAAGACGAGGACTCTCGCGCCAGCCGGCATTTCGAAGTCACCGAGCGCCTCCTTGACGCCGGGAACGGCGAGCGATTCTGCCGGATTGGCTATCAGGTGATAGAGAGTGAGCAGGGCGTGCGTCTTGCCACCGCCGAAAGGCGTCTGCATCTCCGTCACGGCCGGGCCAGGCCCGCCCGCCAGGCGGCTGGCGACGTCGCGGACGGTCTGCGTCAGGTTCTCTGTGAAATAGGTGTGCTCGAAGAAGACCTTGGGGTCGGAGTACTCCCGGCGCGCCGCCCCGAAGTAAACGCCGCCGAGCGTCGCAGCAAACAGCGACTCGTCGACCGCCGCCGGGTTCTGGAAGCCGTCCTGAGGCTCGCAGACCTGCCACCAGTACGGCAGCTCCCCTTTCGGCGCCTCTTTCGCTACCTTGGCCGGCTCCGCTCCGGGCTCTTTGCCCAGCTTGAGCACCTCCTGGCGCAGATCCTCCACCTTCGCCGCCTCCGGCAGCTTCGCCATGCTCAGCACCTGCACCATCGCGTAGAGAGCGAACCCCACCTCGTCGGCCAGCATGTCGCCCGTGCGCGGGTGCGCCCACTCGTTGCGGGCATTGGCGACGGTGCCGAGCAGCGACTGTGTCTTCTTGAAGTCGCTGAAGACGCCGTGGAAGGCGCTATCGAAGTTCTTCGGGATTATGCGGGAGAAGTGGGCCGCCTCGACGTGCTCCAGCTTGTCCTTTTGCGGATGCCGCTCCACGTTCTTGACCAGCTCCGACTTCTGGGCGTCGGTCAGGTTGCGAAGGACGCCATCGTTCCACCAGGTGCTCGGGTAGGCTGCGATCAGTCGCTCTTTGATGAGACGGCGTATGGCGTCGGTGTAGAGCTTGAGTCCTTCTGTGAGGGCGGCGTAGTTACTTTCAGTCATCGCTCTTCTCCTCCCACCCTGGGAGCTTCGGTTTGGCCGTGTCCTCAGTCTGCTTCGCCGGCGCGGCCCGAGCGTTCGACGCCATGACGTTGCTCCCCAGCAGGCCGTTGATCAGCCGCCGGTCCTCGTCGCCGTCCGGCAGGCACTCCGCGACGGCCTGCCCCAGCGTGCGCAACGCCGCCCAGCGCGACTCCGTCATGCCGGCGCGGAAAGCCCCCAGCTCTGCGGGCATGTTGGCGCCCCACAGGTACGCCGCCCGCTGCAACTGGTCGATTAGCGGCGCCGGCCTTGCGCCCGTGCCGTTCCCCAGCTCCTCGTCGCGGCGGAAGCGCTCCCTGATAGTGAGGAGCTTGACCAGCTTCTTGCTCTTCTCCCGCGTCTCAACGCCTATCGACCCCGGCCGCACGATACTCCCGTACTCGGCGCCGGTGGCCAGGCAGAGGGCGATCGTCTCCCCCGCCTCCAGGGGGGCCCGCGAGTAACTCCACACCCACGTGACGTACTGCCGCGTTATGGGGTCGACCACCCCCAGGTCGGCGCCCTGAAGGATCTGCTCCAGCGCCACAGCCGTCGACTCCTTGCGCACGAGGTCTAGGAACTCCCGCACTGTCACCTCGCGGCCGTCGGGGTGGAGGACGCGGCTGTGGCGGCCGAAGACGGAGAGTGCGGGGCCGATGGCGGAGATGAAGAAGTCGGCGCCGCGGATCCCCTTGCTCCAGAAGTAGAGGAGGCGCTCGCGCACGACGGGTCGCATCTCCTCCATAACATCTCCGAGGAAGGCCTGACCGGCGTCCTCCTCGCGGGGCCTGCAGGCCATCCAGACGGATGTTTGCAGTCGTGCCTGCTGTAAGGCGCCCACTTTGGCGCCCATCTCGGTATCAATAGGCCACGATGCGTCAGGGATGAGGCCTGCCTGGAGGAGGCCTTCGATCAGGGTTGACCAAGCGTCGGGGTCGGTATGGGCGAAGACGACGCCGACCATGCCTCCCGGCTCCAGTGACCGCCCCATTGCGTTGAACGAAGCGGCCATGCCGTCAACGTATCCCTGGCGAGCGGCGTCCCTCTTGCCGCCCACTGTCTCCTGCCCGTTACCCGCATACACGTTCATTACGATCTGGTCCTTCTTAGGCGTGAGGGGAAGTGACAGCAGGTCGGGATAGAGGAAACCAACGGACCGCTTCAGCCAAACGTAGAAGAAGTCAGACAGGTCGGAGTAGTTGATAGAGTCGTAGTAAGGGGGATCCGTGAGTACTAACTGGGAAGGCGGCTGCTCATGCCTCGCATCCCTCATCCCGACCGAACCGGCGACATTTCCCGTGATTGCTGTATCCAGTGCCCATGCCGTTCGCCTGACGAATTCGCTCCAACTTGCCCCGCCGTCTCGCAGATAAGCCCCCTCGGCGTAGTCCCACACCATAGCAAGAGCCTGGCGGGTGAAGGTGTGGCGGGTGGCCTGAGCGGCGGGCTCCCAAATCGACAAGACAGAACTCATGTCGGTCATCCTGTCTAGAGCGACCGCCAGGTACGTGGCGACGGACTTTGCGTACTCCGCCTCCACGCCGGCGCGTAGTATCTCCGCGTGCGCCTCCCGAACCAGGCGGGCGAAGGTGGTGAGCGTGACGAGCTGGCGGGCGTTAAACAGCTTGCCCCACTGGTCAAGTCCGTACTCGCGCACCAACATGTATTGCGGATGGTAGGCCAGCGGCTCGTCGGGTACGGCCGGCATCTCGCCAATGGTCTCGCCTTCTACCTTTCGGCAGCGCTCCTCGGCGGCCTTGAATATCCGCTGGTCACGGTCAGTCGGCTCCCGGTAGCGCTTGCCACCCCGGTCTTCCCTTTCCAGCACGACGGCTGTCATCCGGGCACCCATCACGCCCTGCCGGCCAGCTTCATGTACATAGGCTGCCTTGACCACTTGGTTGCAGAGCAGGCAGGTCGTGTCGCCGCGGGAGGTCGTCGCTTCCGCCGGGTCGCCGGTCACGTCCCTTCCCTCTACCACTTCGAAGTGGACGCGTCTGTTCGCTCTGTCAATGACCGGCTTGAGTGCCACCTTCTTTCTATCCTTGTGGGCCAGCCAGTACTGCCGTATCAGGGGCATCTCGGCGCCGCAGTTGGGGCAGGGCACCGTGCGGCTCCACAGGTAGGCCACAGGCACGCTGCCGTCGGGGTCGGGCGGGTAGAACTCGGCTAGCTCCTCCCGCGCTCGTTCTAGCATCCAGTTGCCCCAGTAGCGGACGTCGGTCGCCAGGGGGTTCTTGCGGTAGGCGGCCACGAGGTCGCCGTCGGTGAAACTTGTCTGGCGGCTGGCTTGCCGCGCCGCCTCGCGGATGTAGTCGGGCACGGGGCGGCTATCCGGCTGGCCGTACTTCTGAGGGTACTCGACGGTGCCCTTGAGGATGAGCACGGCCACGGGGTTGAGGTCGCTCGCCTCCACCTCGCAGCCCAGGCGCAGCGCCTCCAGGGGTATGGCGCCGCCGCCGGCGAAGGGGTCGAGCAGTCGCGGTGGCTTTCCGCCGTTGCAGTCGAGGATGCGCTGGCGGGCGTGCTGGAGGAGCTGGACGCCGGTGAGACCGCTGCCGCCATCGGAGCGGGGCCGCACGACGCGCTCAGGGTTGCGGACGGCGTCCCAGTTCGCCAGGTCGGCGACCTGTTTGAGGAGCTCCTCGCGCTCGCTATCGGTCTCCGGGTCATCGACAAGCGAGGCGTAGATGAAGGCGCGGCAGGCGGCGAGCGGGCGGCGCGCCCACCAGATGTGGAGGGTGGAGATGTGGCCGTGGCGGATGTTCTTCTCGCGGCGGGAGTGGGCAGATACTTCTTCGAGAGGGAACGCTACTTCAATCAGGCGCCGGCGCCGCTGGGCCATATGTCTCCTCCTTGCTCAAGTCCGCCGCTTCGGCCACGGCCCGCAGGTGCTCCGCCCGGACGTGGTACTCCACGACCCTCTCTTCGGGCTGGATGCCCTTGCCGACGGGGTCCTGCGCAATCCAGAGCTGGGGAGCGGCGAGGGCGTAGTCGACCTCATAGATAAAGTACTCGTTTCCCATGCGGTGGGCCATCTGCCACTCCGTGTAGTAGAGGGTCACGTCGCCGGTAGTCTCGTGGCCCTTCACCTCGATGTAGCGCACCTCGCCGTCGGGGCCCTCGCTGCGCACGTCGTAGCCGACGCCGGTCTTGGACACGTCGACGGGGTTGCGGCCGTTTCGGCGCTCGAAGTCCATCGCCACCTTCATAGCGGCCAGCTCGATGGCCGTCTTGTCGCCGCCGCTCTTCCCCTTTTCCATCTCGTGCGGGACAGGGCCGGGGACAACGGCGGCAACACCGACGACGTGGGGCGTCTGGATGGAGGTGACCTTGCGGTGAAGGAGGGCCTGGCGGCGGGCCTGGAGGTCGGCTGTCAGGGCATCGATCTGCTCGTTGGTCGTGCGGATGGCGATGCCCATGTCCTTGCCCTTCTCCTGATCGGCCTGCTGGCGTTCCAGGCGCGTCTGGAGGTCCGTCAGGGTGTCGTTGACGGACTGCTGGAGCGCCCGCTCGATGATCTCGACCTGGCGTTCCTGCTCCCTCGTCACCTCCGCCAGGTACTCGGCGGCGTAGAAGGCGCTGGCGGCGGCGATGGCCGCGTCGGGGTCTGCGATCTCGCGCAGATGCCCGGAGACAGCAGGCGCCGTCTCAGCCGGCGGGAGGTCGAGGATGAGGCCGGGCTCTATGGGCGCGAACTCCTCCCCGCGCTGGCGGAGGGCGAGGAGGCGCTTGTGGACGGTCTCGGTCTCGCCGTTCACGACCGCGGCTTCGAGGAGCCATACGATGTAGGGCTCGCGGGCGTTCTTGTCGATGAAGGCAGTGCCGCGGGCGAGCGCCGGGCGGCCTTCGTCGAGGATGCGGTGGAGCACGGCGTCGAAGAGGGGGTGGTCGGGCGCGACGAACTCGGCGGGCGGGTCTTTGCGCAGCCGCTCCTTGTGGAAGGTGATCACGCGGTTCTCCTGGCCGAACTCGCCCGTGTTGAAGGCGCGAATCACCTTGCGCAGATCCGCCGGCACGTGCTCCAGCTTCCAATCGCGGTCGGCGCCCTTCGCCAACCGTCCGCCGAGGTGGGCCAGCGCGTCGACGAAGAAGCGCTCGACGTACTCGGGGGTAAGGCGGCGCTCTTTGGACTCCCGCTGCTCGCCGTTGATGAAGCCCATGTCGATGAAGGGGGTTGCCAGGGCCTCGTTGAGGACCTGCCGGGCGGCGGCAAGAGCGGCGTCGCTGTCTGCGAAATCGAAGTCGGCGAGGATGTCGTCGAGCGAGCGGCGGTTGAGGATGGCCTCCCGAAGGAGCACGTCGAGGCGCACCTGGCCACTGTCGAGGACGCCGGCGATGACGTCGTAGACCTGGTCGTGGCCAAGGGCAGCGCGCATGGCGTCGAGCTTCCGCATCAGGCGGATGAGGACGGCGCCCTCGCGGGTCGTCTCCGCCACCAGGTTGACGATCTCGACCTCGTATTGCTGGCCATAGCGATGGATGCGGCCCATCCGCTGCTCAAGGCGGTTGGGGTTCCAGGGGAGGTCCCAATTGACCATCACGCGGCAGAACTGAAGGTTGATGCCTTCGCCGGCGGCGTCGGTGGCGATCATGAACTGGATGGGGCCGCGGAAGGCTTTCTCGGCGGCGATGCGGTCCTGAAGCTTCATGCCGCCGTGGATGTTGCAGACGCTGTAGCCCCACTCCTTCACGCATCGCGTCAGGTAAGTGAGCGTGTCGCGGTGCTCGGTGAAGACGAGAATCTTCTCCTTGGCGTCGCTTATCGTCTCGCTCTCGACAACCCGTTGGAACTCGCGCAGCTTCCTCTCGGGGCCGCGGCTCTTGGTCGTTCGGGCCATCTCAACGAGGCGCTCAAGGTGGCGGATCTCGCGTTCCAACTCCTCGGGAGTCCGGGCGTTGGATGCGCCGGACAGGACTTCCTCCTGATCTTCCGTCAGCTCGATGTCTTCCTCGTCCTCCTCAGCCTCGATTACGTCCAAGGTGGCGGTGGAGACCCTTCCCGACTTGCGGGAGTTCTCCAGCTCCTCTGTCAGCCGGTCGCGGCGGCGCTCGAGGCTGCGGGTGATGGCGTAGAGGGAAGAGGCGAGGCGTCGCTGGAGGATGGTGAGGGCGAGGCCGACGTTGCGGTTCTTCGTCGACTCGGCCTGCTCCAGCTCATTCTTCACATACTCGGTGACCGCGTCATACAGCTCCTGCTCGTGGGGCTCTAGCGGATAGGCGACCGTGTGCACGTGACGGGGTAGGAATATCGGCCGCCCATCGAAGTGGCGCATCTTCTCCTTCATACGCCGCAGGAAGTACGGCGAGCTGTCGCGATCGAGGGCGCGGCGCATGCCGGCGAGGGAGGCGAACACCCTGCTGTCCAGCAGCGACAGCAGCAGCCGGAAGTTCTCGTCATCGCCCTTGTGGGGCGTCGCGGTCATGAGAAGGAGGTGCTTGGTCTTGTCGACGAGCTTCTCGGCCAGCAGGTAGCGCTTCGTCTTGTCGATCTTCCCTCTGACTCCATAACGGTAAGCGGATAGCTTGTGCGCCTCGTCGAAGATGATGAGGTCCCACGTCGCCTGCTCGAGCCCGGGCTGGATGTGCTCCTGAATTCCCAGGTCAATAGAGGCGACCACTTTGTCGTTTTCCAGCCACGCGTTCTGTCCGTAGGCCTCCGCCACCATGTCGCCTGTCAGGAGGACAAACCGCTCCCGGAAGCGCTCCCACATCTCGCGACGCCACTGGTCGGTCAGGGCCTTGGGGCAGAGGACGAGCACGCGGCGCAGACCCTGGCGCTGCATCAGCTCCCGCATTGTAAGGCCGGCCATGATCGTCTTGCCGGCGCCAGGGTCGTCGGCCAGCAGGAAGCGAATGCGCGGTAGCGGCAGAATGTGCTTGTAGACGGCGTCGAGTTGGTGCGGCAGCGGGTCGACTTGGGAGACCGACACCGCGAACTGAGGGTCGAAGGAGTGCGCCAGGTGGGTGCGGAGGGCTTCGGTGGCCAGCCGGAAAAGACGAGGGTCGGCGTCGAACCGGAACGTCCCGCCCATCAGCTCGGCGACCTCATTCTGGAACTGCGCCAGCGTCAGAGTGGTGTCGTAGTAGTGGGAGTCATTGACCCCGACCGCTTCGATGCGGATAGATGGCCCGTCTAGATGGGTGCGGAGCACTCGCACCGGCTGTGGCCAGTACGGGCCCGTGAGAACGGCATCTTGCCCGGGCACGGAAACATCCGATTCATTCACGTCGCCATCCTATGGCAGGCTCTGAGAGCGAACAGGCGCTAGTCCTGGACCTCGGGCGGGTGATCGAAGCGCAGCAGCTCAGTTTGTGGGTTCCGGCGAGTGGCTCCAATTGTGGATCACCAGGGCAGCCTGCGCAAGCATCGCGTGATGACTAGAGGCGAGATTTGGCTCAGTCATCGTCCAGATACAAGGCGTCAAAGGAAATCTGCCGGACGTCTTCCTCTTCGAATGAGAAGGCGCCATACACTTCTAGGCGATCTCGACGCGGTTCGCTGAACAGCGACCCCATTATCCGCTTCTCTCCCAACACTGTCCAAACAATCGCCAACTGCCGTTCATCGAGAAGCCGTACAAGAGCATTACGATCCATCAGCAAGACCGGAGGACCAGCATCCTCGGCAGTGGGGTCCAAAGTCACCAAGTGGCCCTCCTCATCTTCGTATTCAAAGCTATGGCCTCGCCAAGACAAATCCAGCGCGCTGACCAGATATGGCGAAGGGACAAAACCCGACACGGTCTCATCCATTGAGCAGTCAAAGCCACCGCTCCCAGCGACATAGCGTGCTGCGGGTACCACCACTGGAACCGGTACGTCGTCTCGCATACCCCTGTCAGGATCCAATTCACCGATGGAGGGATGCCACGGATATTCCCCCAAGATACCGTAGAAGTCCGCCGACTCTGGCATCCATCTCCCCATCCAATTCTGTCCTTGTGCCCACTGTTTGAAGGCCGGAAGCCTTGTCTGGTTAACCAGATAGGCTCTAATCTGATACCATGAGTCGCATCGCTGCACACGATAGCGGTCATCCTCCGGAGGCGTTTCCTCCTCCCAGTCGTAGTAGCCTTCCAGAACCATCCATCGAGCCCCTTTGGGATTGGTCAGATCGATTAGTTTCTGGGGATTGGCCAAGTCAGAGGTTCGATGAAGCCAATTCTCCCTTTCGACGGGAGTCGGTCGAACCGGCATATCAATCGCTGCCGGCGCCCACCAACACTGCGTGTTTGAAGGGTCAACGGCTCTTGACCGACGAAGTAGCAGCGAAGGATCGATGTCGCGACGACCGATCTGCCATGGCCCGTCATATTTGGCGCCATCCTCCTGCCCCCAATGTGGCCTAAAGCCACAGTGATCGGCCACCCGCGCGAGCAGCTCGTGCAGTGCTATCCACTGGTACTTCTTGCCGATTCGCTCGCTCTTGTGGCCTGTTCTCGAAGCTCTAAAGTCATTCACTCGCCGGTCGAAATCGGCGAACCGTGCAGGTGTCCATCCCAAGCTGATGACCTTGCTCAAGATGAACCGCGAGGCAAGCTGCAGGTCGAAGGATATGTGTCGCGGTTCCTTTGCCAACCTGCTCTCGTGGTAGAGAGTGACCAGTTCCTTCGATTCGCTGCTGACGAGGAGGGAAAACAGACCCGGGTCATCACCTTTTTCTACAGCCTGTATTTGTTCAGGAGACAGGTCGTCCTTCAGCGCTTCCCGCGCCTCTGAGGCACGCTTCCGCGCCGCGGCTCGGGCTGAAGCCATGAGTCTCGTCTGACCGGGGGCAAGAAACTCCTCCAGCGAATGCTGCATTACATAGTGGTGAAAGTCGCCCATCCAATTCGATACGGATGACCAAATGGACGCGTATTCGAAGGTCGACGGATACTGATAACGTTGGGCCAGGCGTGCCAGGCTGGGCGCTGTTATTGGCCAAGGACTACGATAAGGGGGTCGAACACGAGTCAGGTCGATGTCAGGCAGCGAGCAGCCGAGTTGTAGAGCGCGCTCAATCACGCCTCGCGCATAGTCCCGCAGTAGAATGTGGACAGGGGGAGAACCATCGGCGAAAACCTGAGCGTAGACTAGTTCAGCAACGCGGGAGATGGTCGAGGTGTCGCGGCTTATCAGACAACACCCGTAGGCGACGGCATACAGCCTTTCCGCAACGTAGGGATCATTGACACCGTGGAAGCGCTGTAGCAGCTCAGTGAGCACACCAGGCCGACTCCCAAGCAATGCTACCAACGCCTTCGTTGCCCTGTCACGTAGAAATCGATTGGAGCTGGTCAAAAGCCACGCAAGCGTCGTGGCACAGAGCAGAGCGGCATCATCGGCACAGTGAGAGGTATCTTCCGACCAAGCCCAGTCGACCATACGAGCTACGGGGCTTTCCTCTTCATCGGTCTGGGAGTGGATGAAACAGGACCAGGATGCGTCTCTATTGGGCATGGACAGGCGCCACAAGGACTTGTGCAACCGTTCAGCATTGAACGGATGCCCCGGAACGCAGGCTATTTGAAGAAGCGCACGCAACGCCCTGTCGCCAGATGAACGCGAAATCTTGTTCAGATAGTCAAGTGGCAGTGGACCCCGAAAAGCAGTCAAGTCACGCCAGATCAGGCTTTCCAGGAAGGCCTCTGGAATTGCTCCGGAGGATGCAGCGTCCGGTATCAACTCGTGCAGCTCTGCTGAGTATGTCTCTGGGATAAGAACGGACAGAGCCTCCAGCAGACCGCTGTTGCGATATGCTTTACCCATGCTGGCCGTCAGTCCTGTCAATGCGGGCTTAAGACCCCGAGCATTCTCCGTTGAATCGAGTAATGCCTTCGCCCGGAGGTAGTCACACATCCGTTGATAGCTGAAGAGAACGATTTCCTCGTTGTCGTGATGCGATGACAACAACTCCTTCATCAACACACCCTCGTCGAGGAGGCCCGCCAACAAAGACTTGCTCCAGTCGCGGTTCAACAGCGAGTCGCAGAGTTGTCGGGCTTCCTCAAGGGTCAACCACTCTCGCTTTAGTGTAAGCATCTGAGCTGCGATGCGACTAGCGGCTTCCCACGCTAGTGCCTGCCCTGCTTGGTAGTCGCACCTATCGGACTGAGACAAGCGATTGTCCACTGAAGCCAGGAACGTTCGGTACAGCCAGGTAACGCCGGTCGACCCGCGCGGGAACGTGGATTGACCGCTCCCGCTGAGACCCTTACACATGAGTTTCAGGAACTGCGGATTCTGGAACTCGGGAATCAACAGGGGGAAGTCCGGCATTACCAGTTTGTACTCGCTGAAGAAGAGCTTGACAGCCTCGTACTCGCGCCCCGCAAAACCGTGGTGTTCGACACTGACAAACTTCGATTCGTCCATGCTTATGGGTAGCACCGCTCTCTTGTAGCTAGTCCTGCATGTCATCGCGACGCCGAGCCGAGGAAAACGGCGCACCATATCGACGAAATCATTGAGGTAGTCTGGCCAAAGGCTGATCCCTTCCCCTTCGTTGAGAGCATCAATGAGAATCAACGCGCGAGAGTTGGATACCTCTGCCGCAACATCCAGCGCGCCGAGGAACTCGTCCACTCCGCACGACACGTGAAGCTGCTCAAGAATTTGAGCCCAGGGCTCTCTATAGACAAGGCGACGACCATGAATGAGCACAGTGGGATGGCCATTGGCACGGCGAGCACGGGCCACGTCGCATAACAGATGCGTCTTGCCCGTCCCCGGCGCCCCGGTGACGAGCAAGACGGGGATATTTACGAGGTTCGCGGCGTCGCTCGACAACAACTCCATCATCTCCTGAACCTCAGAGCTTGTCCGCCGCAGTTCCCATGCGGCTGAATCAACCTTCGCCGACGGTCTGCGTTCGGGATCCTCTTCTCGGTGTCGGCGCTGCACATCCCAAATGAGCTCGACGGCATCTTCGATATGGTCCCTGGCCTGCCTGCACAGACCCTTGAGACCATCAAAGTCGACCTCCTGGCTGTTGGTGAAATCCAGGGCCAGGGTCGCAGCGTCAAGGTCGTCCAGAGATGCCTCGCACTCGCTAAGCTTTTCCTGAAACGAAGGCTCCTCTGGCAGCAAATCCTTGTCCCGAGCCATGTGCCAGCGCCTTGCATCCCGCACGGCTCGTAATGCCAAGCGAACGCGCTTCTCGAACTCCTTGGTCCTTCCCAATCCGTCGAACACTGATGCGATGGGCAACTGGACGTTCAGGTGCGGCGTGTACCTCTCGCCGGCGTCGTCAACGGCCCGTTCGATTACCGCCTCAAACCATTCCTGAGTGAGGATCGTGGTGTCAAACCAGTAGCGAGCACATCCGCACTGACTGGAGTGAGTCAAGGCTCGGAGCAACTCCGATTCCCCAACGTAGTGGAACTCAACACACATCCCTCTTTCGTTTGCCCAACCCCTCCACTTCTCGCAGTGTTCGTCCCATCGCTGCATTGCGCTCTTGCGACCCGAAGTGACCCCAGCCGGGCGGTTGTATGGAAGGCAGAAGGTGTAGCGGGTGATCGAGGGTTCGGAATCAAGGGCACGTTTGACAGACTGGTCCAACTGAGCAAACTCGCTTTGTCTCAAGTCGAAGAGGAACTTTGCCTGCCAGGCCCACACTTCGCCGCTGGCGAATACGGCCCGGAACTCGATGCCTCCGTCCGGGTTGCCGTGTCGAACCAGTCTGACATCTGACGCGAGGCCCTCGATGAACGGTACAAGCTGGTAGCACAGCTCTTCGAAGCCGCGAGCCTTTGTGCCTGCATGGTCTCTGATGCTGCGGAAGTCAATCTGTGGCGGCATCGGGCAAGGCAAGTGAACTAAACATTCTAACCTGAATCGCATTATCGCTTACACTTAGCCGAACGACAATGGGGAGCTGGAGGCAGATCGAGAACCACGGCACAGCCCATGCAGGCATCGCCGAACTCCAGGAATCTAGGATGGGCCAGGACTATCAGGGCCGGTAGGAACGAGACCGCCGCTGATGAGAGATCGATCCGGCGAAAAGTGAAGCGATACGCTCCTGAAGCGAGAATGGGGAAGCCAGCTGAACCGGTGCGAGTTAGCAGAGCGGCCTGGTGGTGTCGAGATTGGCCGAGAGCGCCTCTAGACGCCTCTAGAAAAAGTTATAAAACGAATGGTGTGGTACCCCCGGCAGGACTCGAACCTGCCGCTGCCTGTGGGGTGCCAATATTCCATCCGTATCTGGGAGAGCGGCGAGTGGCAAACCA
>CAYHEV010000027.1:0-19038 GCA_964355725.1 uncultured Candidatus Bathyarchaeia archaeon | reverse complement strand
TCATGGTTTTAACCACTCAGAATTGCTTTATTACCTGGTGACAAGTAACTTAAGGTTATTGTTTGCCACCCGCAACTCCTTTTTCCCTCATGGTAGTATAGTCCAGTTGGACCTCTGATCAATGGAGATATGTCTCCCGTACAACCCCCTCTTTTTCTGAGCTCTCATCATTGATGCAAGTGATTCAGTGTTTCAAGCTGATTAATGGCATGCTGAAATGTATCAGACCTTTTCGTCTGCTTGTTTGAGTCATTGTATTATCATTTGATACATATTGTCAGCCGCCATTTTCTCTTTGACTCGGTAGAAGAGTCTTTCACAAGGCATTTATACAACTTGAAGAAAGAAGATCAGCGTCCACACTTTGGAGAAAGAAGAGAGGAAGGGAGAATGAGAAATAGACTATTCTCATTGACTCTGCTTTCAATGATTCTAACATGAGTGCATAAGAATAGTTAAGGAAATGGAAAAATGCATCTAAATAAATTGTTGAAGAAAACGTTTGCTTCGGCTTTTATTTTGACCATAGTGTTTTCAATGTTTCACCTATTTGTGCCCAAGTCAACAGCAGGTGGATCTTTGGAATGGAATCATGAGTTCACGCGTGAGGAATTGGCATATTATTGGGCTCCTGTGTGGTATCAGGATGTTGATAACACTTTTGCTCGTGGAGACTACATAACCAAGTTCGATTATGATGGTGATTTGGTAGGTAATAACAATTGGGACAATATCCATAACTATCCTTTGAATGCGTATGTATACTACTCTGTCGTCGAAACGTCAACTCACTGGTTCCTAGGCTATTACGATTTTCATCCGAGAGACTGGAGCCTTGTCGATTGGGCTGACTTGTTTGGTCTGTTTCAACACGAGAATGACATGGAGGGCTTGCTGATCGTCATTAGTAAACGCAATGAGATTGCATCTGTTGCGGATGGAGATTTTCTTTGCATGATAACGCAGGCGCATGGTTTCTACTTTCAGTATAGAGATAAGAACGCCGAACCTTCAAAATGGGTTACGGATGGACACGAGGACATTGATGGGGACGTAGAATTCTCATCGTTTGATGGCCATCCACACCCGATAGCGTACGTAGAATCCAAAGGTCACGGCGTGTATGGAGGTGGAGACACCTACTTCTTCAATGAGCCTACAAGGTGGGAACAAAACGGCTTTCCGGGCGGCGACGGGGTCATATACTATCCAAGAGTTGTTGCAGAGATACCTAGTGGCGCGAACGATCCAGACGTTTCGTACGCCCTGCTTGACATTGCACAACTCTGGGATATACGGTTCGGGCCATTTGGCAACGGCCAAACTTTCGCTGAATTCGGCGTTATTGACGGCAACGATTACAAAGAGGATGGCGCGGAGGCTCCGTGGCATTGGGATCAACAAATCAATATTAACGTGTACGCTTTGGACCTTGACGGCGATGGACCCACATTCGCAGGTGAAATCTTCTACAACCCTGCAGACTTCGTTGATGTTCACTTGGACGGTCTTGGGGTCTTTGATCATTCGTACACTTACAATCCGTATGCTGTTGTGGTGACGATTGATTCGCTATGGGTTGGGTGGGATCGAGATCCGCCGATATGGCCTTTTGTGAGTGAGGAAGATGACAGATCAGATGCATACTTCAATCTGTATCTGTTTGACGGGAAAGGGAACACCATATGGCTAAAGGAATATTTCTCATTAACTAAGTACGATGGAGTTCTGGACGGCGACAGCGGAAGCCAGCGTTCATGGATAGGCGAAAACACCTTTGCAGAATGGATTGACATGCATACAGAATTGGTGGAAAGAAATCTCATGACAGAAAACCATAAAGATGACGCATTGGCCACCTACAGACCCGCACGTTACTGGTTCTATGGCATACGCTACCCCAATAAACCTATCTTTGGCATCGACTTAAGGGACTGGGATTTCTCGATCAATCAAAATGATTGGCTAATGGGAAGAATGGAAGGCGGCGAGGTGGTGGAAGAGGGCTATACGCACTGGTACGGTCCAGAAAATGTTGAAGGCCAACGATACTACGATTGGGGACCATGCGCAGCCTATATTACGGTCATGGGGGACATCCCAGACGACGATAACACACCACCCTCCTTCATCGATGATGAGACATGGACGGATCCAGAGGGAACTATAGGCCTCTACACCTACTTAGGTAATATTCTGTTTAGCACCACTGTCTTTGATCTCAGCGGAATCATGGCTATCGCCTTCAGGCACAAGGGAACAAGCACAGACTGGAGCAGTTGGGACCTGGTTCAGGGCGCCCATTACCATGAAAACTATCCCACATACGAAACTTTCACGTACTCGATGGATTACAATACATGGCGAAGCTACCAAGGTCAAACAATCTATTTCCAATGGGAAGCACAGGACGCTGACTTTGAATCAATGGGCGACTATCTTAGTGAGCTTTCACCAGTATATGAAGGACCCCACATTGAACAGGCTGCGTGCAACGGCCAACTTCCTTCAAGCGATAATGGCATAGTAGCGTTCGTCACACATGAAAACAAAATTGGTCCGTTGGGTGGGAGAGACCTCAATGGAGATGGAGATAGGAAAGACGTAGTACTCCGATACCTTAACCTTAGCACGGGTGTTGTGACAAGCACAAACATTACGCTATACAACGAAACATATTCGCAATTTTATACATCTTACGAGCCTCCTTCCGTAAGCGGCAACATAATCGCATTTTGCTGGCTGGATAATTACGACACGAAAATGGGTTACTACGACACGTCAACAGGCGAGTTTCACAAGCTTACATACGGCAACTCTCCGCAGGTCAGCGGGAACCTAATTCTCACCAACATAGTCTTCGGTAGCGACGTTGGGGTTGCAGTCTACAATATCACAAGTGGTGAATACATTGATACGGGGGTCAGTTACGGCGATCATGGCCATATCAGCAACAGCATCATGGCATTCAAAGACATTGATGGTAATCTGAGTTATCACAACCTATCAAGTGGCGACACAGTCATCACCGATCAGGTTCCTTACGATTTCGCCATAGACAACAACATAATAGCTCTCGTGGACGCTGGCAGTGTCGATTCATCTGGCTTGGGTTCCATACTATATTACAATATTACGGATGGCACGGTGACCGACACGATGACAAGAGGAAGAACCCCTGCCATCAAAGATAACGTTCTAGCTTGGCAAAGTGAAACCAGTACAATCTGCTACTACGACATCGCCACTCATCGCGTCCACGATACCGGCCAACTGGGGCAATATCCATCAGTTCAGCACCTCCGGACTAGACCCGCATACCGTATTCCCGAGTCCATAGGTTTGCTTGGAATAGGCGGGGCTGGGTCGACCTCGTCGTTTAGACTGCTGGGCGAGGACTACTACGTCATTGCAGCTCAGGCATTTGAGGATTGGGCTGGAATTGCTATGGACCTAGACCTCGACGAAACTATAGACGATTGGGTAGTCAGGTATGTCAAACATAACACTTTTTCGGCTTCAACAGAGACCGACAATGGCCCCGTGAGGAAGGCCGTTGGAGGGTTAGTCTTGGGATTTGACACCATTACAAAAAGTGGGGTTACTTCAGTGACTTATAGAGAGAAGGATGCAACACCGCTGCCTAGGCCGCGCAAAGGACTTGCCACCTTAAGCGACATCTATGACATAGACACAACAGCCGAATACGGAGGCCCTGTCGACGTAGAAGTACCTTACGATGAAGGTCAGGTCGGGAATTGGGAAAACTTGCAGCTTATGGAGTTCGATTCAACCATGAACCATTGGAAAGGCATCACAACAGAAATCGACGGAGAAAGCCAAATTGTCAAGGGCGAAATCTCCAAACTGCCATCAACCATCGCCGTCATGGAATGGATGGGAACAGCATCACCTGTCACGGTGAGAGTTGGCGATTATCCATCACTGGATGGAAACATAATCGCGTTCCAGACGTCAGAGTTACAAGCAGGGCTGGATTTGAACGGAGACGGGGACACGAACGACAGCATACTTCAGTACTACGACCTTTCAACAAAGAACGTGACAAACACCGGCTTGCATGCAGACCACCTGTCCATTAGTGGTGACATCATAGCTTACGATTCTGATTTACGGCTTGGCTACTATAACATCACAAGCGGGCAAGGAACGCTCTTTGAGTGGCCGCCAGGAGACCATCCTTCTCTCAGTGGCAACACTATGGCATTCCAAGTCTATGAGGAAATGGAGGGCGAAGACTATAACTTGGACGGAGACTACACTGACATTGTAATTGGAATTATGGACATCACTACTGGAGATCGCACCAGTATAATCTGCAAAGCTGGACTGGATCCATCAAACAGCCATGGCATCGAAACCGGGCCTATCACAGCATTCACAAATTGTGAATTTAACCCTCCACGCGTTGGATATGAGATATTTGATTGGGAAGAACGCTATCCTGCGGTTGGAGAACATCCTTCAGTCAGTGTCTACAGCAGTAGCTACATCATAGCGTTCCAAACCAAAGAGGAAATGGCGGGCCAAGACCTCAACGGAGATGGAGACACGAACGACAGCATAATCCAGTACTACGATGTGGAAGCGCATGAACAACACAACACTGGCATAGATGGATTATACCCTTCTGTAAGTGGCAACCTCATAGCATTCATCACAGGAGAGTCGGCGGTTGGCAGGGATCTAAACCATGATGGGGACAAACTTGATTCGGTGCTTCAGTACTATGACATCTCAACAGGAAAAGTCACAAACACTGCAGAAGCAGCCTCAAGAGTTTCAGTATGCGGTAACGTCTTTGCGTTTTCGACCCCAGAAAGCATGATCAATCAAGATCTCAACGGCGACGAAGACCAAAATGATACAGTAATAAGATACGTCACTAGGGTTTTACCGCAGCCTTCGTTGCCGCCTACCAGTGGACGCGACCTGCTAATCGCACAACTGGGTGGAGCAGTTACGAACCTTGCTAGGAAAGTGGCAGCAGAGGTTCCGGCAGGGGCGTTGCTCGAAGACACGATCGTATCAGTCGACGCGATATCAGAAGAGCAGTACATCGGTTTCCTGCTTGAAAAGAAGCCAAGCATCGTAAGCACCGAAGTCTACAAAATCGGTCCATGCGGCACAACCCTAACACAATTCGCGCAATTCACGTTAACATACGACGAAACCAAGGTAGGCGAGACCGAACCAGAACAGCTTCAAGTTTATTCTTCGACTAACGGGGAGAATTGGCAGAGAGAACAGGTCCAATTCGTAGACACAAATCTGAACATAGTAAGATTTCGGGCGGGTCATTTTGGATACTTCGCCATACTCAGAGACACCGAACCAGCAACCACAGAACCAGCAATAGGAACACCCCAACACACAGACCCCGAAGGAAACATCCACGTTTCCCCCTCGACAATGATCACAATAACTGCAACAGACACCCTTTCAGGACCAATGTACGCCTACTACCGCATCAACAATGGGGTCTGGAATCTATACGACACCCCGTTCAACTTAACCGGTCCAGGCGGAACTTACACGATAGACTACTTCACCGTAGACTTTGCACGCAACCTAGAAACCTACAAATCCTTAACAGTAATCTTGCCACTGTCAACGATTGAGAGCTGCGATTCGGCAGGAACCAAGAAAGACACATTCCTTCCACTCGAGGAAGTCTACGCAAGGGGTAGCGGCTTTGCACCCTCCACAACCTACAACGTGTACGTGGTAGAAGACATAGAAACATGGATCGACCACATGCCCATACCATCAAGAGTCTCAAGTACCACAGAAACAATAACCTCAGACACCGACGGAAACATTGCAGCAACCCGCCTATGGAGCGCTCCAATAGTCCAAGGCAAGTATGACATCGTTGTCGACTACAACGGCGACGGCATATATGATAGCGAGACAGACGCCCTTGACAGCTCCGAAATACAAGTAACAGCAGGATTTGACGTAATCCCCGAAGCTCCTTGGGTAGCAGTCGTTGCCCTAGGATCACTGGCAATCGCAGTCGCAGCCTACGTTAGAGTGCCCAAATGGAGAAGAAAAAAACCATCAATCTCCAACTTTTTTCTCTTGAACGATTTTTTGGTTTGAACGATCTAGGGATATCTGTTCCCGACAGACTGTTGGGCCTTCTCCCGCTGTCCCCTCAAAAAGCTGGCTTTATGCAGTTTCTGATATACCACTGAGAAAGAGAGGCAGCCTCTCAGATAAGCGCTATTCTAGTGTCGTCTGTTTATGCTTCCATGCTTTGGGTTTTGGGGCAAAGTTCTATCCAGCCAACCAAAAAAGCTGAATCGGTCTACTGTTCTGAATTTTTGTTCTGTCAAACTAGCAGTTACAAGAATGAATCAATATGAAACTCTTCCATAAGTGATATAACCAAAAAGTAAGAAAGTATGACTTTTGTGTTTCGATTTGAAGGGGGTGAAAACACTTGGAAGATTGGAGGATAAAGATTTCAGTATTGTGGCTCTTTTACACGGTGGCTTTCTTGACTGTTTTGACGTTGGGGACCATGGAGCCGGGCGTTTTGAACCAATTTCTAGACACAGGAGAAATACGAGGCATGAAGATAGGGCAAGAACTGTTGCTATTCTTCGCGGTAATGATGCTTGTGCCGTTGGTGATGGCTTTTCTGTCCCTGACCTTGAAGGATTCAACCAATCGTTGGGCAAACGTCATCGTGGGCATAGTCTATACCGGCTTCCAGCTCTTTGCGTTAATTGAGACACTGGTAGTACCATCTGTTTATGCTTATTCAGTACTGATGGAAACTACAAAAGTTGTTGTTCCTGCACTCATTGTCTGGTACTCGTGGAAGTCCAAGCGGTAAGCGCAAGTCCTAATCAACATTCTTTTTTTGATAAAACTTTACCCCAACCAAGTTGGCTCGCTCGGGAAACGGGCACACGCTGAAGACGTGAGAACTCATAGTAGTGGCACAAAGATGTTCAAAAAGTGATTTGTTTTGGAGTTTCAAGAACATTTCAAGATTACGGACGGCTTCGACCTATTCTACAGGCATTGGAGAGCCCTTGGAGAGATGAAGAAATCACTCAGCTCCTAGAAGTAGGCTTCGAATACGTATGCGAAAAAGACGGCTTGATGTTCCTGAGGAAGAGAAAATAAGGTGTTATGGTGAAGACTAAGGAATTACGGCTATCTTCATTTCGCTTTTGGAAGTTGAAAGTATCTCAAACGCCTCCTTGATGTTTTCCAGTTTCATTCTTCGCGTTACAAGTGGTCTCACATCAATTGTTCGCGAGGCTATGAGATTAAGGGCTTTTCTGAAATGAAGAGGAGTCGTGTGGAAAGTACCCATAACCGTCAACTCGCCATAATGAAGCTGTTCCGCGTTAACCTTGATTTCTGTTCCTGGGGGGCAGCCTCCAAACTCTAAAACTGTTCCTCCTTTTCTCGCAAGTTTTAGAGCCTGTTCCCACGTTGCAGGTACACCTATAGCTTCAATAACAACGTCTGCACCATGTCCGCCCGTCAGTTGCTTGACTTTCTCCACAACATTTTCTTTTCCACCGTTGATAGTCTCATCAGCACCAAGCTTTGAGGCATATTCCAACCTTTCATCTACAAGATCAATCATTATTGCCTTCGCAATTCCCATCTTCTTGGCTGCCAACAGGTGCAGCAGTCCTATGGGTCCAGCACCGATAATCGCTACAGTATCGCCCAAGTTCACATGTGCCTCTTCAACGCCGTGCAGGACGCATGCCAGCGGTTCAGTGATCGCTGCTTCCTCATAAGAAACATGTTGAGGTATTTCTTGCATATTCACCAGAACCATGCGAGCGGGAACCTTGATGTACTCGGCATATGCTCCCCAAAGCCAAATCATGTTCTCACAAAGATTGTAATTCCCTTTCTGGCACATCGCACAATGCAGACAGGGTGCACTGTTGCCAGCACGGACACGCATACCCTTAGCTGGCCAGTCTAGATCTGCTGCAACTTCAGCAACCTCTCCAGCCCATTCGTGGCCGAAAATCGTTGGAAGCTTTATTACCCTCTCAACATAATCTCTCTGCAAAATCTTCAAATCTGTGCCACACGTCGTCGCTGCATTAACCTTGACGAGAACTTCTCCAGCTTCGACTCTTGGAACCTCAACATCTTCCACTCTCAAGTCGTTGACACCGTGAAGCATAGCCGCTTTCATGTTCCGACTACCCAATCTAATGCCTCAAAACTGCATTCGTTTTCCACGTTAAAATAACTATCTAACTTGCCTCAACCATCTTGATTCAGAACTACAACTTTCAGGCATTCCTTACTTTCCCTAGCAGTTTTGAACGCTTCAGCTATGTTTTCAAGAAGAAATCGATGCGTTATGAGAGTCTCAGCGTCAATTGACTTTGAACTAATGAGTTGAAGAGCTGTCCGCGTTTCCAGATGTGATGTCGAATAGGATGGAATTATCTGGACCTCTGAAAAAAACAGTTCTCTCGGACTAACTTGCATGTATTTTCCAGGCTCAGTGGGTGCAAAAACACAGAGCTTTCCGCCTTTACGGCAGACTTCCAAGCCTGCTTTGTATGCCTCTAAGCTTGGCGCAGTAACAACAGCTATGTCCACACCTCTTCCATCAGTTTTGGCTCTAGCAACCTCCGTCAGGTTTTCAGTCTTCGGGTTAATCGCATAATCAGCCCCAAACTTCTTTGCTATATCCAATCGATAATCAATTAAGTCACTTACAATCGTTGTTGCTGCACCCAGAATTTTTGATAGGGCTGTATGGATTATTCCCGTTGCTCCAGCGCCGATTACGGCTACCACATCATCTTTTTGAAGATTGCACTTCTTAAGCGCACGCAAACAGCAACCTACAGGCTCGATCAAAGTGGCTTCTTCAAAAGACAGAGCATCTGGAATCTTCAAAGTATCCAGTTGCAAGTTTGGATATGGAACTTTGAAATATTCCGCGAATCCACCCGGTTTAATGTTTGTTTCATGGAACTGCTGACATAACGTGTAATCGCCATACTTGCAGTAATGGCACTTTAGACAGGCAACGTGATGATGCACAAAAACTCTGTTGCCGACATCAAAACCTTGTACATTTCTTCCTTTTTGGACAATTATTCCAGATGGTTCATGTCCTAGAACCAGCGGTGCACGGTGTATGAGATACCAGTCCATCAAGTCTGAACCACATATCCCGCAAGCCTTCATCTGCACCAAGATTTCATTTTCCGCGATTTTTGGCATGGGTGCTTCTTCTATGCGTACGTCCTTTTGGCTGTAGTACACTGCAGTCTTCATTCGGATTCAGTGATTTTCTTTAGCGCACTACACTTAAGACTTTCCAAATGCAGACTGAACCAAGGCGCATGTCTTTTATACAAGTTCGAATGAAAACAGCATCAAATCAGAAGAGGAGAATGTGAAATGAAAGCTGAAAGAATCGAAATCATCACGTACATTCTATTGGGACTAGGGATATTCCTGCTAATCTTCACGTTTGTCATGGCTTACATAACACTCGTTGCAGGCACGGGCATCTTGCCCTCGCCCGACCTTTCATCGGCACTTGGTGAAATACTTGGACCCATAGCTGAAGCTCTAATAAAAATCATGTACCTCGGCATAATGGGCTGGATAGGATCAATCGCGACAATAAGAGGCATACAACTCATAAGAGAAACAAAAGAAATGGAACAGACTCAGCCGCCGAAACCATAAGCCCCAACTGAAAAAACTAGTTAGACCTCATGCCTTAAAGGGGAAATGCAGTGCGGCAGACAATCAGAGCTCTAGGTTGGCTGATAGCAATTCTCTGGATAGTCACACTACTGTTACCAGTCACCGTAATTTTCTCTTTGTCAAACCTCTTGGCACCAAACACAGTAGGCTTCAGAGAACCGAATTACAGCCTTTCCAATACAGTATTTTCCATGTCCGCACCGTTCTATATCAACAATACTGGTTTCTACGACCTATCAGAACTCAACACAACAGTACTCCTTAGAAATGACAACAGAACAATAGCAGCGAGCTCTCACCAATTGCCAAATGTGCCAGCAGGCACCACCGTAGACTCTGCCTACGAGTTTTCATTTAATCTACAAGAAATTGCTTCAAACAACAAGGAGCTCCTGACAAATGATGCTGACCTTGATTTGGACATATCCCTGTCTTTTCGCGTAGCCTACGTCATAACCTTTGGTCTTGCCACAGACTTCACGACACAATGGAAAGCACCTTTCTACAACTTGACCGTAACCGATTCTCACTACAACAATACTACTAAGAAATTCTCAATCAATATGAGCTTCACCAATCATGCATACTTCACAATAGATGGACCGCTTTGGATCGAAATATACAATAACCGAAGCGAGACAATCAGCACCATCGGAAAAAACACAAGTGTTCCTCCAAGCGCATCATTTCAAGAGCCTTTTGAATCAACGATAATTTCCTCAGCAATGACGGATAATGGAACTGTCCACATATATTTTGCCGGCGTGCAAGTCTCACAAAAGGAGTGGAACCTAAATGGCTGAGGTTCAACTTGAGCAAAAGAGCTTGAAGGATTTTTTGAGGAAAAATCTTCCACGAATTGCCAAAGCAACAGTTGTAACTGTTATTGTTGGCATCATTCTTCTAGTTTTTTGGCTGGTAATTTCCGCAATTTTGGCACCATTCCCTAAATATCCAAACCTTTTTGCAGTGTTAGTTTGGGCAACAATTTTCTTCACTTTTGCAATCAGAGTCACTGGAGGCACAATATACAAGTACTTTTTCATCATTGCACGCGCCATATTCCTGATATTCTTTATTGCCTATTCCACAGATTACGGTATACTCTCACTTGATTATATGAACTATCATTTCACAGTAGAGTTCATCCCATTACTGGCTCTGATGATAATGATAAACATCTTAGAAATAGTAAAGGGAACTCTTCAGATAATACAGTTCACGTCTGACAGCCCATACGACTAAGGTTCAAGAACTTCGGGGTTTTCCACAATCTCCTTCATTCTGCGCAGAAATTGTGCAGCAGGTGCACCGTCAACAACTCTGTGGTCATAGGATAGGCTCAGATACATGAGTGATTTCATTCCGATTTTTCCTTCTGTCACGACTGGTTTCTCCGCAATACGCCCCACGCCTAGAATTGCAGCTTCTGGAGGATTGATTATTGGAATAAAGAACTCAACGCCGTACATACCCAGATTCGTAATTGTAAATGTCCCGCCACTCAGGTCTTTCTTGTCCAGTTTTTCCTGTTTGGCTTTCTCCGATAACTCCCGCAAAGCTGTGTCTATTTCCTTCAAAGATTTCGCATCAGTTCGGTGGACAACTGGAACCACTAAGCCATAATCTGTGGCAACAGCAACGCCTACGTTTACGTCTTCAAAGACTCTTATCTTGTCACCTTCAAGTGTGGAGTTGATCATGGGATGTTCAGTCAGAGCCTTTGCCGCAGCTTTGACTAGGATAGTTGTGTAGGATACCTGAAGCTTCTCATGCAGGATTGTAGCTTTCGAAACGTCAACTTCCATGACTACCGTGCTATGTGGGGCAGTTTTGAAGCTAACAGAAAGGCGTTCAGCAGAAGTTTTCCTAAAGCCACGCAACGGAATAACCTCTTTGATCTTTGGCAGAAACCCTTGAGACTCTTCAACAAAACGTCGAACGTCTTCCTCTGATATTCTTCCTTCAGGTCCACTGCCTTCTATCAACGATAAATCTATGCCATGTTCCCGTGCTGTGCGTTTGGCGGATGGAGAAGCCAACGCCTTCTCTTCTGGTTCCGCAAGCAGTTGAGGCGTCATCACGGATGTTTCGATATATGAAAGCTCCTCATCTGGAGCAGCTATAAAGGCCAAAACCACGTCAACTGGTACATCGACTCCTTCAGTTTTCAAGATTTTTCGCAGCACACCTGAAGCTGGCGCTTCCAAGTCGTACGTTGCTTTTTCTGAAACAACCTCCACTATTGGTTCGCCTTTCTCAACAGTGTCGCCTTCTTTCTTGTACCACTTGCCGACTGTGCCCTCTTTCATCGTCAAGCTGAGCCTAGGCATGACAACTTTGGTCACCATTCTAGACCACTTCCTTTACAGCTTTGATTATGGCTTTCTCATCCGGAATGACATATTGTTCCAAAGGCGGACTAAACGGGATAGGCGTGTCTGGTTCTGCGACACGTTTTATAGGCGCATCCAAGTAGTCGATTGCTTCTTCAGCTATCACGGCTGATATTTCAGCGCTGACCCCAGCAGTTTTGCAGTCCTCAGTCACAATAACCATTCGCCCAGTTTTCTTGACAGAACGGACTAACGCAGATTTATCCAGAGGCGTAAGAGTTCTCGGATCAACAACCTCAACACTCACACTCTCTTTTTCGAGCTGTTCCGCTGCTCTCAAGGCTTTGTGAACCATATACATTGTGGCTACAACCGTAACGTCTGCTCCTTCCCTTTTAATCTCCGCCATACCGAATGGAATTGTGAATTCTTCCTCCGGAACTTCACCTTCGATTGGATACAAGAGTTTGTGTTCGCAGAAGAAGACAGGGTTGTCGCCGCGTATGGCTGTCTTCAGAAGTCCCTTTGCATCATGGGCTGTTGAAGGCACAGCTACAAATAAGCCTGGAACATGCATGAACCATGCTTCGAGACTCTGGGAATGATGAGAGGCAATGTTCACGCCAGCGCCAAAAGGCGTTCTGATCACAAGGGGGCATTTGGCTTGACCTCCAAACATGTAACGTATTTTTGCGGCTTGATTTGCGATCTGATCCATGGCCAGAGCTGTTAAGTCTCCAAACATTATTTCTGCTACAGGTCGCATGCCAGTTATAGCCGCGCCGACAGCTGTGCCGATTATGGCTGATTCGGATATGGGAGTGTCTCTGACTCTTTCGTCTCCGAATTCTTGTGCCAAGCCGTCAGACACTTTGAAAGCTCCTCCCCAGTATCTGCCAATGTCCTCGCCTAGTAGAAAGACTGATGGGTCTCTGCGCATTTCCTCTCTCAACGCTTCCCGCAAAGCATCTCTATACGTTATTCTTCGCATTGCTTACTCTCCCTTTCAGGCGTAAACATCTTCTAGTGCTTCTTCCGGAGCTGGCCAAGGGCTTTCTATGGCAAACTTCACGGCATCCTCAATTTCCATAGTAACCTCCTTTTCGATTTGCTCAAGTTCAGCCTCAGACACCGCGCCAGTCTGAACAAGGTGCTCTCTAAAAAGCTTAATCGGGTCCTTAGCAAGCCACTCTCCAACCTCTTCCTTAGGTCTATACTTGGCCGGATCAACACGAGAATGCCCTTTATGCCTGTACGTTTTGCATTCGATGAGTGTTGGCCCTTCGCCTCTTCTTGCCCGCTCTACAGCTTTTCGTGCAGCTTCATAAACTACCGCAACATTGTTTCCATCTACACATTCGCCCGGAATTCCATAAGACACTGCTCTGTCAGCGACGTTTTCAATATTCATGACTAGTGATTGCCGTGTTCCCATAGCATATAGATTATTTTCACAGACAAAGATGACAGGTAGCTTCCATGTCGAAGCCATGTTAATGCTTTCGTGGAAAGTTCCCTGGTTTGAAGCCCCTTCGCCGAAAAAGCAGGCTGTCACCTGATCCGTCTTTCTGAGTTTTATCGACAGACCTGCACCCACGGCTATTGGCAATCCAGCACCAACTACGGCTGTTGCACCCAGCATGCCAACGCTGAAGTCGGCAATGTGCATGGAACCACCTTTGCCCTTGCAGTAACCTGTTTTTCTGCCCAAGATCTCAGCCATCGTGCGTTTCAGATCGGCACCCTTTGCAATGCAGTGTCCGTGACCCCTATGTGTGCTCGTGATGTAATCCTCTCTTTTCAAAGCGGCACAGACGCCGACGGCGACGGCTTCCTCACCTGCGTAAAGATGAATTGTCCCAGGAACAAGGTTCTGACCGTAAAGTTCAAACACTTTCTCTTCGAAAAAGCGGATCTCAAGCATTTTCCTGTGCATTTCCATGAGTTTCTCTTTCGCTAAGCTCGATGTCAACCGTGTAACCGCCTCATGATATTTCGGTTCACTCATTATAGACCTTGATGCTTTTATATTGTTTCGTTGTTGTTGATATCAAGAAAATGATGTATATGAGACCTATTAATGTGTACGCTGCGGTTCTCTTATGTTTAGTTAGCTTTCTGTCTCTCATTTCTACTTCTTTACAGGCCTTCCCAGGAATTTCGCAAAGTGAAAATTCAGGCATCCTTAGATATGAAGTGAATGATGCATTTGTTGAGAACTTTAAGCACAGTATCCAGATTGAAAATCCCACATCTATTAGAGTCATGGGTGGAAAGCTTTTTGTTCCCATAGTCAAGAATGATACGGCACGTCACTACGGGATTCTTCATGATGTATCCGCAACTGTTGGGCAGCCAACATTTTTCAGCGACAGCTCCGGAAACACATACGCTTACTGGAACAACGTAGAAATCAATGGATATCAGAAAGTCACCTTGGAGCTCAACTATTACATTCTTTCATTCGGCGTAAGCTATTACGTCAATCCAAAATTGGCAACAGAATATGACAAGGGTTCAGATTTGTACAAGAAATTTACACGTTCTGAAGAACTGATACAATCGGACAATCCGAAAATAGTTTCTACAGCACGAGACATAATAGGCGACGAAAACCTCAGAAGCACCCAGGCCTATGAGATATACAGTTATGTAATCACGCACATACGGTATGAGGCGCAGGATGAGGAACGAGGAGCGTTATGGGCTTTAAACAATGGAAAAGGAGACTGTTCTGAATATTCCTACCTTTTCGTTGCATTGTGCCGAGCTGCGGGCATTCCAGCGAAAATTCAGGCAGGGTTTGCCTTCCACAGCTTCAGCGAAACCTCAGAAGATGGACACATGTGGAGTGAGTACTACTTGGAGAACTACGGGTGGGTGCCAGTTGATGCTACATGGAAATTGTTCAACAAAATCGATGGTAAGCATCTTAGTTCTATGCAAAGCGTGCCGGAAAGCGTACCTTACTCCAACTACATTTTCAACTACACAAGTGGGCCGAAAGAAAGCCAAATAGAAGAAACACAATCCATTTCATTAAAACCATCCACAATAAGTGCCCTAGACGACAATTCTTTACAGAGTATTGCAGAAACGATTCAGCAGCAAAAACAGGCAAAACTTGTCGTTCTCATCGAGAAGATTATGGGCGCACCGATAATTTTCCCACAAGAGGCCAACGAAGCGGACAATGCTCTTCTAGAAAGTAGAATTCAGTTACAGAACGCTATAGAAATCTGGAAAGAAAACCCTGAAAAAGCCCAATCGAGCACACTTAAGGCTTCAGAAAACGCTGGAAAAGCGTTGCCAAACGCGGGTATGCTTGTTGCATACATGTTCACAATTTTCATAGGAGTTCTCATAACTACGGCATTAGTCTTGATGCTTATCCTGAAGCGGCGCCAAAACAAGCCGCAAGAGAAGACCACAGAATCTCTTTTGCGTTAATAGCATCATCTTAGTCTGATTGGCTACAGTCAGGGTCAGGCCAATCTAGAAAATCGACAGCATAAAACATATAGAGTTTTGACTTCAAGTATTAGACAAGGAAGAACACATGCAAAGGTCTTATTCGAAACTGCTTGGCATCGTTGGAAAACCCAACACTGGCAAGTCAACATTTTTTAGCGCTGCAACTTTGGCGCCTGCGGAAATCGCGAATTATCCATTCACAACGATAAAACCCAACAGAGGCATTGGATACGTACGGACTCCATGCGTACATGAAGAGTTCAAAGTGAAAGACAACCCTGCCAATTCCTTGTGCCTAGACGGCGTAAGAATGATTCCTGTAGAATTCATTGACTGCGCGGGACTAGTACCCGGAGCATGGGAAGGACGGGGTCTAGGAAATCAATTTCTGGACGAAATCAGAAAGGCAGACGCACTAATCCACATCGTCGATGCTTCAGGAGGAACGGATTGCGAGGGAAGGTTGTGCAAACCTGGTGAACATGATCCGTTAGAGGACGTGAAGTTTCTTGAACATGAGATAACAATGTGGATGGCGAACATTCTCAGAAAGGACTGGCCTAAAATAGCTAGGACAGTAGAGTCCGATTTGAAAGACCTCTACTCGATGCTGGAAGAACGCCTAAGCGGGCTGTCGATAAAACGGAGCCACATTTTGGAGGCAACAAGAAGAGCTGGCTTGAGCGCTGACAAACCGACGTCTTGGAGTGACCAAAACTTCCTAAAATTCGTGGACATGCTGAGACAGATATCCAAGCCGATGCTCATCGTGGCAAACAAGATGGACATCCCATGTGCTGAACAGAATTTAGAAAAGCTGAGGAAACTCAACTATCCAGTTGTTCCATGCTGTGCAGAGGCGGAGCTTGCATTGAGAAGAGCTGCGGAGAAGCAGTTGATAGATTACAGACCTGGAGATTGCAACTTCAAGATAAGCAAGCCTGAAAGCCTGAATCAAAGCCAAATGAAAGCCTTGGAAACCATAAGAGAGAGGATTTTGTTGAGTTCCGGTTCAACCGGCGTTCAGGACGCGGTAAATACAGCTTACTTCAAACTTCTGCAAATGATCACAGTCTATCCTGTTGAAGATCTAGAACATCTATCTGATCACAATGGAAGGGTTCTGCCTGATGCCTACCTTGTACCTTACGGAACGACAGCACGCGAGCTTGCTTACATAATCCACACGGATCTTGGGGAAAATTTCATTCATGCCGTTGAAGCGCGGGAAAAGAAGAGAGTCGGCGAAGACCACGTGCTCAAGGACAGAGATGTTGTCTCGATTGTGAGCGCAAAGAAAAGAGCCTAGTCTTTATGCACCGAGTCGTCTCTTGCGATTCTGAAAAGTTCTGACGGCTCGTAAGAGGTCAATCAAACGGAAATCCGGCCAAAAAACGTCTAAGAAGCAAAGCTCACTATAAGCTGACTGCCATAATAGAAAGTTGCTCAACCTTTCTTCGCCAGAAGTTCTTATGATCAGGTCAGGGTCCTGATTGGGCAAATGTGACGTGTACAAATATTGCTCAAACATCTTTTCATCAACTTTTTCCGGATCCAGCTCGCCTTCACGCGCTTTTTCTGCGATTTTTCTTGCGGCGTCAACGATTTCCGCTCTTCCGCCGTAGGCGAAAGCAAAATTCAAGAAGTGCTTATCATAGAGTTCTGTTGTTTTTTCAACGTCCACTATGAGGTTCTGCAGGTTTTCAGGCAGCAAGTTTACTCGCCCAATGAATTTCACGTGGACTTTGTTCTTGTGCACTCTTTCATCTGTGAGAATCTTTTTGAGCTGTTGCTCAGTAATGCGCATGATTTCGTCGATTTCCTCTTTTTGTCGATTGAAGTTTTCAGTTGAGAAGGCATAGAGTGTAATGGATTTGACGCCTAGCTTCAGGCACCAGTCAAGCAGCTGGTCAACCTTTTCAGCTCCTCTTTCGTGGCCAAACCATGGATTAGGAGATTTTCCAAAGGCCCATCTCCTATTTCCATCCAGGATAATCGCGATATGCTCTGGTTTCACACCATATTCGACTTGACGCCACAGCCATTTTTCATAAACCTTGTAGGCTCCGATGGTTGACAGAAGTCCCTTGAACATCATTTGGACCTCGCGTTTCTAAGAGCATTTGAACAGTTTTTCGAAACCCGTCCGGCCGACGACTGCAATTCTATCCTTCTCCGAGATTCTCTTCATGTTCTTCTGTCTCACCAAAGAAGCTCGTCTCAGACCTCTGAATAACAAATATTACTAGAACTGATGCCACACCTATCAAGACGCCGACAATTATTGAGAAAATGAGCTTTTCATAACCCAGTTCAGGTCTGACCAAGACGTCTGAAGTTCCGTCAAGAATTTGTCGGGACCACAGAATTGAAATTATCAGGGCTACGTTGCGGAGCAATCTGACGTCGCGTTCGAGATACCAACGTATGGCTCTTCCCAGAAGTGCCACGCATATACCTACTATTAGGAGGTCCATTGACCCTTTGATGAAGTTACCGATAATCTGAGGGAAAATGCCAAGCCAGCCAGCCGTGTCTACGGGTAAGGTTCCGATTCTAGCTGCAGCATTGGCCCATCCCAGATAGGCTCCGATCACCACGGATAAGGTTCCGGCACCTGCAGCGAAACTGGATATCTGCACTCTTAGAGGCGGCGGAGAATACTCGTTTACCCACTTGTAGAAGTTTTTCACTGATTTGTCAACTCCAAAACCCTTCACAAGCATGTACGCGCTTAAGACAAAAAGCAGAACGATCCAGAAATAGTAGTATCCGCCTGGGAAAATTGAAAGGATTGCAAGAAGCAGGAGAAGCAGTCCGGGCAAACCCAGTGCGATTCGGGCGTAACGAGGGTTTTCCACGATCATTTTTAAGTATCGCGTGAACAGAGCAGCTGTCTCTTCGATTGATTCGCTGTGCTTTATGACTATTCTCCTGACTGAGGAAACTGGAACTCTGGACTCTATAAGAGGCAAAACCGTTTCGTCCGAGTACCCGTCCGTAACTAGTATGACTTCGGTTGCGGGGAAAGAACTCATCAGAGTACTTAGTTCAGCCACTATTTTTCGGTCTGCGTCAACTCCGCCGTGCTCAGAGCCAGAGATTGTGGCTATTTCAAAGGATTCCTGAGGGTTGTTTTGGTTTTTTAGGCGATCGTATGTGCGTATGGCTTCGAATATCGCATTTGCGTCTGGTTCTTCAGGATCGCGTAGTGCAAGTGCTACGGCAGCGTTGAGGTTTTCAGTTCTTCCAACCACCGGGGTTTTGACCTCGGCTTTTACCGCCAGATCGTCGTCTCTGTCGACGCATAGAATGAGAAGTCGTTTTTGCTCTTTGGTTTCAACTTCTTCCGTAGCCATTTAATTCTCAGTTCCTCGTTATTGTTTAAGCGTCGCAAGTTTCACTTTAATCTTACGGGACTGGAAATTTCACCCGTCCAATTCCCTCTTTTTATCATTTCTGTGGACGTGAACTA
>CAYHEV010000026.1:15612-19535 GCA_964355725.1 uncultured Candidatus Bathyarchaeia archaeon | reverse complement strand
GATGAGAAGACAGGTAGATGGTCATTTGGACCTGTACGAGAGAACCCTACATTCAATATTCACTCTCCTTCACTCAATACTGATTTGACTTATACTGAGCCTCTAATACCCGATAATGTGCGCGAGAATCTGCTCAAGATAGCGAAGCAACTGGAAGAAGGCGATGAAACTGGAGCGCGAGCACAGCTAGAAAACATCTACACGACTTATCCTATCCAAGCGGGCTCGATATTGCTTTTCAAAGGATTACAAAGATTCATCGTGCCACTCAGAGTTGCTTGTCAGAGATGCGGGATCGGCATTCCTAGGGCGAGAATGGACAATTGTCCAATTTGCAAAGGTGCAGTAGTTCAGAAGAAGACGGCTGAGAACCCAATACAGATACTGAAGCTGAGACTGGCAAAAGGCGAAATCTCTAAGGAAGAGTATGAGGATTTGAAGAAAAGTGTCGAGAGTTAACGCGTCAAATGTTACGAAAGGTTTAATTTGAGTTTGACAAATACGGAAAATCATGTCCGAATTTGATAACCCTGCTTATCCTTTTCTGACTGAGCAACATGAAGAATACCAGATGCTTAAAGATTTTGTAGACGAATACCGAAAACAAGAAGGCAGTTCGAAACAGTATAAATCTGGAAATGCAACACTAAACGTGATTCACAAGCATCTTGTCGGAAAAGGCATTAGGTTGCCTAAAAACCCCAAAGTGAAAATAAGAGAGGTAAAAACGAAAATGAATCTCTTGTATTTGCTTAGGGTAGGGGTTGACCCTAACCAATCAGACTATTCAGTTCACGATTTGGATGCTGTGCTAAAAATCAGTAACAATGCCGTTGGAAGTTCTAAAAAGAATACTCCCTCAGAACCCGCAAGAAACACATTTGAGAAATTTGAACAACAGAATGGGAACTTGCGCTTTCACGTAGTTGTTCTCGTTGAAAGTCCTAATTATAGGAACAGATTCCAAAATGCACTTGTCTTAGTATTCCGAAACCCACAAATTCCGAAGGTTGTTTATGATGATGCTAGTCTTATTGAAGATTTGGTGAAGAACAATCAACTGAAGAAAACAAGAAAATGGGAAGAACTTCTAACATGCTTGAAATAACAGTTTTGTTCTGCGCCTTCTTCTTTCATAATTGATTCTCCGGAAATATACCCTTTAGGGTCTTTAGAGGTATATTGTTTCCTAGTTGAGTGAGGGAGATATAGGGCAACAGTCAACCTCATTTTCCTGAAGTGGGTCAGTGGTGGGATTCTTATCCAGTAGTGCGGCGCAGTCGGTGTGTGTGTGGGGATAAAACTTTACCCCAAACCCAAAGTGTGTAACCATACACAGACGACACTAGAATAACGCTCATCTGAAAAGCTGCCTCCACTTTCTAGTGGTATATCAGAAGCTGCATAAAGCCAACTTTTTAAGGGGACATCGGGAGATAACCTCCGCTAGGCACAGAATACGGTTATTGTGTGTGATTGCGTCTCATGTCGTATCGGAATCTAGCGAATATTTGATAAATCATCGGCTACTAGACTAACTTGCTTAAGACGGTGTTCCGGATGGAGAATCCAGAGTTAGTGATAATTGGTGGCGGCGTTGCTGGTCTGGCTGCTGGAATCTATGCAGTAAGGAGCGGATTGAATACTCTGCTTCTGGAGGAAAAAATAGCAGGAGGAACAGCGGCTGACGCCCCATTAGTTGAGAATTATCCAGGCTTTTCGCACATAAGCGGGATGGAACTGGTTCAGAAAATGGTGACTCACTGCAAAAGTGTCGGTGTGACAATTCATGAATTTGAAAGCGTCACCAACCTCAATCTCAAAGACGAAAAAAAGATAGTCAAGACCGATAAAGCTACTTATGAGTCTAAGGCGATAATAATTGCTTCTGGCAGCTATTATCGAGAGATAGGCGTTCCGGGGGAAAAAGAGTTTCGCGGGAGAGGAGTAAGCTACTGCGGAATTTGCGACGGTCCCTTGTTCAAAGGCAAACGTGTGCTAGTCGTAGGAGGCGGCAACTCAGCCGTCATGACCGCTCTTTATCTTGCTGATCTTGTTTCAGAAGTCAAAATCACACATCGGAGAGACGTGCTCAGAGCTGAGCATGCTCTCGCTAAAGCGTTGACTGACCAGAAGAACGTTGAGGTTCTCTTGAACAATGAAGTGAAAGAAATCAAAGGCGAAAGACTGGTCAACAAGGTGGTATTGTTCAGCAACAAGACTGGAGAAACCAGAGAATTGCCCATTGACGGCGTATTTGTCCAAGTTGGAGAGTCTCCAAACAGCCAATTGGCTAAAGAAGCAGGTGTTGAGGTTGACGAGAATGGATACATTAAGATTGACATGCTGCAGCGAACGAACGTTAGCGGAGTCTACGCGGCCGGCGACGTCACAAACCATCCAGTTAAACAAGTCGGTACAGCTGTCGGCCAAGGCATAACAGCCGCTTTAGAGGCATACGGTTACATTCGAAGACCGTACTACAAAAAATAGAAAAGCATCTTGCAAACAGTTGAAAACATTCCGCAACCATTATATTTTTGGGTCTTCATCTCAAAACTCAATTGTGGTCTGGCGTTCCATTGACATAAGTAAGAATGGAAAGTGAACATCGGAGAAGTGTTGAGATGAGTGAAGTGTGTGCCGCCGCAGTAAACATCAACCAAGACTATTGTAGTCGTTGTTCAATCTGTCACTCAATCTGTCCATACGAGGCCATAAAACGCGATCCAGAAACGGGCAAGGTTGAAATAGACCTGCAAAAGTGCCAAGTTTGTGGAATTTGCTACAGCGCATGTCCAGTTATGGCCATTGAGATTGTCTACTATGACTATGACAGCTTACTGAAATACGTTAATCGTATGCATGAAAAATGCAAGAGCGACACGCTTGTCCTAATGTGTCGGGGCAACTCACCTTCGACATGCGAAATTGAAGAAATCTTGGCAAAAGAAGGATTGAAAATAGACAATTACATTCCATTGCGTTTGCCGTGTTCTGGTCGTGTTCCAACAGAATTCGTCTTCAAGGTTTTGAAATCAGGCATAAGAAAAGTGGTTTCCATCCAATGCGAAGACAAGTTCTGCCGTTTCAAGGAAGGAACCAAAATAAACACTAGACGAATGATGCTTGGAGGAACCGTACTTGAACAGTTCGGCCTGAGCAAAGACGCTTTGAAAGTCGTAAAGTATTCGCGGAAAGTAATTTACGATACGGAAAAATGTGTAGGATGCGACAAATGCGTCTTCATCTGCCCGTACAAAGCAATAGAAGCAGAACCATTAGCCACGCCTAAGATTCTCTACGATTATTGCATGGGCTGCGGAGCATGTGCTTTGGTTTGTCCGCATCACGCCATCCAGATCAAGGGGTTCGAATTTGAAAACGTTTTGGCACGTTATGCAGAATCTGCCAGAAAGTTGAAAGCGGAAAGTAAGACTCCGGTGATTCTCCTTTTTGTTTGCCAATGGTCAGAGTTCTCAGCCTTAGACAATCCTGAAAACTTGTTATCCAAACACAAAGTGATGCCCATGGAGATTCCCTGCTTCAAAGCACTTGACCCAGTTCACGTTGTCAATGCACTGCAAAATGGTTTCGACGGCGTTATGGCCGTCGTTTGCCCAACCGAAGACTGCAAGCTTCAAGAGGGAAAGGAAACTGCTGAAAGAAACATGACTGTCCTAAAGAATGTTCTCAAAAAGATGAACTTGCTTGAACGGTTTGAACTCTATACAGTCTCACCTCGGTGCGTCGGAGATTTCAACAATAAAATGGACACGTTTGTTAAGAAGATAGCTTCAATGCCACCGTCAAAACCGGAAAAAGTGGAGGTTAAGCCAAACGTATAAAATCACAGCCAAGAAGGAGCTGGCACCGAAAATCAAGCTGTTCGAGGTATGTGCACCAGAAATGGCCGAAAAAGC
>CAYHEV010000026.1:13311-15512 GCA_964355725.1 uncultured Candidatus Bathyarchaeia archaeon | reverse complement strand
TGGCACCGAAAATCAAGCTGTTCGAGGTATGTGCACCAGAAATGGCCGAAAAAGCTCGACCTGGACAATTCATAATCCTGATCATAGATGAAAAAGGAGAACGCATACCACTGACAATTGCAGGGTATGACGCGAAAAAAGGCACTGTGACTTTTGCGTTCAACGAGGTTGGCAAAACGACAAAACAGCTAGGTCTCTTGAAAGAGGGCGATTGCATTTGGAACATCACTGGGCCACTTGGAGTTCCGTCTGAAATCAAGAATTTTGGCAAGGTTCTGTGCGTTGCTGGCGGAGTCATGATAGCGCCTATGCTTCTACATGTTAAGGCTTTGCGAGAAGCTGGCAACAAAATCACTACCGTCATGGGAGCAAGAATCAAAGAACTGTTGTTCTTTGAGGAAGAGATGAAAGCCCAAAGTGAACAGTTTTACGTAGCGACGGATGACGGTTCCAAAGGTTACACGGGATTAGATTTCTTAAAGGGTGTTCTTGAGAAAGAAAAGTTTAGTCGCTGCGTCGCTTATGGACCTGTAGTCATGATGAAGAACGTCTCCGAAATCACGAAACCTTTTGGAATTTCAACGGTCGTAGGTTTGACGCCGATAATGGTTGATGGAATGGGTATGTGCGGCGTCTGCAGAGTCTCAATCGACGGAAAAATGAAGTTTGGCTGTGTAGACGGACCCGAGTTTGACGGTCACAAAGTGAATTATGACGAGTTAATCAACAGACAGAGAATGTTTCTGCCAGAAGAAAGGCTGAGCTCGCTCTTGTGGGAAATGCATGGAGGTTGTAGTTGTGGCGGAAACTAAACCAAAACCTAAATCCAAGAAAGCCGTGCAGATGCCAAAACAAGATCCGAAAGTCCGCGGAAAGAACTTCAACGAAGTCGCAATGGGCTACACGGAAGAGCAAGCCTGCGAAGAAGCAAGCCGCTGTCTGCAATGTCCAAAACCGCAATGCGTGTCAGGTTGCCCCGTAGGAGTCCCAATTCCAGAGTTCATCAAACTCCTCAGAGAAGGAAAATACGAAGAGGCTGCGAAGAAGATCAAAGAGAAGAATGCTCTTCCAGCAATTTGTGGACGCGTCTGCCCGCAAGAGGAGCAGTGCCAGCAAAAGTGCATTTTCGGGAAAATCGGTGACCCCATTAGCGTTGGCAGATTGGAAAGATGGGTCGCTGATTGGGAAAGAGAAAGAGGAGTCAAAGTCACGGAAAAGCCGCAATCTACAGGCAAAAAGGTTGCGGTTGTCGGTGCTGGTCCTGCTGGATTAACAGTTGCGGCTGATCTAGCTAAACTTGGACACGAAGTTGTCATTTTTGAAGCGTTGCATTTGTCTGGCGGTGTATTGGTTTACGGTATTCCCGAGTTTCGTTTGCCAAAGAGCATCGTTCAGGCGGAAGTGGACTACATCAAGAAGTTGGGAGTCAACCTTAGACTTGGATACCTGATCGGTAGAATACACACAATTCCAGAAATGCTAAAGTCCGGGTTTGATGCGGTTTTTGTCGGCACTGGTGCTGGATTGCCTGCTTTCATGGGTGTGCCTGGAGAGAATCTTGGGGGAATTTACTCAGCGAATGAGTTTTTGATTCGGGTCAATTTGATGAAGGCTTATGCTTTTCCGTTTTATGATACGCCGATTCGAATAGGGAAGCATGTTGTCGTTATCGGTGGTGGCAATGTAGCTATGGATTCGGCGCGTTCCGCTTTGCGCTTGGGCGCTGAGGAGGTTTGTATTGTTTATCGTCGTTCAAGAGAGGAGATGCCTGCCCGCGCTGAAGAAATTATGAATGCTGAAGAAGAGGGAATACTCTGCAAGTTTCAGGCTAATCCCACCAAGTTTATCGGCGATGAGAAGGGCTGGGTTAAAGCTATGGAGTGTATCTGCATGGAGATGGGACCGGCTGACGCGTCAGGTAGGCGTAGGCCTGTTCCTGTTCCGGGTTCAGAATTTACCATGGATACTGACACAGTTATTGTCGCTGTTGGGAGAACGGCCAACCCGATCATTCAGAGCACAACTGAAGGATTGGCGGTTACCAAGTGGGGCACCATCGTGACGGATGAAAACGGGAAGACAAATATTGAAGGCGTTTACGCAGGCGGAGACATAGTAACAGGTGAAGCGACGGTCATAAGCGCTATGGGTGCAGGCAAAAAAGCAGCAAAAGCCATACATGAATACCTAATGAAAAAGTA
>CAYHEV010000026.1:0-13211 GCA_964355725.1 uncultured Candidatus Bathyarchaeia archaeon | reverse complement strand
ATAGAACAAATCCCGGAACCTGTTGACCTAGCAGTAATCGCCACTCCAGCTCAAACCGTTCCAGACGTGCTTGAACAGTGTGGAAAAGCAGGAATAAAGGGCATAATCATCATATCCGCAGGCTTCAAAGAAATAGGTCCAGAGGGCAAAGCCCTAGAAGCCAAGATCATAGAAATAAAACGCAAGTATGGACTGCGAATAGTTGGACCAAACTGTTTAGGCGTCATCCGTCCCAGCGTCAACTTCAACGCTACATTCATCAGCAAAATGCCCCAACCTGGCAAGATAGCCTTCATCTCTCAAAGTGGAGCACTCGGCTCCGCCATTCTGGACTGGGCGATGCACGAAAACATCGGCTTCAGCAACTTCGTGTCACTAGGTTCAATGATTGACGTAGACTTCGGTGACCTCATAGACTATTTTGGAACGGATCCGAAGACAAAAAGCATCCTCATGTATATTGAAGGAATAACTGACGCACGCAAATTCATGAGTGCTGCAAGACACTTTGCACGCACAAAACCTATAATCGTAGTAAAAGCAGGAAAATTCAGTGAAAGCGCAAAAGCCGCAGCCTCACACACAGGTTCGCTCACAGGGGAAGACATGATCTACGACAAAGCGTTCAAACGCGCAGGTATGGTACGCGTAGATGAAATCGCCGACTTGTTCAACTGCGCCGAAGTCTTGGGCATGCAGCCACTTCCAAGAGGACCAAACTTGGCCATAATAACCAACGCTGGCGGACCAGGAGTGATGGCAACAGACGCCCTGATCGCCCAAGGCGGAAAACTAGCCAAGCTAAGTCCTAAAACAATGGAGACCCTGAACAATCTTTTGCCGCATTTCTGGAGCAGAGGAAACCCCATCGACATATTAGGAGACGCTAAAGCCGACAGGTACAAACCGGTAGTCGAAGCATGTCTGAACGATGAAAACGTCGACGGCATACTCATAATCTACACTGCCCAAGCCGTGGCCGAACCTGTTGAAGTTGCAAAAAGCATCACAGAACTCCTCAAAAGCAGAAACTACCAAAATAAAACCATCTTAACTTCATTCATGGGCTACGGAGTAGTGCAAGATGCAAACCGCATCTTCAATGAGAACAGCATCCCAACGTATTCCACACCCGAGCAAGCAATCAAGACATACCTCTACATGTACCAGTACAAACGCAACTTGGAACTCCTCTACGAAACACCCGAAGAACTGCCAGTCGATGTTGTCCCGCCAAAACGTCCACTCATGATGATAATGCGAAACGTAGCAACAGAAAACCGTGAAGTACTCAACGAAGTGGAAGCTAAAACATTCTTGGAATACTATAACTTTCCAGTTGTAAAAACGAAGGTTGCCCGAACAGAAGATGAAGCTGCCCAACTAGCTACGCAACTAGGTTACCCAGTCGTGCTAAAGATTCTTTCGCCCCAAATAGTTCACAAAACCGATGCAGGCGGCGTCGTGCTAGACCTAAGCAGCGAAGCCGAAGTCAGAGCAGCATTCAACCGAATAATGCAAAGCGCCAAGGCATACAATCCTGAAGCTGAGATTCTAGGCACAACAGTCCAACCTATGGTAAGGAAACAAGGTTACGAAGTCATCATTGGAGCCAAGGCCGACCCGCTCTTCGGGCCAGTAATATTGTTCGGAATGGGCGGCATCGGCGTAGAACTATTCAAAGACTTCGCCATAGGCATCCCGCCTCTGAACCAAACTCTAGTCAGAAGACTCATGGAAGAAACCAAAGTCTACCAACTTCTGAAAGGTTACAGAAACGTACCTCCGGCAAACATCAAACTCCTCGAAGAAATAATAGTACGCTTCAGTCAGATGCTCGTTGACTTTCCACAGCTCAAGGAAGTTGATATTAACCCGCTGTTCATAAACGAAAAAGAAGCCTTCGCCTTCGACGCACGCATAGTCATCGACAGGCAAAAAGTATTCCAGAAATTCGAACCGCATGAACACTTGATAATAACACCATACCCGAAGAAATATGAAACCATGTGGAGACTCAGAGACGGCAGAACCGTAATTCTCAGACCTATAAAACCTGAAGACGAACCATTGTGGCTGGAAATGTTCCGAAACTTCTCAGAAGAATCCATACGTTACAGGTTCTTCCAAATACTTAAAGACACACCGCATGAAACGAGAATCCGATACACCAACATTGACTACGACAGAGAAATAGCCATAGTACCCGAACTAACCGAAGACGGACATCGAAAAATCCTAGGCGTAACTCGCGTGAGCATTGAACCAAATGGAAAAGCAGGCGAAATAGCATTCATCGTCGCTGATCCTTGGCAAGGATTTGGCTTGGGCACAAAACTGGTTGATTACGTACTGGAAATCTGCAAAGACATGAAACTTGAAACAGTCTACGCCATAATGCTGCCAGACAACTACGGAGCCATCAGCCTCATGAAGAAAATGGGTTTCACGATAACCTACCCTGAAGATGGCACCGTAAGAGGTACATTAAACCTCAAAGAAGAAGAACCAAGCGTATGCCCTGAACCAAAAGCCTCAGAAGAGCCGCAAGTTGAGGCCCAATCAGATCAGGTGAAAAAAAAGGAATACAAAGAAGCTGAGGCAGTACAAGAATAGCTCCTTTCTCATCATAACGATCGTTCCGTCTTGAGAAACTTTATTAAGTTTTGATGTGCTTCGTTACAATATGACGTATGTCAAATGCTGCACGGAGTGTCAGCATCACGATCAAACATAAGAAAACAGATGAACCAACCATTGAAAACGGGCTTTGCAAACGTAAAGATTATTTAGCTTCATTTATTCACTCATTCAAACAAATAGAAGCGAGGGAGTCTCACTCATGCCAAAGTCAGTTTTGATCATCGGAGGCGGCATAGCAGGGATACAAGCATCTCTAGACCTAGCCAACCGCGGAACCAAAGTCCACCTCGTTGAGAAAACCCCAAGCATAGGCGGAAGAATGGCCCAGCTGGACAAAACGTTCCCAACACTTGACTGCTCCATCTGCATATTAGCACCAAAGATGATCGAATGCTTCAGACACCCAAACATCAACCTCTTAACTTACTCCGAAATCAAAGAGGTCCAAGGCAAAGCGGGGAGCTTCACCGTCAAAATCCTGAAAAAGCCCCGCTACGTCGACGCGGTAAAGTGCACAGGCTGCGGCACCTGCATGGAGAAGTGTCCCGCCAAAGTTCCTAGCGAGTTTGACATGGGACTAGGAAACAGAAAAGCTGTGTACATGCCCTTCAAACAGGCTGTTCCCCTCGTAGCAACCATTGATCCTGAACACTGCTTATACTTCACTAAGGGCGTTTGCAAGGTATGTCAGAAGGTTTGCCCTTCAAGCGCCATCAACTATGAACAGAAACCAGAAGAAATCAACGTGAAAGTTTCTTCAATAATCTTAGCCACGGGGTTCGACGTGTTCGACCCTTCAACCATGAGTGAATACGGCTACGGCAGATTCAAGAACGTAGTTCACTCCATGGAATTTGAAAGAATAATATGTGCTTCTGGCCCTACGGACGGGCATCTTGTCCGACCGTCAGATGGAAAAGAGCCAAAAAGCGTTGTTTTCGTACAATGCGTCGGTTCAAGGAGCCAACATGGTGGCTTCCCGTTCTGCTCAAGCGTGTGCTGCGTCTACGCCACGAAAGAATCAATCCTAGTAAGAGAGCACGCTCCCAAGACTCAAGTCTATATCATGTACATTGACATGAGAGCAGTTGGAAAAGGCTTTCAGGAATTCGTTGACAGAGCAAAGAAAGAATACGACGTCAAATACATCAAGGCGCATCCAGGCGGAATAGCCGAAGACCCAACGACAAAAAACCTGCAAATACACTATGAAGACATGAAGACTGGCGAAATGAAAATACTAGATGCTGACCTAGTTGTTCTATGTCCAGCGTTAATTCCCAAAGCAGACAACAAGAAGATTGCTGAGGCCATGGGTCTAAAACTGGACGAGTTTGGTTTCTTCATGTCTAAAAACCTGCTTACGGCACCAATAGATACAAACGTGCCGGGAATATACATCTGTGGCTACTGCCAATGTCCAAAGGACATTCCGGAAAGTGTGGCTCAAGCAAGTGGCGCAGCTGCAAGAGCAGCTGAAACGATAGCATGCGCAGTCGAGGAGGCAAAAACATGAGTGAGAAAGAGAAACCGCGTATCGGCGTTTTCGTTTGCCACTGCGGAGTCAACATAGGTAGCGTAGTCAACGTACCTGAAGTCGTCGAATACGCAAAAACCCTGGCCAACGTCGCCTACGCAGAAGGCAACCTTTACATGTGCTCATCAGAAGGACTGAGCAAGATCAAAGAAGCCATCAAAAAACACAATCTCACGAGGGTAGTTGTAGCCTCATGCACGCCCAGAACACATGAACCACTCTTCAGAGGCGCATGTGAAGAGGCAGACCTGAACAAGTACCTTTTTCACATGGCAAACATACGCGAACACTGTAGCTGGGTACACGCCAAAGAACCAACGAAGGCCACGGAAAAAGCAAAAGAAACCGTAAAGATGGCCGTTGCCAAAGCAGCATTACTCGAACCTCAAGCAGAGCCAGAAATTGACGTCCGACCTTCAGCACTCGTGATCGGTGGCGGAGTCTCAGGGATGACTGCCGCGCTGAGCTTGGCAAACCAGAAATTCAAAGTCCATCTGATCGAAAGAGAAAAAAAGCTCGGTGGAAGACTGAAAGAGCTTTACAAGCTCTATCCAAGCGACAACCTCAGCTCAGACGTCCTAGAAGAGTATATTCAATCTGTGCGCTCAAACCCAAACATCACAATCTACACAACATCAACCGTCAAGCAGATTGAAGGTTTCATAGGGAACTTCAAGGCAACAATAAGCTGCGAAGGCAAAGAGGAGACTCTTGACGTTGGTACAATAATCGTCGCCACAGGAGCTGACGTTCTCAAACCGCATGGCATACATTGCTACGGCGAAAACAATAATGTGATCACCCAGTTGGAACTTGAAAAACTTCTCAAGGAAAAGCAGCTTGAGAAACCCAAGAACGTTGTAATGATTCAATGCGTCGGCGCAAGAGAAGAGAAAGAAGGTGGAAGAAACTACTGCTCCCGAATATGTTGTGCCGTTGCAGTCAAGAATGCCCTTCAAATCAGAGAAGTGTTTCCAGACGCTGCAGTCTCGATCATCTACAGGGACATGCAGACCTACGGCAAAGACTTCGAGGAGCAATACGAGAAGGCCAGAGAAAACTTTGTCCAATTCATAAGATATGACTCTGAAAATCCGCCTGAAGTTTGCAGGCGACCAGACGGAAAGTTCACCGTGAAAGTACACGACATTCTGGTTAACGGCACTCTCGAACTTGACGCTGACCTCGTGGTTTTGTCCACTCCGCTCGTTCAATGGGAAGAAGCCAAAGAACTTTCCAAGCTTCTGAAGGTTCCATTGGGAGCTGATGGCTTCTTCTTTGAGGCACACGTAAAGCTTAGACCAGTAGACTTCGCCACAGATGGAATATTCGTCTGCGGAACTGCTCACAGCCCTAAAACCATCGCCGAGAGCGTAGCCCAAGCCTACGCATGTGCTTCCAGAGCAGGCATTCCAATGGCTCTAGGGAGAGTTAGAACAGAAGCTATAACCGCCTTTGTCAACGAAGATCTGTGTACGGGATGCGGTACATGCGTCAAATTGTGTCCTTACAATGCCATACGAAAGGATGAACAGGGGATCGCAAGAGTAAACGACGTTCTGTGTAAAGGATGCGGCGTGTGCGCGGCAAGCTGTCCGGAAAAAGCCATCAACATGCGACACTTCAGCGACGCTCAAGTATTAGCTGAAGCAACCGCCGCTTTGGGAGGCTCATAAAGTGACTGAATTCGAACCAAAGATAATCGGGTTCCTCTGCAACTGGTGCAGTTATGCGGGTGCAGACCTTGCAGGAGTCAGCAGACTACAGTACCCGCCGAACATAAGAGTCGTCAGAGTCATGTGCAGCGGAAGAATAGACCCTGTCATCCCTCTGGAAGTCTTTGAAAAAGGCGCTGACGGCATACTGGTCCTAGGTTGCCACCCGGGCGACTGCCACTATTCGGAGGGAAACCTGTATGAGGAAAGAAAAATCAAAATGCTCAAGAAACTACTGGCGCTTACAGGACTCGGGTCAGATCGTCTGAAACTCGAATGGGTTTCAGCATCAGAAGGCCAAAGATTTGCCCAGCTAGTGACCGAATTCACAGAACAAATAAGGAAGTTGGGTCCATCGCCACTTTCAGGAAAGAAGCCGACCCAGAAGATTCTTGAGAACATTCAAGCTGCAAAGAACGCTGCCTCAGACTTCAAGCTTAGAGTTCTGGTTGGCAGAGAAAGAGAGCTCACAGAGAAAAACAACGTTTATGAAGAGAAAATTCCGCAAGAGAAGTTTGATTCTTTGCTTGACGAGGCCATCGAAGTCGAATTCATTCGCCACAAGATTCACCTTCTTACCAGAGACAAGTCACTTCCAGTCAAGGCTTTGGCAGAGGCAACTGAAAGGAAGCCAGCGGACGTGCTAAAGCAGATCGTGGCCATGCGCAGAAGAAACATGATATCAATGGATCACGTTGAAGGAACTACTCCCTTCTACAAAGCTTTGGAGGTTGCATGAAATGACTAAAGAAAAGGTCGGAGCAGTCATGGTGGTCGGAGGCGGTGTCGCCGGCATACAAGTCTCCTTAGATCTGGCAGATTCTGGGTTCAAAGTGTACTTGATCGACCAGGGACCAAGCATCGGCGGAGTGATGGCTCAGCTCGACAAGACATTCCCAACGAACGACTGTTCAATGTGCATTCTGTCACCCAAACTTGTGGCAACAGGAAGACACCCAAACATCACAATCCTGACCAACGCCGAAATCACGGGTCTAGACGGTGAAGCTGGAAACTTCGAAGTGAAACTTCGAAGGAAGAGCCGTTTCATTATCGAAGAGAAATGCAACGGTTGCGGCGTCTGTGCACAAAAATGTCCCATCGAAGTTGTTGACTCGTTCAATGAAGGTCTAGGCCAAAGAGGCGCAATCTACGTCGAATATCCACAAGCAGTCCCGTTGAAGTACATGATCGACCGTGAAAAGTGCATCGGATGCGGAACATGCGACGAAATTTGCAAGGCACAAGCGATTCAATACGACCAAGAAGACAGCGAAGTCAAGTTGAAAGTGGGCTCAATAATACTTGCGCCTGGTTTCGAATCTTTCGATGCAAAACTGAAGAGCGAGTATGGTTATGGGCGTTTTCCCAACGTGGTGACCAGCATAGAGTTTGAACGCATTTTAAGCGCTTCTGGTCCCTACGGAGGACTAGTTCTCAGGCCTTCGGATGGCGAAATTCCAAAGAAAATTGCCTTCATTCAATGCGTCGGTTCGAGAGATCACCAGCTTGGCAATGACTATTGCTCCGCAGCATGTTGCATGTATGGCATGAAGGAAGCAGTGATAGCCAAAGAACACACACCCTCGAGACTGGATGCCAAGATCTTTTTCATGGATATGCGTTCTTATGGAAAGGAGTTTGATGCTTACTATGAGCGTGCCCAAGGAGAATGGGGCATACAGTTCGTGAGGTCAAGAGTGGCTGGAGTAACCGAAGATCCGAAGACGGGCAACCTTTTTCTCCACTATGTTGAAGATGAGACCCCCAAGACAGAAGAATTCGACATGGTGATTTTGTCGACTGGAATGATACCGCCAAAGAATGTTGAGAAACTCGCAAAAAATCTGGGGATAAAACTCAACAAGTACAACTTCTGCGAAACGCAGGCTTTCTCGCCTATGGAAACGTCAAGACACGGTATATTCGTTTGCGGCGCCTTCTCAGCTCCGAAAGACATTCCAGAAAGCGTTGCCCAAGCAAGTGGTGCAGCCGCAAAAGCAATGAGCATAATTGCTTCTGCAAGAGGAACCCAGGTCACTGCAAAAGAGTATCCGCCTGAAAGGGACGTGAGTCAAGAGGAGCCGCGTATAGGCGTTTTCGTTTGCCACTGCGGAATCAACATCGGCGGTGTAGTGAAAGTTCCAGAAGTAGTTGAATATGCCAAGACCCTGCCCAACGTGGTTTATGCAGAAGCAAACCTTTACACATGTTCGCAAGACACGCAGAAGCTAATCAGAGACAAGATTGTGCAGAACAAGCTGAACCGCGTCGTTGTAGCCTCATGCACGCCTAGGACACATGAACCCTTGTTCAAAGAGACGGTTCAAGAGTCTGGTTTGAATCCCTACCTGTTCGAGATGACTAACATTCGAGATCAGTGTAGCTGGGTGCATATGCATGAGCCCACAGAACCAACGAAAAAAGCCAAGGATCTAGTGCGATCAATAGGTGCGAAAGCCAAGCTTCTGAAACCTTTGGAAAAGCCACTGATAAGCGTCACACCTGTTTGCCTGATCATCGGAGGCGGTGTCTCGGGCATGACGGCATCCTTGGAACTTGCAAAGCAAGGATTTGAGGTGCATCTTGTTGAAAAAGAGAAGGAATTGGGTGGACACCTGCGCACAATTCATTACCTGCTTGAAAAGAGCGATGATCCGAAGACGAAGCTTGACGCTCTGATAGCAGATGTTCAGAAGAATGATAAGATACATGTTTACACGGGAGCAGAAGTTGTTGATGTTTATGGTTTTGTCGGTAACTTCAAATCAAGAATGAAACAGCAGAACGGTGAAGAGAAAGAAATCGAGCATGGCGCTGTGATTGTGGCTACAGGTGCGGTTGAATACAAGCCCACGGAATACCTTTATGGTAAAGACAAGAGAGTCGTGACCCAGCACGAGCTTGAAGAGAAGATTGCAGAAGGCAAGTTTAGGGCAAAGAGTGTTCTCATGATACAGTGTGTCGGTGCCAGAAACGAGGAAAGGCCAAACTGTGCAAGAATATGCTGTGGGCAAGCTATCAAAAACGCTATGAAGATCAAAGAAGTGAGTCCAGAAACAGAAGTCTATATTCTGTACAAAGACATGAGAACATATGGTTTTAAAGAACTCTATTATCGCGAAGCGGCAACAAAAGGAGTATTGTTCATTAACTACGATGATGAAAGAAAACCGCAAGTTATCAATGAAGACGAGAAGCTCAAGGTCACCTTCTGGGAACCAGTGATAAAAGAAGAAGTTGAAATTGAGCCAGACTTGGTCGTGTTGAGTGCTGCCACGATTCCCAGTCTCGGCAACAAGCATGTGGCGGAAATGCTTAAAGTGCCCTTGACAAAAGACGGTTTCTTCTTGGAAGCACACATGAAACTGAGACCTGTAGACTTTGCGACAGAGGGTGTGTTCCTTTGCGGTATGGCCCATTCGCCGAAATACATTGATGAAAGCATTGCTCAGGCATGTGCAGCTGCAGCAAGAGCTACTACGATACTTTCTAAAAAGACACTTGAGATGGAAGGGATTATCGCTAATGTGTCCGAAGATTTATGTAGTGGTTGTAGAGTGTGTGAATATCTATGTCCGTACGGTGCAGTTGAAATGAAGGACAAAGAAGGTAAGCCTATTGCACACGTAATTGAAGCCTTGTGCAAGGGCTGCGGAGCATGCGGTACGGCATGTCCAACCAAGGCCATCACTATGGGTCACTTCACAACTGACGAGTTACTGGCTCAGATTGAAGCCGCTTTATGTGAGGCGAGAACATGAGTGAAAAAGACGGGTTTGAACCAAAGATAATCGGTTTCCTTTGCAACTGGTGCGCCTATGCAGGCGCGGATTTGGCAGGTGTCAGCAGAATTCAGTATCCGCCAAACATCAGAATCATCCGCGTGATGTGTAGTGGCAGAATCGACCCAATCTTCATTCTCGAAGCCTTCAAGGACGGTGCCGACGGAGTGCTTGTTGCAGGATGCCACTTGCCATCAGACTGTCACTACATCAGCGGCAACTTCAAGGCATCGAGAAGGATAAACCTGATTAAGAAGGTTCTAGCGGAGTTCGGAATTGAACCAGAACGTGTCAGATTGGAATGGATTTCGGCAAGCGAAGGAGACAAGTTTGCTGCCGTTGTTCGCGACATGGTGGATCAGATAAAGAAGCTTAGACCAAGTCCGGTGAAAATTGAGGAGGCTAAAGCCTAGTGACCGAAACTGCACAGAAGACTATAAAATCATCAGAAATGGATTACAAATTCAAGTATGAAATCTCAAAGATGCACGGCGGAGAAAAGCTGATGCGATGTTTCCAGTGTGGAACTTGCACGTCAGACTGCCCGATTGCCAGATTCAGCGACACCTACAGGCCAAGGCAGATCATTCGAATGACTCAGCTCGGGCTGAAGGACAGAGTGTTAAACAGTGACACTCTCTGGCTTTGCGCATCATGCTTCACGTGCACAGATCGGTGTCCGCAGGACGTTGAGGTTGCAAGTGTCATCCGCGTGTTGAGAAACTTGGCGGCAGAACAAGGTAACATTCCACAGGTGTTCAAGGAAGAGTGCGCAAGCATACTTGAATCGGGCTACGCGTACAAGATTCCTGAGCTTAGAGTGAAGAAAAGGGAAACCTCTGGGCTTCCACCGTTGCCGAAAGGTAACCCTGAAAGCATAAGGAAGAGCTTACGCGAAGTGCACCTTCTCAAACACTTAGAGAAGAAAGGTGAGTGAGAATGGTTCATTCCAAGTACCTCATGTTTCTCGGTTGTGCAATTCCTTACCGTGTTGCTGCGTTCGAAATCTCGGCACGGAAGATTCTGGGAAAGCTGGATGTTGAGCTTGTTGAAATGCCCGAGTTCAACTGTTGCGGTCTTCCACTGGATCCGGTTAGTCACGAGACGATGCTCATTCTGGCTGCTAGAAACTTGGCATTAGCAGAACAGAAAGGTCTGGACATAATAACACTGTGTCCAGGTTGCGCAGGGACATTGAAGAAAGTTAACAGAACGTTGAAGGAAGACAAAGCTCTGCGTGACGAGATAAACTGCCACTTGAAAGAAGCAGGATTGGAGTTCAAGGGAACGCAGGACGCGAAGCATTTTATGCAGGTGCTGATAGAGGATGTCGGATTGGAGAAGATCAAGAACTCTGTTGTCAAGCCGCTCACGATGCTGAAAGTTGCTGAGCACAACGGTTGCCACATTCTGAGGCCTAAAGAGTTCATCGGTTTTGATGATCCCGAAGATCCCAAAACGCTGAAGGCGCTGATTGAGGCAACTGGCGCAACATGTCTGGATTACATGGATGAAACCGAGTGCTGTGGTGCTCCCAGTGTAGGTGTGAACGACAAGATTGCGTTGCAGCTGGCGAAGGACAAGCTTACACACATGAAGATGGTTAACGCTGAGGCAATGATTACTATTTGTCCGTTCTGCCACATAATGTATGACACGAACGAGTTGCGGATTGAGAAGATGTTCAACGAGATCTACGGAATTCCAGTGTTGCACTATCCGCAACTGTTAGGTTTAGCACAGGGCATGAAACCTGAGGAGCTGGCTCTTGGTGAGCTCAGGGTTGACGTTTCTAAGATATTGGCGAAAGTTGAAGGTGGGAAGTAGTATGCCTAAAGAAAAGTTGAAGCTAGCCTTCTATTGGGCTGCAAGCTGTGGTGGATGCGAAATCGCAGTCTTGGACATAAACGAAAAAATCTTGGACGTAGTAAGCATAGCCGACATCATATTCTGGCCCGTGGCAATGGACATCAAATACAAAGACGTTGAAGCAATGCCTGACAAGTACATTGATATCTGCTTTTTCAACGGTTCAGTGAGAAGTGAAGAGCAAGAGCACATGGCGAAGCTCTTGAGACGAAAGTCTAAGACTCTTGTAGCTTTCGGCTCCTGCGCGCAGGAAGGATGTATACCTGGCTTAGCAAATCTCCACGACCGCAAAGAGATCTTCGACAAGGTCTACTTGGAAAGCAAGTCGATTTCGAATCCTAAAGGAGTTGTTCCCAAAACCAAATCCGAAGTCAAAGAAGGTGTGTTGAAGCTTCCAGAGTTTTATGATACGGTCAAGACTTTGGATCAAACGGTTGATGTGGATTACTATTTGCCTGGCTGTCCGCCTCCGGTAAAGCTGATACTGAACACTGTGGAAGCGATACAGAAGAACGAACTGCCGCCGAAAGGTTCAGTTCTTGCACCGTTGAAATCAGTGTGCGACGAATGTCCGCGAAAGAAGGGCAACAAAAGGATTTCCAAGATATATCGCGTCCATGAAAAGGTTCCTGAACCTGAAAAATGCTTGCTTGAGCAGGGAATAATCTGCATGGGTCCTGCGACTCGCAGCGGATGTGGGGCTCAGTGCTTGACTGTTGACATGCCTTGCACAGGATGCGGTGGGCCTTGTCCAAACTCGCCGGAGCAGGGTGCAGCCATGATCAGCGCTTTGGCTTCCATATTGGGCTTGGAGGGTGAGCAGGAGAATTACAGCCAAGAGGATATTGAGAAGCTTATGAGCCAAATTAAAGATCCTGTTGGAACATTCTACATGTATTCCTTACCGTCATCGATTCTTAGGAGAAAGGTGATGAAACAATGAAAGAAGTAATTATTGACCCGATTACGCGGCTTGAAGGCCACGGAAACGTTTCGATTTTCCTGAACGATGCAGGCGAAGTTGAAAACGCTTATCTAAAGATTCCTGAGCTTAGGGGATTCGAAAAATTCTGTGTCGGTCGAAGAGCAGAGTTGATGCCGATCTTGACAACCAGAATCTGCGGCGTTTGTCCTGTGGCTCATCACTTCGCAGCTACTAAGGCATTGGATGCCGCGTTCAATGTTGAGCCGCCGTCAGCAGCAAAGAAACTCAGAGAACTCATGTACGCTGGCTACATAATCTATGATCACACGTTACACTTTTACTATCTAGGCGGGCCAGACTTCATAGTTGGACCAGACGCTCCGCCAGAGAAAAGAAACATCCTGGGCGTTATCGAAAAAGCAGGCATGGACGTAGCGAAGGAAGTCATCAAGCACCGAGCCTACGGACAGAAAATAACGGAAATTCTGGGAGGAAAAGCAACTCATCCAGTGTGTGGACTGCCCGGAGGTATCTCTAAAGCCTTGAGCGAGGAGAACAGAAAAGAAATTGAAAAGATGGCTGCCTCATCATTGGAGTTTGCGAAGCTCACGTTGAAGATATTCTATGACCTTGTTTTGGGAAACAGCAAATACGTTGACATGATCAAGAGCGACGCTTACACGATGAAAACCTACTACATGGGTCTGGTTGATGAGAACAACAAGGTCAACTTCTAC
>CAYHEV010000025.1:0-19568 GCA_964355725.1 uncultured Candidatus Bathyarchaeia archaeon | reverse complement strand
ATGCTTTTGATGTGGAGTTGTTGGTTTTGGCTAGGGTTTTTGGTTTGAGGGTTGTTGAGTTGCCTGTTAAGCTGAAGGTTAGGCGTAGGTTTAGTTTTAGGGAGATTTGGCGGATGTCTTTAGATCTGTTGAGGATTGCGTATAGGCTTAGGGTGAAGCGGTGGTATCAGCGTGGAATCGCTGAAGATTCTGATTCTTAATTGGCGTTGCTGGCTTAATCCAGCTATGGGTGGGGCTGAGGTTTTTACTTGTGAGGTTGCTAAACGGTGGGTTAAGGCTGGGCATGAGATTACTTTGTTTACTTCTGAGTTTGTATGCATGCAAGCAAGTGGATAAATATTGGTTGCTGACAAGCCATTTGTATCTATAATAATTCCCACTAAGAACTCCTCATCCACCTTTCCTTGTCTTCTTAAATCCATTTCAAAACAAAAATACGCGCGCAAGGAAATCATCGTGGTCGATAATCATAGCTCAGATCAAACTCGAGAGATTGCCTTAAAATTGGGCGCAAATGTCCTCTTAGTTCAATGCGAAAGATCGAAAGCGCGAAACTTGGGCGCAAAGAGGGCTAGGGGGGGATATCTGCTTTTTCTTGATTCTGACATGGAGCTAAGTGATGGTGTTATCGTTGATTGTTTGCATGTAGTTCTGACCGGCGAATACGGAGCATGCATTATTAGAGAGATTAGCAAGGGAGAGGGGTACTGGGCAGAGGTTAGATCGCTAGAACGACGAACTTATGAGGGAGGTTCTCTTTTTGAGACAGCTGTGTTCTTCAAAAAAGATGCCTTTACCCACGTAGGAGGTTTTAATGAGAATCTAGTGGGGTTTGAAGACTATGATCTGCAAGTTCGTCTAGAGCGGATGGGTATCCGTATCGGGTACTCGAAGACTCCAATTATCCATCATGAAGGCAAATTAATACTTGGCAAACACCTCATGAAGAAGAGATACTATGTTCGGACAGGTAAAGACTACATCTTTGGAAATAAGTATAGGAGTCTTACTCAATTTTTACCTATTAAGTATGCCTTCGTAAGAAATTGGCGCATTTTGAAAGAGAAGCCTGCCTACACGGTTGGGATTTTTATTCTAAAAAGTCTGGAAATAACCATTGGATTTTTAAGTATTTTTGGCTAGAATCTTGTCATCAGATGTTAGTGTCGCTGACGAAATAGACCGTGGAACAGTTCAAATTTACCATCCTGAAAAAATGTTCTAATGACTGTTAATACTAATTATGTTCGGAGGGTTAGTCTATAAAGTCATTAATTCAACGTGCAAGACTCAAAGATCTACAGAGGGTGTATGCAATCTATTTTGAAGCGTTTAAGCAGAGGACATTACAGGGAGCAATTCTCTTCGACATTCCAAAACGGAGAATAGATAGACTGACACTGCCAAGAACGATCATCATTCATCTCTATCACATTCTACTTGAACGTCTGATTGTTGCTAGCCAACAAGGAAGAATAACTTCCCTTTTCCAAAGCAATTTAGATATGATCCCATTTAAAGTCATAGCCGATGACGAAATCGTGGGCTTTTGCTTCCTCAAAAGATTTAATTCAAGAGTTTTTGAAGTAGGATTAATAGGGGTCCTAGAAAGCAAGCGCGGACTGGGAATAGGTTCCCAAACAATAGACCTGATAAAGCAATATGTAAAAAAAATGGGCGCAACCCGTCTCATAGTCAGAGCGTCAGGGATAACACAAGCAGCAGGGTTTTTTGCTAAGTGTGGTTTTAAACCAGCTTTTTCTGAAGAAGTCTTCTTTCTGGATGTTCTATCTTGATATTTTATTTTGAACTTTGAGGCTCAATGATGCCTTGTTTCGCTACTTGGACATTGGCTTTTTGAGGCAGTGAACAAATTGAGAATTCTAGTGGTGAATTGGCGGGATATATTGCATCCCGAAGCTGGAGGAGCGGAGTTATATGTTCACAGTATTTGTTCAGAGTTTGTTAATATGGGCCATGATGTGTGTCTATATTCCTCGAGTTTTTCTGGAGCAAATAGTATGGAAGAAATCGGAGGGGTCAAGATCTCAAGACTTGGTGGCAAGTTTTCAATATACTGGGCTGTCTACAAACAATACATTAAAGATAAAACGAAGTATGACGTTGTTCTTGAAAGTATCAACACAATTCCCTTTCTTATGCCCCTTTATGCAAAGCAGCCCGTAATAGCACTAATCTATTCAATTACTAATAGACTGGCTCTTATCAAAGAATTGGGAGTAACACCGATTTCTTCAGTCGCTTTGTTGACAAATTCTGCTATTCCAACTATCTATCGAAGGAGCGTTATCATAACAATTTCGGGCACTGCTCGTAGAGAACTAATTGCTGCTGATTTTGATTCCAGGAAAATATTTGTCGCAAGACCAGGAGTTGGAGTTGATTTTGAGAGACTTGTTGCAGGTACATTCGAACCAATAAGACCCAACTTTAGGATTGTCTATGTAGGTCGTCTTAAGAAGTATAAGGGTATCGATGTTCTCCTTCAAGCTGTTGCCATCCTTAGACATAACCTTCCTGTAGAGTTGCTAATAGTTGGGCGGGGAGATTATGAGGAGTCGTTGCGTCGACAAGTTGCCGAGCTGGGTTTAATTGATTGTGTTCATTTCACAGGTTTTGTTAGCGAGGCGGAGAAGGTTACTCTTCTCAAGAGTAGTTCTGTCTTTGTGTGCTGTTCAGTTGATGAAGGCGGCTGGACAATCGCAGGCTTAGAAGCTTTGAGATGTGGTGTCCCATTGGTGGTAACAGATTCGCAAAGAGATCTTGTACAAGAAGGGGTTACAGGCTTCATAACACCCCCAATACCGGAGATAATAGCTGATAAGATCCGAGCTATTTTGGAGAAAGATTGGAAAAGTATGTCACTTGCTGCCCGCAGATGGTCCGTAGATTATACTTGGAAGAATGCAGCTATTGCTGCCATAGAGGCATTGAAATATGCAATTGAACGAACAAAGTCGTGACTTCACCTTTGGCGGAAAATGAAACGAAGTAAATAGTTTTCTAGGTAATTGAAAGTTTTGATAAGTACGTTTCCACAAAGCATATAAAATTCACAGTTGCATAAAAGTTAGCCTAAAACTATTGGTGACATAAAGATGAATGTATGTGTCGTTGGTTGCGGGGCAGCTTCCCAAAGTCTCCATATCCCGGCATGGCTGAGGATTAAGAATGTGAAAGTCGTTGCAGTGGTGGATCTTAACGTTTCCATGGCAAAGGAAGTTGGGAAAAGAATTGGAGCAGAAGCCTACCAGCGAATAGAGGATTTACCTCAAGGACATATCAACGCAGTTGATATTTGTACACCGACACAAACCCATTTTCCTTTGGCGCGGACTGCGTTATCCAGAGGTCTTAATGTAATTACAGAGAAGCCAATCTGCGTAAAGTCCGCAGATGGACAAATGTTGCTAGAAATAGCTGAAAAACAAGATCTCAAACTCGGTGTAGTTCAGCATTTCATCTACTCAAAATCGGTTTTGCAGGCTAAACACATGTTGAACAGTGGCGAGCTTGGAGATGATGTAGTGATAGAGGTGTCTTTTCCTTTACACTACGTAGATCCGAAAGATTGGAGTGCCAAACCTGAAAACGGTGGGCTTCTTCTGGAACATGGTATCCATCCTTCATATATCATGAATTTTCTCATGGGTGAACCAGAACAACTCTCTGCAACTGGGCAGGAACCTGGCGTTGATGAGGCTTGTTCTATTTCCGCTCATTTCAAGCGAGGAAAAATAAGGGGCGTTATGAACCTGGGACCATTTGGCCGATATACATTGCGACTCTTGGGCACTGCAAAAGAATTAGACATTCATCTTGCGGCAGACTCATACATAATTCAACCTTGTATACAACCGCCATTTTACGGAGATGCCCGCAAGCCTAAAACCAAGAAAGGGTTGAACCCCTATTTCAACTCCGGTCTCGGTTGGGCTCGTCGTGATTACAAAGAGAGCGTTTCCATGAACAAAGGATACTTGAAGAGGGGACTAAACTACGTGCTTCATGGAATGGGTGCTTTCGACCAGCAAAGACTGTTCTCGCAATTCATGCTGTGGATTCAGGGCAAAGATGAGTTCTATTCAACCGGTCAGGTCGGAGTCTCCGCAGTTAGAACCTTGGAGCGGATTAGGAGTTGCTTGAACGAATCGAACGTATGCTGGCAAAATTGAGCCCCATTTAACTTGGGGTTAATTAAGACGAATAAGTCTTGGGATTCATCCAGAAAGGGACTGTTGCTAGACATCTTAGTGATAGGTGTTGTTGCGGCTATTCCTTTTCTGTTTTACGGTCAAGATTTGATCTTTGCTTCTTATCCGGAAGTGTGGATTAATCCTTTTGGGCAATTTAATCAAAGACTCTACATGTGGAATCCGAGCCAAAATTTCGGCACGGATATTGGCTACTCTATGGGTGACTTACCGTTAGTCTTTTTCTTCATGTTCTTTTCGCGTTTGGGGTTGCCAATGTTTATGGTCGGGCGGCTATGGTACATTTCTCTTGTCTTTCTGCATGGCATGTCTATGTATTTTCTTGTGTCGGTAGTAATTCCAAAAGCGAATCGACTTGCGAAGCTGGCGGCGGCTTTATCCTATATGTACAGTCTGTATATCATGATAACCCTTCACGGAGGACCAGACCAATTACTCACGTCTGGAATACTGCCAATAATGCTAGGATTATACATCTGCGGCATGAACTCTCAAGGATACCTTAAATACGTGAAATACGCTGCGCTTCTTGGACTAGCATCGTTTATAATGGGTGGGGTTGCACCTCCCTTTTCGGCAATTAATGTATTTGTACTTGCCGCATTTTTCGTTTTTCACCTGATGCATGACCGCTTGAAGGGCATTAAACATGTTATAAAATTCAATTTTTTGGCTGCTGTGTTTATCGTTCTCATAAACCTTTACTGGCTAGTTCCAGCTTTGAACTTCTGGGGTGCGCGATGGACGGAACCGATTTTTTACGAACCGCTGACTCAGCATCAAGGAATGACTAGCTATCTAGAAATCTTTCGTTTGTTGGGCTATTGGGGCTTTTACAGTGGATACCGAGGGGTTCCGTATTTTCCTTTCTCACCGCCCTACATCAGTTCACCGCTGTTAATCTTCACAACAATCATCGCACCAATAGTTGCCCTTAGTGTTTTATTCATTAGACCTAAAGACAAATACGTTCTCTTCTTCGGCTTCTTAGTTATCCTCTCAATTCCGATGGCAGTTGGTGCCTATCCTCCTGAAAATCCGTTTCCCCTTGGCAAGTTGTATCTGTGGGCTTACAACAATGTACCGTATTTCAATGTATTCAGGTTCAGCTACAAGTTCGTTGTTCCTTTGTCTTTAGCGTATTCTGCAATGACTGGTTTCTTCGTTAATACTGTGCTGAATCGAGGCTCAAAGGGGAGGGCTGAAAATAGCTGAACGCTAGAATTATGTACATTCTTATCGGGCTCATTTTTTCGATGATTCTGATAAATGCGTGGCCTTTGTGGACAGGGAACCTGTTTGAAGAAGATTACAGAATAAAAGAAATACCGAGCTATTGGTATGACGCCGCTGATTGGCTGAACAGTCTACACCAGAATTTCACATATTTTTGTTTACCCCAGCAGACTTTCTCTATCTATACTTGGGGAAAGACTCTTGGTGACGAAAGGAACGCTTTCTTCGATGCTAACGAAATAACCATGCGCCCAGTAGTGTCCGGTAATTCTCCTGAGTCAACAGCCCTAATTGACTACCTTTATGACGGGATTTCGAAAAACTCGTCGCAAGACTTTGGTAGAATTCTTGGCTTGATGAACGTAGAGTACATTTTGCAGCGTAATGACATAAATTGGACATTCTACGATTTCATAGACTCTCCTAGTCATATTAAGTCTGTGCTCAGTAGTCAAAACGGAATTTCCTTGGAAAAAACTTTTGGTGAACTAGATTTCTACAAAGTTAACTACACCAATCCCCAAATATATGCAAGCTCAAATGCCGTTTACGTTGAAGGCGGCATTGACTATCTGGCCAAGTTAGCCGCATTTCATGAATTTCCACTTTTCTCTTCAGCTCTTTTCTTTTCAGATGTCATGCCTGAGCAGAACGGTTCGACCCTTCCATTGGCAAATCAGGTAGCCTACACGTCTATATATTGTGGTAATTGGACTGGTGCAAACAACTCTGGTACTATTTTTTATGATTATCCGGTTGAGCTTAAGAATTCTGAGGACAGTACTGTTCGTTTTGAGCATAATAATGTTGGTAAGGGTAAGTTTTTTGCTTCTGGTGCTAGGGGTTACATTGATGCTGTTAAGGTTTATGCGAAGAATAATGAGGCGACTGATGGGGCGTTGACGCTTGGTTTTGCGCAGTTTCCTGGTGGTCCTGAGCTTTTTGAGCGTGTTGTGGCTGTTCCAGCCGCTTCAACGGGGTGGTTTAACGCGACTGTTGATCGGTTCTGGGATTTCGACTCGATTTTCATTTACGTAAAATCTGATTCTGCTTGGGTGGGTATTGATTATTATAGACCTGATTTGTGGGATGATTATTACAGTAATAGTTCGGGCTGGTTTAAATTTGCTGATCAGGGAAGGCGGTACATAAGCCTAGAATATACCAAAACGCAAGAGGTATGCAGACCTATTGGAAGTGCGAATGACTCTAACGCGATTTTTTATGATTATCCGGTTGAGCTTAAGAATTCTGAGGACAGTACTGTTCGTTTTGAGCATAATAATGTTGGTAAGGGTAAGTTTTTTGCTTCTGGTGCTAGGGGTTACATTGATGCTGTTAAGGTTTATGCGAAGAATAATGAGGCGACTGATGGGGCGTTGACGCTTGGTTTTGCGCAGTTTCCTGGTGGTCCTGAGCTTTTTGAGCGTGTTGTGGCTGTTCCAGCCGCTTCAACGGGGTGGTTTAACGCGACTGTTGATCGGTTCTGGGATTTCGACTCGATTTTCATTTACGTAAAATCTGATTCTGCTTGGGTGGGTATTGATTATTATAGACCTGATTTGTGGGATGATTATTACAGTAATAGTTCGGGCTGGTTTAAATTTGCTGATCAGGGAAGGCGGTACATAAGCCTAGAATATACTCGTAGATTTGTTGTGAATTCGATTTCAACTGATTCGAACTTGAAATCTCCAGAAGTTCAATGGCAAGAAATTAACCCCACAAAGTACATAGTGGACGTAAATGCTGAAACCCCTTTTTTCATTGTTTTCTCGCAAATGTATCATGTTGGATGGAGAGCGTATGTAGATAGAAATGAGTTGGATGCGCACTTCCTAGCCAATGGATATGCAAACAGTTGGTATGTGAACAGAACTGGTACCTTCAAAATAACAATAGAGTATGCTCCGCAACAGAACTATGACTACGCTAAGACTACTTCATTTGTGACTGCTGTAGTTCTCATCCTGTTGGCTGTTCTGTCATCAAGCAAGGCTCTTCAAAAGAGGCTGTTGCGTATTTTCAAAAGGGGACATTCCTCTAGAAGTATTTTGAATCACATAGCTAACGCGAAGATAGGGTTCAGTGGAGAGAAAAATGCCCTCCAAAAGTAATGATCAACCTCAAATTGAGGAAAAAAAACCTCGCTAAAAACATTCTTGTCATCAAATCACGTCGCGAATTATCGACTCTACAGTTTAGCTGTTGTTTGGAGATTTGGATAGACATACGTCTCTCAGTAATTCATCCAGGAATGACGTTTTGATACGAGCTGTCCCTGATCATTTCCTAAGCATTTCAGCCAATAAACAAATAAATAGCATGGAACATGAATCTCCGCTCGGGGAATGCACGATTGAAGTTATCTCATAAGAAATGGGGACGAATGAGAGATGAAGGTTTTTTGCATCTCTTGGAATCTGGTAGTCCTAACTCTACCGTCGTTGATCTTGGTTGTGGGGACGGAGAGTTTACCATACGAGCAAAAGAACAGATCGGGCAGCTTAAAATTTTTGGGGTTGATATTTATCCGCCGAACGTTAGCGAAGCCACAAAAAAAGGAGTGACAGTTTTGTCTCATGACCTGAACAGTTTTCCTTACCCATTTGAAAACAATATGTTCGATGTCGTCATAACAAATCAATTAATAGAACATCTCTATTATCCCGTGAAATTTATGAGAGAGATTCACAGAATCTTGAAGCCAAACGGGTATTCAGTAATTTCAACCGAAAACTTTGCAAGTTGGGATAACATATTTGCTTTGACCCTAGGATACACTCCTTTTTCTATGAGCTTTGACAGCGGACTGATGAAGATCGCAAACCCATTTTCTCCCCACGAAAAGCAAGTCTGTGACATAGAGGAAAATCCTCATCTTAGAATATTAACGTTGAAAGGGCTAATTGCCCTGTCGAAATATGTCGATTTCACCGTAGAGAAGGCCGTTGGCGTGGGACACATTTTTGATCGATTGGGAGATAAAGTAGACAAGACGCATTGCAGATTCATTACAGTAAAAGTGAGAAAACAATCCTCCTCTTCACTTCAAAAGATATCCGTGTGATTTTGATCTTAGTCAAGTTCTTGTTAGCTTTGTAGACTACAATCTCTTGCACGCGAATATTAAGCAAAAGAATAAATACTAAATTCCATTACCATTAAAAAATTGTGTCTGAATTCAAGCTCAGAAGCAAGGTGTTTCATAAATAGAAATATGCTTCATGTGTTTCAGCGAAAGTGCAGCGACAGGAAAAGGCATGGACACATATGCCTACAATCTTGTTTCCCGGCTAGAACGAGGAACCCAATTCGTAGTGTTTAACCAAAGTCGTAACAACATACGGGACTGGCTCCTAAAGGAATTCATAATACCTGAAGATCTGTTCAAACTTATGAAAATTGACGCAGACCTTTTTCACGCGGTCTCACCTTATTCTGCGAAAGCAGCCATACTTGCCCGAAAGAGGCCGCTTATAACAACCGTTCATGACCTGATACCCCATTCTCTTCCCCTCACGCCTAACTATAACAAAATTAACCCAATGAAACGACGGTTACTGAATCCTTGGTACTGGTTGTTTCTAAAAAAAAGCGATCATTTAATTGCATCATCAGAAAAAACCAAGCAAGATGCAATCCGAATATTAAAAATTGCTCCTGAAAAAATAAGCGTCGTATACTATGGTGTTGATCATAAAAAATTTTCTCCAGTACTTAGAAAAGACTACCACAATCCCAAAACTCTTCTACATATCGGGGCATTACAAATGCATGGCGGAAGAGGAACTTTTGACTTAATAAACGCATTCAGTCTTGTCGCTAAGAAGATGAAAAATGTTAACCTGCTAATAGGTGGAAAGGGCAAGGCACTACCACTCTTGGCTAAGATGGCTAACGACCTGGGTCTCGGAGATCGTGTGAAACTTCTTGGTTTCATTCCTGACAACACACTATCTTACTATTACAATCTAGCGGATGTTTTCGTTCTTCCATCCTATCATGGTTTTCACCTAATGTTCTTAGACGCTATGTCAACCGGTCTCCCGGTAATAGCTGGAAATGTCCGCGACGCAGGAGAATATATCGGAGATGCGGGTTTAATGATCACACCTGGGAATATCGATCAATTGGAAAAAGCTATCATCAGCATTCTAACAGACCGTGAAGGATATGTCGAAATGTCCAAGAGGGCTATGAAGAGGGCCCAATGCTTCTCATGGGAAAAAATGGCGAATGAAACAATGAAGGTATACGAAGCTGTTGTGTCGAGATAGGAATGAGCGTCATGAATATCCTACATGAACTACAAGATGACTTATTACGATTTTTTCTACACCCCTTAATTTGTTGGGCTTGCCTGAAATACCACGCCAAACAGATATTACGTGATATCCGGCATGTGATGGAGACGCCAAAGACAGGCTTGACTCGACTTCGCGGGAGACTATATGACTAACAACTTATTAATTCGCACTGTAAAGATTCATAATCTCGCTAGATCCTATAGCGCATACTTTGACGCGTTGCGCGAAAACGAAAAAAAATGGATCTCATTACAATTTGAGCCATCTCAGGAGACGCCGAAGCTGACATTTTTGCGAGGATTTGCTCTTCACATAGTTCGTATTGTTTTTGCCCGTTCACACGCAGTTGCTAGGACGGGTTCCATTTTGGCTTTTTTTCGAACTCGGTGGGACCCGATCATTCTAGAGACCACCCTTGACTGCAGATTGATGGGCTATTGTTTCATAGAACGGCAAAGTGCTGAAGTTTTTCAAGTAAGTATTATTACAGGTGTTGGGCATTTAAGAGCCAGATGGGTGGAGCATGATATATTGGCTGCGGCATTAAATTACATGAAATCTTTAGGGGCGACCAGAATATTTGTCCGTACTAGTTCAGATGAGATGGCGAGTATTCTTAAGAAGTGTGAATTCAATTTGGCATTTCAAGACAGCATACTTTTCTTAGATTTTTAGAGTCCCTGAAGCGTGACGTTCAGGGTTCAACTTATTGCAGCGTTGTTCGGTGAGCGCTGACTTTGCAACCCATGATGTCTGTGTGTCAATGTTTTTCTGGCTCATCTTTTTTGCCTTTTTTTGCTAACCATTACCGAGATTGCTTGTTATCGTCACAAACGCAAACGCCGATAAAGACTACATTTCAAAACTTTTCAACAAAAAAACCAATGGACTTAAGAAGCCTGAACAAACATTGTTGAAGTCATGTTGATATCATAGGAGCGGTTGGATTAGTCAATTGGCAATTGAAAACAATCGGTCGCGACCACGCATAGGAGTTTTGATTGACCAATTGCGGTACGCCGGCGTTGAAAAAATCGCTATCAATGAGGTCTTGGCGCTCAGAAAGATAGGGTTCGATGCCAAACTAATCGTTATGCAAAGGGGACTAACGGACAAAAAGGTCTTCAAGGAAATACTACGTTGCATTCCAGTGGTTTTCTTATCCGACAAACTGCCACGTGCATTTCGTTTTTCTTTTAGATTTCCTATACTATCATTCTTCTCACTGTTTCATGTTACTTTTCCCTTCCTTTCTATGGCAAAAGTAAGCCGAAAAGATTTTAACGTTATAATTAGCCATGGGACGTACACCTCTTTTACAGCTATTGCGTTGTGGAAGCTCAGAGGTATTCCCTTTGTTTCGTATGTTTGGGATCCGGCTAGTTATATTATCGAAAGCGTTTACTCTGAAAGAATTAGATCTTCGTCGCTGCTTATTTTAATGAAAAGCGTAGGCATGTTTATTGACAAGCGCATCGTGAATAACAGTAGATTAATTCTGACAGCGTGCAAATCGCATCTCAGTTTACTAATTGCTCAAGGGGGGAAAGGAAAAGTTCAGTTGCTATATCCATCCACCGACCCTGATCGTGACGTCAACAGACATAAAGGCAACTACATGGTTGTTGCTACGGCGTGGAAAGAAGGAAAGGAACCTGAGTACCTGTTTGAAATAGCTGAGCGAGACAAAAAGCTAAACATTGTAATTGCGGGGTCTTGGCATCCTGAGGAGTATCAACGAAGGTATCTGGAAAAACTGAATTCACTTGGTCTTCAAGAACGAATTACGGTAACTGGCGCTTTGTCAGAAGAGAAAATGAGGGAAGTATTTAGCAAAGCCCTGTTTTTCCTTCAATTCAAAGCAGACATAGGATTTGGAATGCCTGCTTTGGAAGCAGCTGCAAGTGGATGCACATTTGTAATTCCAGAAGGGCAGGGCGTCTGTGATCTTTTTGAAAACGGTGTACACGGTTTCTATATAAAGGAAAAGGACTTGAACTCCATAATTGCCTACATTGAGCTGTTTACGCATCAGAAGGATTTGGCTACCAAAATGGGCGTAGCGGCATGGACAAAGGTTAAGCAAAAATATTCTTGGGCGGAACACGCAAAAGATATATCGAGAATTTGTTGTTACCTAATGCAATGATAGATGATATGAGCAAAAACGTGGAAAAGGCGTCCTTCTACAAGGACAAAAAAATCTTGATCACAGGGGCTTCAGGACTCTTAGGGTCACATCTGCTAGACTCTTTGGTTGGTTCATCAGCTACTATACGAATAGTGACACGGCTTCCTATCACAGGGCAAAAAGGCAAAGTGAGTGTTCTGGTCGGCGACATAAGGGGTGACTTTTTAGCTAGCAAAGCTATTCAGGACATAGACATAGTTTTTCATCTGGCTGCGTTAGTCAACGTTGATAGATCCATAAGTGAACCGTTCGAAGCGTTATCCACGAACGTTATGGGGACTGTGAAATTGCTTGAATCTGCGCGCAAACAGAACAAACCACCGCACATAATTTTTCCCAGCTCAACTAACATTTATGGTATCCCTAAGAAAGAGAAGTTAACGGAGAATTATCCGATTGCTCCATTAGATCCGTATTCAACTTCAAAAGCTGCAGCTGACCTCATTTGTCAGACCTATATCAAAACCTACAACTTACCAATCACAATCCTGAGAGTGTCCACTTTATATGGACCGAGACAGCAACTGACGCAGTTCATACCCAAAGTCATATCACAGGGTTTGTCAAATCAAATTCTGAGACTTGGGTTTCTAAATGCCTATAGAGACTTTTGTTATGTCAAAGATGCAGTTGAGGCATTCGCGCTAGCGGGGGTTGCCTCAGATGATAGTTATCAGGTTTTTAATATTTCGACGGGTGTATCCACAAGTCTCACAGATATCGTGGAAAAAATCTCGAAGTTTTTGGGGAAAAAACTAGAAATAAACGGCAAAGGTGACCACAGATCAAACGAGATAACTTTTCCTTTTGTCATTGACAATTCAAAAGCAAGAAGTGTTCTGAAATGGAAACCGAATTATGATGTAGACTCTGGTTTAAAAGAAACCGTGGAATGGTTTAAGAACACGGCACTTGCTAAATAGTTGACAACTATGCTTTGATGGCTGGAATCAAATGAGAATAAGTGTTGGCGATTTCAAAATCGGAGAAGAAGAAAAATCCGCTGTAATGGATGTTCTCAAAAAAGGCAGAATTTCCGAATGGGTCGTGGTAAATGATTTTGAGAAAGATTTTGCCGATTTCGTCGGAGTAAAACATGCAGTTGCCGTGAACTCGGGGACGTCAGCCTTGATTGCTGGCCTAACGTCGTTAACTTATGACGAGAGTTACAACGTCAAAGAAGGGACTAACGTAATTACTACGCCATTGACTTACATAGCTACCAGTAATTCAATCGTGAAAAGTAATCTAAAACCCGTTTATGTTGATGTTGATAAGGAAACGTTTGTAATAACCCCTGAAAACATCAGACAACACTTAGAAACTGTTGATGACGTAAGCAGCTACTCAGTTTTGCTTCCAGTACACCTGATGGGTTATGCATGCGATATGGATGAGATAAACAATATCGCAAAGACATATGGGTTAAAATCATTGGAAGACTCATCCCAAGCTCACGGAACAGTCTACAAGAATAGACGGACTGGTTCACTATCGTTGTTAAGTACTTTTTCTTTTTACGTAGCTCATAATATCCAAGCTGGGGAAATGGGCGCTGTTGCTACGAATGATGCAGAAATCGCTAGACTTGTTAGAAAAATAAAAGCACACGGGCGGATGTGTGATTGCCCTGTGTGTACCAGACCCACAGGCTATTGTGCTAAATCTGCATTTAGCCCCGAACTCGATCTCGATCCTCGATTTACTCATGAACTGATCGGCTATAATTTTAAAACAACTGAAATTCAAGCAGCCTTAGCTCTGTCGCAGTTGAAAAAGGCGCCTTGGATTATAAAACGGCGACGAGAAAACGTGAAATACTTGAACGAATCTCTTGATGTTTTTTCCGATGTACTTCAACTGCCAAAATATTCCGAAGATGTGAGCTATCTTGCATATTGCATTACAATAAAGAAGCCTGAAACAATTTCTAGAGCAAAACTGAGGATCGAACTTGAAAGAAATGGCATTGAGACACGGCCGTTATTTGGCTGCATACCTACTCAACAACCAGCGTTTGATTATTTGAGAAATAAATACCTTAACAAATTGCCGGTAGCTGAGTATCTTGGCAAGAACGCTTTCTACATTGGTTGCCATCAATACTTGAATCCGGATGAGTTGGACTATATAGTGCAGAAGTTTAAACTAATACTCAATAATGTACTATGACACCTAAAGTATATTAACTAATCCAGTCACTCTTGGAACTAAGTTAACTATTCTCACCGAGGCTAAAAGATGACCAAGAAAGCCTTGATAACCGGTGTCACCGGGCAAGACGGCGCATATCTTTCAAAGTTTCTTCTAAGCAAAGGATACGAAGTATTTGGAATATACCGAAGATTATCTGCACCCAACTTCTGGAGATTGCAGGCTCTAGATATATTTGAAAAAGTGAACTTGATTCCCGCAGATTTAATTGACATGGGGTCTTTGCTTGATGCGCTTAACCTATCCAAACCTGATGAAGTGTATCATTTAGCTGCGCAGAGTTTTGTGGGCGCCTCTTTTGAGCAACCTGTTGGTACGGGTGAAATAACTGGTTTAGGCGTTTCCAGAATTCTGGAAACTATTCGCCAGACGAAGACATCAATAAAGTTCTATCAGGCTTCAACCAGCGAGTTATATGGAGCAGGGCACTCATCAACCTTGAATGAAAACTCATCTTTTAAGCCATCAAGTCCTTATGCTGCAGCAAAACTTTATGGCTATTGGATGACGCGATTGTATCGGAATGGATATAACCTATTTGCCTGCAATGGGATTCTCTTTAATCACGAGTCTCCTCTTAGAGGGCTGGAATTCGTCACAAGAAAAATATCTAATGCTGCCGCAAAATGTGCTCTAGGTCTACAAAAGGAGTTGCACCTGGGTAATTTGAATGCAAAAAGAGACTGGGGATATGCCCTTGACTATGTCGAGTCGATGTGGCTAATGCTTCAGCAGAAAACACCAGAAGATTACGTAGTGGCTACAAATGAGTCCCATTCGGTGAGAGAATTTGTAGAAAAAGCCTACGACATTGTTGGTTTAGATTGGCAAGAGTATGTTAAAGTTGACACGAGTTTCCTAAGACCCTTGGATGTAAACTTCCTAAGAGGTGATGCATCAAAAATCGGAAAGCTCGGATGGACCCCCAGAGTCAAGTTTACTGAGCTTGTTAACATTATGGTTAAGGAAGATCTTAGTAGATGGCAGAGGTGGCAGAATGGCGAGCGCTTTCCATGGGATGCTCCCAACTATCCTGGCGAGGATAGAATTATGTCGAGGTATCAGGAAAAAGATAAGTGATTACCTTTGGAAGAAGTACGATCTAGCAATGGGGGGCTCGTTGCCATTGTTGTACGAAACGATTTCAAGAAAGAAGGGATTAACTTCCTATCGTCGAATCATTTTCCTCTGCAACTTGGGATAAACGGTTACAAGAAAGGCGTGAAGATAAAACCCCACATTCATAGAGACAGGGAAATCACCATAAATATACTGCAGGAAGTCCTATACATAAAAGAAGGTGAACTCATGGTTGACCTCTATGATGCAAACAAGGCGTTTTTCAAATCTCTCAAGTTGTCAACTGGCGATTTAATTTTCTTCGTTAGCGGCGGGCATGGATTCGAAATGCTCAATGACGTGACAATTGTTGAAGTCAAGCAAGGTCCCTATTTTGGAAAAGATTCCGACAAGGTGCTGATATAATGAGCAAAGATGCAAACTTCAAAGCTTTAGCAGAATACTATGATCTGATTTACAGCGACAAGAACTATGCCGGCGAAGTCAACTTTGTTGAAAAATGCTTTGAGAAATTTGGCAAACCCCCAAAAATCCTTGAAATTGGATGTGGAACTGGCAACTACACCAAAATACTTCTTGAAAGGGGATACAAAATAACGGGATTGGATATATCGAAAGAAATGCTGGCTATAGCTCGACAGAAATGCACCAACTGTGAATTTGTAGAGAATGATATTCGAAACATATCCATATCAGGCAAATTCGATTCTTGCTTGGCACTGTTCGCGGTAATGAGTTACATGACCCAAAACTCGGACATAACCAGTGCACTCGCGAATATTAGGAAACTCTTAAACCCCGGCGGTCTCTTTGTTTTTGATGTTTGGAACGGACTTGGTCTAATGAGAAATCTGCCCGAAAGCAGATTGAAGGAAATAGAAACTGACAAATTGAAAATACTACGGTTCGCCCGTCCCACTCTCAAGGCTTTCGAACATGTTTGTGAAGTCAATTATAGGTTGGTAATTTTAGAAAAGAATAACAGTAGGTTTGAAGAAATCAAAGAGAAACATATTATGAGATTCTACTTCCCTCAAGAAATCAAGTATTATTTGGAAAACGCCGGTTTCGAGATTCTGAAAATATGCCCTTTTCTGGACTTTGATGGAAATGTTACCCAGGATATTTGGCAAATGACCATTGTAGCAAGAATTCCAAGGGGAAGCGAATGATTCCTGTATGTGTGCCTCTGTTGGGCGGAAAGGAACTCGAATACGTTACAAACTGCGTAAATACAAATTGGATTTCGTCAAAAGGGAAATATGTGGAAGAATTCGAGAAGAGGTTTTCTGAGTATTGCGGTTGCAAATACGGCATAACCACAACTAGTGGAACAACAAGTCTGCACCTAGCTTTAGCCTCCATAGACTTGAAAAAAAGTGATGAGGTCATAGTTCCAGCTTTTACAATGATTAGCTCTTTGTTTTCGATAGTCTATTGTTGCGCGAAGCCAGTGTTAGTAGACGCTGACAAAGAAACGTGGAACATGGATATTCAACAAATAGAAGAGAAGGTTTCAGACAGAACAAAAGCGATAATGCCTGTTCACATTTATGGGCATCCTTGCGATATGGATCCAATAATGAAAATAGCAAAAAAGCACGGTTTATTCGTCCTGGAAGATGCTGCAGAAGCTCATGGAGCGGAATATAAAGGCAAGAAAGCAGGAGGGATTGGAGATGTTGGGTGTTTCAGCTTTTATGCCAACAAAATAATCACGTGTGGCGAAGGAGGGATGGTGGTAACAAATAACGAAGCAATCGCTCGGCGGGCCAAAACCCTCAGAGATCTATCATTTGAAGAAGGAAAAGGAAGGATTTACCTGCATTCTGAAGTAGGTTATAATTATAGGATGACAAATCTTCAAGCCGCAATTGGCTTAGCACAATTTGAACGGATTAATGAACTTATTGAAATGAGGAGGAGAAATGCACAACTTTATAACAAATTTTTAGAGGATACGAACGGAATAAGATTACCGATAGAAAAGGAATGGGCCAAGAATGTTTATTGGATGTATTCCATTTTAATCGAGCCAGAATTTGGGATAAGTAGAGATAAGTTAATGAACGAATTGGAGAAAAAAGGAATAGAAACGAGGTCGTTTTTTATTCCAATGAATAAACAACCAGTTTTTGGGAAAATGCACTTGTTTGAAGGTGAAAACTATCCTATTGCTGAAGAATTGTCAAAGAGGGGATTGTATTTACCATCGAGTTCAGGGTTAAAACGAGATGAAATAAGGCATATCTGCGACTCCATTATCAATATTAAAAATAATTGCACTCACACGACATAAAAAATAAATAACGCGCGCGCCACGACGTCAGATACAGCCTAGACTCGTCCAAAATCAGAAATAAACTCGGCTGGAAGCCCAAGCATAACTTCAAAGGAGCCATCGAAACAACCGTCACCTGGTACGTCGAAAACAAGCAATGGTGGAAACCCTTAGCAACAGAGCAAGTGCTCCACCCAACCCCATGGAAGCTTAAGTGGTAAACGTTGAAGATTTTGGTAACAGACGCAAGCGGACTTCTAGGCCAAAAAGTAGTCCAGCAAGCTTTAGAAAGAGGTCACGAAACACACGCCATTTACAGAGAACACCCAACAACCTTAGGAACAACAATCAAACTCGACTTAATCAACTTTGAAGAGCTTTCAAAGGTGCTATCCAAGCAGAAACCCGACGCACGTGAAAAAGGCCCTAAGGGGTGTTGAAACGGTCTTTAATTTCGCTGCAAACCCCGAAGTCCGCCTAGAACTCAATGACCCACAGACTTGCTTCAGACAGAACGTCTACGCAACTCACGTCCTGCTACAGCAAATAGAACACAACCGCAAAATTCGCACATTAGTCTTTCTATCGACATCGACAGTGTACGGCGAAGCAGAGACAATTCCCACACCGGAAAGCTACGGCCCATTGAACCCCATCTCTCCAGCGTTCCAAACGACAATCGCGACCGGCGCCTGCTCCATAATGCTCAGAAAGACGATTCCATGTTACCCCTGCCAATCTTCTTGGAAATTCCCTCTAGCTCGTGCCTGAATAGATCAGTGAGCGCGTGCTTGGCTTCTTCCATGAGTACAGTGAACCGCCACTGCTGACCATTCTTAGCCGAAGGAGCAAAAGTAGCAGCTTCAATGACTTGCCTGACCAAATCCTTTGGCACATCCTTATCAAGATAACGTCGGATGCTCCTTCTACCTTTTAATGCCTGATCTAGCTCCATTCGTCTCACAACCTATTGGTTGTTGAAAACCAAGTCGCCCACGAAGGAAGTCTCCCAATGTAATTAGCTTTTGATTGGTAGTCATAATCCGTTGTTCTCCTTTGCACACGACTAGAGCAGGATAGTGTCTCCTTCTCAGCCTGTTTTGGTTCTTGGATTCTGAATCTGAATTACAGACATCGTCGGTTCATAACTGTTATAGAGTCTAGACCTTGGTCATTCTTCTGTAAGATACTGCCTTGACGGAAATGGAGGCGTTAAAATGGTGGAGATTGAACCTTTGGAAGTTGCACAGACTTTCAGTGTTGAAGATGCAAAAAGAAACAAGAGGTCTGAAGACTTCAAGAACTCACGAAAAGCGAAATACAGTTCTGTTGTAGAGCAATTGCCCACAATGATTTTCGTTAGTAGCAAAGGAAGAATCGTTTATGTGAATAAAAAGGCCGAGGAAATAACAGGATACAAAAGGAAAGAGTTGTACTCTTTGAATTTCGATTTCTTACATCTTGTTGCTCCCGAGTCCATTGAATTGGTGGAGTCAGTTTTCGACAGACAATTGAAGGGAGAAGAAGTTGCCCCATTTGAGTGCAGATTTCTCACAAAAGAAGGGCGAAAAATATGTGCTATACTAACTTCAAAATCAATATTCTACGAGAGAGAACCTGCAATTCTTGGAACAGTCACAGATATCAGTTCAGCTTGGGAGTTTTGGCTTTCATGCTAATGTCACAACAGGTGCTTAATGCATGGTTGAACAAAGCTGAGAACTTTCAAGCTCCGAGCGCTTGAGTATTTTCAAAAAAATGTATGTGAGATAAATAGAAATCACACTATATACTTGACCTGAGCAGCCTTCTTATTCACTCAATTGCCCGGTTTCAACGCACCCAAGTGCAAGCCTAAGAGGTAGGGTAAGAGTCTTTGACTCCAAAGACATAACCCTCTGAGCGGCTACCTTGTACCTGAATTATTCGCGGTCTTTGAGCCTTAGCTTCTAGTTCAGCCTATGGCGCTGTTGCTGTGTATGGGCCGAATGTGTTGCCTTTGGATGTTGTTACGCTGAATC
>CAYHEV010000024.1:5710-19978 GCA_964355725.1 uncultured Candidatus Bathyarchaeia archaeon | reverse complement strand
ACGGGGAGTTCAACTCTCCCCCGCCTCCACCAGGAAATTTAGAGGCGCCAGCTTTTCACCGCTGGCGCTCTTTATATCTGGATGAGGCTTGATGGTAATGCAGGCTCCCCTGCCTCCATCAGTCAAGAATTTGGTTCCAGAAACAGATTGGAGCATTTCTCGCTGTCATACGGCATAGTCTCTCCTATAGTTACAAACGAAATGGGATGAAAGCTCAGCTACTCCGTAACAGCCATTCTTATGTTTGTTCAATGACAATAGATTCTACCTTTGAGTGGCTACAAATTCTCCTAACATAAACTAGTTATCATGTCTCCAGAAGACTAGCCATCTTAGTGTTGTGCAAAGTGGTGTTTTGTGACTCCTTGGTTCCCTAGTATGCATTGGGCACCGCACAAGCGACTCTTGACTATCTCTCAGATAGCGATGTAATATCCTCCATAAGAAATGTTGGTTTGAGACTGGCATGAAATTGGCGGCCAAGTGTGTGCATTGGAGGGTTGTGTAGTTCTCGTCACGTTCAGTCCAGCATACATGGATGTGTGAACTTGGCAAATGAATTGCCAGTAGTGGCCCCGACGTAGCTTGAACACAGAGGCCGACACCCGAAAGAGAACCCGAGCGTGAAGTGACAATTAGGAAGGCGAAAGAACATTAGATGGAATACGTGCCACTCGATAGGTTCAAACAACTGTCTGAGATAGATATTCACACTCCTGCCGGAGAACAGGCCATAGTGGTTATAGCAGAAAGCTGGCTCAGCTACTACGGAATTACAGAACTGAAAGCGGACGAGCGAATGATCAGTGATATTGTGCTGATGACAGATACTTTTGGTTCCCTCATAGGGGTACAAAAGAGATACGGCGAGGTAGTTACTTGTATTGCTACCGGGCTTCTTGAAAAAGTAATCGGAGAGATTGTGCTTGCTCGTGGTATTGCACACGATGATAAGAATGCACTTGCAGCACTGAAAGGACTCTGTCGATCAATTGTTGAGTCGCCTCCCATGAGTAAAATAGAGGGCCTTGATAGGACTTGGCTAGTTAGTGAGGGAGTTCGTAAGGTACGAGATGTCGTTACCGGCGAATTCTGCCAATTCGTCGAGCCTCCTGTCATCGTCGGAGAGCTCGCAAAGGTTTGCATCTATGAAATTGTAGATGACTCCTTCAGAAGTGCTAACAAAAAACCACCGGTGGAAATACAGCAAATTCTGGAAGACCGGATCGACAAATACAAGGCTCTCCTACGCTCGTACCAGCGCATGCGCATTATTGAAGATAGGGTCTGGAACTTGTTGAATGTCCCCACCTATTGTGGCTGTATAAAACGAGCCTTTTTGGCACTAAGAGTCAAGCAGTTGGTCACGCTTGCTCTGTGCTACTACAATAACGAGCGGGTCCCCGATATTGATATCCTTGAAGCCCTTTGCGATGTCGGTGAGCGAACCACGAGACGGGGAACAGAAGTCAGACAAACAAATATTGACAGAAATATTCACTATCTTCTGCGAAGCGTATTGCCCGACCAGCTGGCGCACGAATTTGCGAAAGCAATAGACAGTCTTATTTCTAATGGCCAAAGTGGCGGAACGCGGATGACTTTTCACCCAATGCTTCGGCCCTACATCAAAGACGCGGGTAATTCACTCTGCGCAGATTTGAATGGATTGCGCGAGTTGTGCTGCAAGGGCATCGGCATGCTAAACCTATTGCTGAGCGACGAAGTAACTCAAATGTGCCGGATATTGGATGCTGATCATCACTAGAAGTCATAGTCTATCTGATATCTCTCTCCCCGATTCAAATCAAAATTGTAAGGACACGGCGCACAGCACGGTATAATAGTTTTACGGAGACCAAGAAATCATGGCGTCCTGGAAATGATAACTCGGGTGCAACTTGGTGTATCTTATGAGCATTGCAAACCAAAATTGTAAGGAAACGGTGTATAGTGAAGTATAATACGACTGGAAAGGGGAAAATGCCGGAAGACTGCGAGAATAATTTGGGTGTCTGGCGCCGGTGGCAACAAAAAGAAACCCAGACAGATAAGGCTCCTTCTGCCAAAGTGACAGAGGCAATAGAGCACGTCGCTTCCTGCTCACAATGCTTTGATAAGGTGTGCCGCCTGAGCTTTGCCCTGTTGCTTGAGGGAAGCAGTGATGAGCAACGTGCAAGTTTGGCCGACTTTCTGGATGCAGTGAAACAGGAGGGGATAGCGGCAGCGGCACTACGAAACCCCAGTGTGGCGCATTTCTTGACTAACAGTAAACTGGCTTATGAGAGATTCTACGTTTATTCTAAAGACATGGCAGGTTTCAGCGAAGTGAGTTTACCTCCTGATGTCCGCTACACTATTGACAGACAGACGTTAGCTATAAACTGGGTAACCTCATTCGCCAGGCACTTCGGTCCCAGCGAGAAGGGCCTAACCAAGCAGGCTAAAGCGACGCTGGAGTTCGGGATAGATAAGGCGACAAATGCCATCTTGGTCAGCCGCAGAATGGTAGAAGCAATTACAGAGACGGGCCGGCTTACTCAGGTGCAGATGAAAGATGAGGACATACGGGGTGAGGCGGGTGCGGAGCAAGCGAGCACCCGACTCGTTTCTATCAGAACGGATACGTATAGTGCCACCGTCCAGATAGATGCCAGACAAGGGTATGTAAGGGTCTTGCTTCCATATTCAAAGCAAGTCACGACGTCGCCACTTGTCGCGTTAATTCTTGAGGATGGTCAAGTGATCAGTAGACAGATGAGCCAGGTGCAGGGATACTATGAGGCTACATTCTCAGGCATTTCAACTGGTGATTACCTACTTGCCATTGACATCGTTGAGAGGCTGAAGAGCAAAAAGCAGCCGTCTCCTGTTAGGCCTCCATTGGAACCCTTCGGAGAACCCAAGGGAATGCCCCGAGGTAGGCAAGACACGATTTGAGGTTCTGAAATGCTTTTCGAACGGGAGCGTTTGCCATGAAATTGATGATTCGAGATGGGGAATTAGAGGGAGACTTCAGTGCCGTAATTTACACCGGATCTAATCCCGGCTTTGGCAAGTACGTTGAGATACGGTATGGCCAGCATGTTTGTGCCGCGACTGCTAAGTTTGTCCACTCAGACAAAGAAATGGTCTATGTTGACAGATGGCTACGGCAATTCATAGACGCCAGAAACAACGACTGGGTCGAGGTGGAAAGGTGGGAGCCGATTTCAGCCAAGACGGTATCATTGGCCCCTCTCAAAAGAGTCAGGCTGGATGAGGAAGAGGTTTCCTACTTCGGCGTTTTGCTTTCCAATAAACCGGTGTGTAAGGGCCTCGTGTTTCCACGCCACTATCCGAACGGGGACAAGAAAGAAATACAAGTAACAAAAACCCAGCCTGGAGGTATTGTGCTGGTTCAGCATGATACTGAAATATTATTAGATGATGAACCATCGCCACCGCCACCTTCGCCCGGCCCTTGCTGGAATGACATCGGTGGGCTGGATAAAGAGATGGCTCTCATCAGACGTCTGGTAGAGTATCCACTTCGCCACCCTGGGGTGTACAGCCACTTTGGTATTGAACCCCCGAAGGGACTGCTCCTTTACGGACCTCCGGGTACAGGAAAGACTCTTATCGCTAAAGCTCTGGCTAATGAAGCACGCGCTCACATTGAGATTATCCAGGGTCCCGAAGTAGTGGCGCCCTTTCATGGAGAAAGCGAAAGAATACTCAGGGAAAGATTTGAAAAGGCGCGCTCTAATCGTCCCGCCATAATTCTGATTGACGAGATAGATTCCCTGGTGCCCAAAAGAGGGCTGGCACCAGGCGAGGTTGATACCAAACTGACTGCTACCATGCTCACCTTGATGGATGGGCTACGCGACATGACAGGCGTGGTCGTAATCGGCACCACAAATCGACCAGACCAGATAGACCCGGCCTTGCGCCGGCCTGGTCGATTCGAGCGTGAGATTATGATTGGTGCACCCGACAAGACCGGACGCAGCAAGATTCTGGAAATTCATACCAAGAACATGCCTCTAGCACCGGACGTAAACCTTGATTTACTCGCAGAAGCGACTACGGGTTTTACTGGCGCTGACATAGCTTCGCTCCGTCGGGAGGCAGGACATAGTGCGCTGCGACGCTATTTCAGCGACGCAGACTTGGAGAGCGGGCACCTGTCCCTTGATAGCCAGATGGCAATAACTCATCAGGATTTCACCGAAGGGATGAAGAACGTACAGCCGACAGCGATGCGCGGCACCATGGTGGAAGTAGTTCGCGACGTAACTCTGGATGACGTTGGTGGTCTTTCCGAAGCTAAAAATATGTTGATAGAGAATATCCAACTGGCTATCAAAGAGACGAGGCTGTTCGAAAGTATCGGACATAGACTGGCAAAGGGGGTCCTGCTTTACGGTCGTTCCGGAACAGGCAAGACACTCCTCGCCAGAGCGCTGGCAAATGCCTGTGGAGTTCATCTTATTACATTGCGTGGTCCGGAGATTCACCGCAAGTGGTTTGGCGAGTCGGAGGAACTTGTCCGCTCCATCTTTGCCAAAGCCCGTGAGGTAGCGCCGTGTATTCTCCTTCTTGATGAAGTAGATTCGCTGGCGCCTGTCCGAGGAAGGTATGTCAGCGATCTCAGAGAAAGCATAACAACTCAGGTCATTACTGAGCTTGAGAGAATAGGCATAGCCGATCAGGTCTTTGTTATCGCCACTACTAACCAACCCGAGATGGTAGACCCGGCGCTACGTCGGCCCGGCCGGCTTGATGTGGAGATTCCCGTTCAGAAGCCGAACGAGGCAGAGCGTCTGGAAATTTTTTCCATAAAGCTCAGAAAAGTCAAACTGGATACAAAGGTGGATCTGGCTAGCCTGGCAAAAAAGACTGCGGATTTCTCGGGGGCAGATATCGCTGAATGCTGTCGGCGCGCAGTACTTCAGGCACTTAAAAGGGCTGACCTGGATACAGGGAAAATGGTTGTCACATTAGATGATCTTGACGAAGCAATAGCCAAGATTCAAGAGACCGACCGCTTCAAGCGTAAAGATATGGGCTTTTGAGGGGGTGCCATGCTAAGAGGTTTATCAAGATTACTAGCCATGCGTAAAGGAAAAGAGGGCCGGTATTCTGGTGTAAAGCCCTCGACCTGGGGCTCGCTTTTTGCCAGCCTGGCGAAGTCGCAGGAAAGATTCGCTGAATTGGCCGAAGCATTTTCCCGTATGCAAAGGGAAGTCGGGGAAGCCACGGGACTTCTTGACGACGGAAGGGAGGAGTATCTCAACCTGTACGTCTCCAGATTGAATGTGCTGCGACAGGTGGGAGAACTGATAATCAAGTACGAGCGGCGGGGCTACCGACAGGTTGCTCAGGACCTCGAGGAGCTTCTGCTGCTGGAAAAATTGGAACGCTTTGAGCCGGCGGTGGGTGAGCCCGTGCCATCTGGCAAGTGCACGGTTGATGGCAAAGTGGAGTCGCGGATGTTACCCCGTGGCTCAGTAGCGTTGGTAAGTGATCCTGGATTCTGTACGCCGGATGGACAGGTGGTGGCACTCAAGGCCCACGTTTATCAGAGCGTGTGGCCACAGGGCGCAGGGACAGACAGAATTACCATAGACGAACCGCAGGACATAGAGAACATTGAATCCCAGGCGCTATCTCATTTTTTATTGTTGAAAGCCTGCACCTTCAATAATGAATAGTCGACCGCTAAATGACAAGGAGGATAATATGAAAAAAATCAGCCTTCCTAGATTTCGCTCTGCACCCCAGAAACTGAATCTGGGCATCAGTAAAGCCAAGGAGGTTCACGAAGACTTTGACAAGCTCAAGGAGCAGACAGCTCGAAATCAGAGGGAGCTTCAGGAAACGGTTGAGCTTTTGCGCAAGGTTTCCAAACAGTACGAGGAACTTGAGTCAGCTTATTATGCCTTGCTTCAGTTGATCGCGGAAACGCTGCCAAAGCAAGAAATGCTGCTCCAGAGCTACGAACTGACTCAGAAAACCAGGCAAGACCTGGAAGAGGCCTTGAAGAAGCACGATGTGGAGCGTTTTTCGCCCGTAGTGGGCGATAGCGTGCCGCGCGACAAATGCAAAATTGTGGGCCAGACTGAAACGGACAGGCTTTTCCCGGGATCAGTCGCCCGTGTCATCAGTGAGGGGATGAGGATAAGAAAGAACAGCAGGATTCTTGTTTTCCCTGCCGTGTTGGAGAGCATAGCTCCTCGAGGGAAAAAGCCTCTGGCGCAGGGAGCCATTGATATTAAAGCACAGAATGAACGAGAAGGAAATAGTGCAGGAGGGCAACGATGAACATCTTGGGCATCGACTTAGGTACAGCTAATTCAGCCGCGTTCTTCTTTGATGGTAAGGGGAACCCGAAAACCATACTCGCCAAGGAAGGTGTATCAATCTACGGGAAAAACTTCCCTTCTTACGTCGAATTCGACCAGGCTGGTGAAAAGCTTTGTGTTGGGAACCTGGCGTATACTCATTATTGTGATGGCACAAATAATAGCGTGGTATGGGGTAGCAAGAGACTTATCGGCATCTCCTTAAAGGAAGCAGAAAAAGAACTCAGGCACCTCGACTACCCTATAGAAGAAAGAAAAGAGGACAGCACAGTCAGTATCCCGGTTAACTCACGTTCATATACTCCCGGTGATATCGCTACTATGATTCTTCAGCAGATCAAGGAGGATGCCACTGACCCAATAACCAACAACATAGGGAAACTTTCCAGGGTAGTGGTGAGTCACCCGGCTTATTTTGATTCATCTCGTAGAGAAGCGACTCTGCGGGCAGTCAGACAGGTTTTCAAGAACCTATTGCCTGAAAATGAAATCAAGCAAGTATCCGAGCCGGTGGCAGCAGCCCTTGGCTACGGACTTGAGCTACCGCCAGGAGAAAAAGTAGTCGTGTGCGTCATCGACCTTGGTGCCGGCACTCTGGATATAGTTACTACAGTACTCACCAAAGATGAGGAGGCTAAGCTAGATATTATGTCCGACCCGGCTCTGGGCAATCCGTCATTCGGCGGAATCGACATAGATAGTCTCCTGTTGGATTGGGTGATAAGGGAATATGGTTTTACTGATTTCGAAAGGTTGCGCCGGCTAGGAGGCAAGATACCGGAGAACGATACTGATCTTCATAAAGAATTTAGAAGGCTGCGTTCTGGGATAGAGAAGGCCAAAATCAGACTGAGCCACTCGAAGATAAGCCGCCAGGAGATGGATGTCACTTACAAAGGTGACGTAGAAGTAGTTGCCCTAACTAAAGAGAAACTAGACGAGATAATGGATGCCCCTCTGCCGCGAGAGCGGGTGGATGAGTTCTTCGGCTATAGTCTGAGCGGTGAGGAAATGTCTAAAGTTCAGGAAGCTCTCAAGGAATTCCACCCCGGCGAGGAAAGGGAACTACCATCCCTGCTTGACATATTGAGAATGACAATCAAAAATTCCCTCGCCAAAGGCAACTACACTGTACAGGATTTTGACCATGTGCTTCTGGTAGGTGGTCCCATGCACATGCCCTGTATCAGGAAGGCGATCGGACAGGTATTTGCAGCCAACGAAGCCGTGGCCCAGGAGCTTGAGCGAATTGACGAGGAAGGCTTTCACGTCAACCCGATGGAATGCGTTGCCCGCGGGGCATCGCTGTACAAATATCGCGACGATGAGAAACCCCCAGAGGACACACTAAACTTTTATTATGCCCTGGTTACGAAGGAAGACGACGAGATAGACGACAAAACATACGTCTACTATGATGACAAATCGTGGCTTCAACGCGGAGACAACGTGCCGAAGCAAACTGTGGCAAAAAGATATGACACAAAATGGACACCGGAGATAAAAGCGATTCCTATCACTCTTCTACAGGGTAAGGAGGACACTTCAGTCCCTGACAGCACCAGGACTCTCTGGAAGAAAAGCATGACTTATGCGTTCACACCGGTCTATGACAGCGAACGCAAGGCGAATTACAGCATTACTCTGGACGTTGACAAAGATCAGATTGTAAACTATATCATTGAAGACAGGGTCTCCAAGAAAAAGTACCCCTTCGCGGCTTTAAGCCGGCAACTGGGGGAAGTACTGGAGCCGCAGAAATACAAGGTACTGCCTGCTAGTCAAATCCGTGACAATGAGGTAACTGTCGAGCGGATCAAGGGACTGCCCGGATTCGTTGACTACCTCTCGCTCCTAGCTACCGGCTGGCTCATGGAGAGACACAAGGCAGATGAGGAACAGAACCGTGGCAAGATAACAGGGCTAGTGGCGCTTTTACCACTACACAAAAGCAATCTGGAGCCTGTAATTAGGAAATATGAAGCTTTTCCTGATGACCACGTAATCACCGACCCAACGCACAAGTCCGCTTTCTATCAGGCTCTTGCCACTGCGCAAGAGCTTTATCCTCTCCTTCTACCTCACGTGATTACCTATGAGCAGATAGAGGCAGTGCGCAGTAGGGCGCAGTCACTCCTGCCCTACATCAATCACCTCAAGGACAAGCCAGGTGGAGTCCCCGCTCTGCGTGAGAAGATGCTGACCGAAAGGCGGGAACTGGAGCGAAAATTGTCGCTGTTGCCGCACCTGAGATCCGGTGAAACCACGCCTGACCCGGATGACATTGCCAACTGGGCAGATGTCGAAAACTTCACCGCAGTCTTGAGATCTACCATCAACGCCTTGAGGCAGTCGCTGGGTATGTCACCAGTGAGCCAGTAACTAGCCGATGTGCATAAGCGGAAGATATTGAATTAGTTTCGGAGGGAACAGAACATGCTGCCATCAGAGTTAACAAGCTATTCAATCCTTAATCTGGAGCTGGGTGAGAGGGGTGAGCGTAGCTATAGCATATACTCTCTCTTGCTTAAGTCACGCATCGTCTTTCTGGGTACAGCCATCGATGATCAAGCCGCTAATCTGGTTGTTGCTCAGCTTTTATACCTGGAGCAGGAAGAGGACAAGAGAGATATCAAGCTATATATAAACTCCCCGGGGGGTTCGGTAGAGGCTGGTCTTGCCATTTACGATACCATGCAGTTGCTAAAGCCTGATGTGGCTACCTACTGTGTCGGCACATCGGCTAGCTTTGCCACCATTTTGCTCGCGGCGGGAACCAAAGGCAAACGCTACGCTCTGCCGAATGCCACCATCCATATGCACCAGGCATGGGGTGTGGCTCAGGGGCAAGTAGCTGATGTGAAAATCGCAGCGCAGCGCATGATACAGCTACAGGAAAGAATCTACGCCATCTTGAGCGAGCACACCAGCCAGAGCAAGGAGAGACTTACGCGGGATTGCGACCGAGACTTCTATCTTATGTCACAGGAAGCCATAGACTACGGCATTATTGATCACATTCTGACCAAGGCAGCCAGAATCGGGCACTAGGCTTTTATTCCGGGAGTGGTTAAGCTGTGAAAGAAGGAGTAAGATGGGCGTTTTAGGTATTGACCTAGGCACTATCAATTCTGCGGCTTACTTCTGTGATGGTAAGGGGAAACCGAAAACCATACTCGCCAAGGATGGTGTATCAATCTGCGGGAAAAACTTCCCTTCTTACGTCGAATTCGACCAGAGCGGTAAAAATCTTTGTGTTGGGAACCTGGCGTATACTCATTATTGCAATGGCACCACTAATAGAGTGGTATGGGGTAGCAAGAGGCTTATCGGCATCTCCTTCAAGGAAGCAAAAAAAGAACTCAGGCACCTCGACTACCCTATAGAAGAAAGAAAAGAGGACGGCACGGTCATTATTCCAGTCGGTTCAGACGTCTATACTCCCGGTGATATCGCCGGGATGATCCTCGACAAGATCAAGAATGATGCCCTGGACCCAGAGATCAATAACATAGGGAAGGTCTCCGGAGTCGTAGTCAGTCACCCGGCTTACTTTGAATCTTCTCGCAGAGAAGCGACTTTACATGCAGTCAGGCGTGTATTCAAGGACGTGCTTCCTGAAACTGCAATAGAGTTGGTATCCGAGCCGGTAGCAGCAGCCCTGAGCTATGGACTTGAGTTACCGCCGGGAAAATCGGTAGTAGTGTGCGTCATTGATCTCGGTGCTGGCACTCTGGATATAGTCACTTCGGTATTGAACAGAGAGGAGAATGGCAAGGTTGATATTATGACCGATCCGGCTCTAGGCAATGCAGCATTTGGCGAGATTGACATAGATGATCTCCTCTTAGGTTGGGTAATAAGGGAATATGGGTTTGTTGAATTTGAAAGGGTACGCCGGACAGGAGGCATATACGCGGACGATGAGGCTACTCGAAAGCTTCACCGAGAACTTAAAATGCTGCGTTCCCAGGTGGAGAAAGCCAAGGTCAGACTGAGTAACCCTAAGGTAAGTCAGCAAGAGATGGATATCATCTACAAGGGGGAGGTGGGAGTAGTGACCCTTACTAGAGAGAAGCTGGAAGAGGCGCTGGATGGCCCCCTGCAGCGAGAACGGGTGGATGAGTTCTTTGGCTTTAGTCTGAGCGCTGAGGAAATGTCTAAGGTTCAGGAAGTTCTCAAGGAATTCCACCCCGGCGAGAGAAGAGAACTGCCCTCCCTGCTTGACATACTGAGAATAACAATCAGAAATTCCCTCGAGAAGAGCAACTACAATGTACAGGATATTGACCATGTGCTTCTGGTAGGCGGTCCCATGCACATGCCCTGTATCAGGAAGGCGATTAGACAGGTATTTGCTGCCAACGAAGCTGTGGTCCAGGAGCTTGAGCGAATTGAGCAGGAGGGTTTTCCTGTCAACCCCATGGAATGCGTTGCCCGCGGGGCATCGCTGTATGAATTTGAGCCTGACAAACCCCCAGAGGACACACTGAACTTCTATTATGCCCTAGTTACGGATGAAGAAGAGAAAGACGGCAAGACATACGTGTACTATGATGATAAATCATGGCTTAAACGCGGAGACCCCGTACCGAGGCAGAATGTGGCAAAAAGACACGAAATCAGATTTAAGCCAGAAATAGAAGAGATTCCGATCACTCTTCTACAGGGTAAGGAGGACACTTCAGTCCCTGACGGTATGAGGATTCTCTGGGAGAAAAGCATTACCTATCCATTCAAACCGGCCTATGATAGCGAGGGCAAGGCGAACTACACCATCACTCTGGACGTTGACAAGGATCAGATCGTAAACCTCGTGGTTGAAGACAAGGTCTCCAGGAAAAAGTATTCCTTCGCGGCCCTAGGCCGACAAGTGGGGGAGATACTGGAGCCGAAGCAATATGAGATATTGCCTGAGAGCCAACGTGCTCAAGAGGTAACCGTCGGGCAGCTCAGAGGGCTGTACGGATTTCTTGACCAGCTCTCGCTCTTAGCTACTGCCTGGCTCACGCAAGAGCACTCAGTAGAGGAGGAACAGAATCGTGCCAAAATAAAGGACCTAGTGGCGCTTCTACCAATATACAAAAACAATCTGGATCCTGTAATTAAGAAATATGAGAGCCTTTCTGATGACCATGTGATTACAGACCCAGCGGACCTATCCGTCTTCTATCAGGCTATTGCGACAGTCCAGGAGTCACATCAACTCCCACATTATTGTCATCATATACGCTGCGAGGATGTGGAGGCAGCACGTAATAGCGCGCTATCCCTCTTGCCCTACGTCAATCAACTCAAGGACATAGCAGATGGAGACCCTAAGCTGCATGAGCGAATGCTGGCTGAAAACCAAGAACTGGAGAGAAGATTGCCCTTATTGCCACATCTGGGACATGGCGAAACCACATCTGACAAGGATGATAAGGCCAACTGGGCGGATGTCAAAAACCTCGCCGAAATCTTGAAATCTACCATCAACGCCTTGAGACAGTCGCTGGGCATGCCCCCTATATACGACTAGGTTTATTACCCAGTCTTAGCACCACCCTCTGCCTAGCCTTGACATTAAGGCTATACTTGTATACTAGCCTTCCTTTCTTGCTCTATGACGAAAAAGTAGAGTAGATGATAAGAAAGGGACTTCTTGTGGAATCTTCTTAAGATTGTGGATTTGACAGTTCTGCCACTACACTGCATTAAGACAGATGAGCTTGATTTTGTAAGGGCAAGCTTACATGCTCTGTTATAATTTTGTCAGTTAGTTGGAGTATTTCATGGCTATTTCACTCACACCGGGGCAGATTGAAGACAAGACAAAGCTTATCAAGCAGGGGCTTTATTGGGAAGCTCTGGACCTGCGGCAAGAAAGCACCACCAAAGAGGTAGTTCTTCGCATAGCTAGCCTGAGGCAATCTGCCAATAACAACGAAGACTTCATTAACTTACTAAACATTGTCAAAAGAGACTTCCAAAGTGGTAATTACCCCGTGGTAAGGCTGCAGGTCTGGGAAGAACTCTTCCCAAAGTTGAACGAGACGGTCACCAGCTCAGTCCTGGGTATTGATGAAGAGGACATATCTCGCGAGACTGTATGGGGAAAATGTATCAGCGAGAATTTGAGCCGCTCGAACGGCGAGGTAGTAACGAGAGTCCAAGCTGCTTTGACTGACAGATTCAAAGCCGCTGCAGTGAACTTGCATAACAAGGCTGAAGAACAGGCACCATCAAACAACTTCACAAAGCAAAATGTTGCACGGGCCATCAAAGCGCTAAAGAAAAGCATCTTCTGTCTACGACTTGCGGAGGCCTATGCTAGCAACCGCCAGGATATCCAGCATAACTTAGCTATAGCAACGAAGAATGAATTGTTTTACGAGCAAGAAGCCAGGATTCGTGGCTATCACATTCCAGACTGGCCAGAGCAGCCGTCTGTACTGGTAACACCACCCCCGAAGAAGACCAAACCTGCGCCAAAGCCGAAACCGAAGCCTGCGCCAAAGCCAACGCCAGAGCCACGTCCGGCCGTTGAAACCCCGACAGGGACAATACAGCTGCGAAAACCAAAGAGCAAGTCGGTCGCCGTTGTGCTGGCTGTTCTCTTTGGACTATGCAGTTGGCTTTATACCTATAAGAAAGATAAGCACAAGTTCTGGATCAGCTCTATTATCATGGTGTCTATCTTTGTGATCTCCGACTCAATCCCCGGGTGGGTGTTGGCTATGTGGGTTCCTGCGACATGGCTATGGCCCATTGTAACTGCTGCGGTGAGGCCACGCGGGTTCTACCAGGAGTATCCGAGTGTGGGGGCAACTTGGCTAAGGAAACCGACATTTGTTGGGGTCGTGATTGGCAGTATCGTTCTATTTGTTTTGTTGCCCACGCTACTTGGAACTACGCCTGAGTCCAGCACTGGTACACCGGGGGAAGCAGTGGACAATGTAGCACTTACGTGGACGACCGGTGGCAATGCGGAATGGTTCAGTCAAACGACCACCTACTACTACGGCGAAGACGCCGCCCGAAGTGGTGCCGTCACTGACAATCAAGATACCTGGCTAAGAGCCTCGGTCACCGGACCGGGGACTCTAACCTTCTACTGGAGGGTCTCCTCCGAAAGTACCCATGATTTCCTGGGATTCTATATTGACGGAGTAGAACAAACAAGCATCTCAGGTTTTGTTGACTGGCAGCAGAAAACATACTCTGTCACTTCTGGCACTCACACTCTGGAATGGAGATATACCAAAGACGGCTCTGGGACTAGCATCAGCGACTGCGGCTGGCTCGATAAAGTGGAATTTACTTCAACAACAATACCAACAACCTCTCTCGGGGAAGCAGTGGACAACCCAACACTTACGTGGACCACTGGCGACTATGCGGAATGGTTCGGTCAAACAAACACCTATTACTACGACGGCGACGCCGCCCGAAGTGGTGCCGTCACTGACAATCAAGATACCTGGCTAGACACCACGGTTACCGGACCGGGGACTTTAACCTTCTACTGGAAAGTCTCTTGTGAAAGTGACTATGATTACCTGGGATTCTATATTGATGGAGTAGAACAAACAAGCATCTCAGGTTCTGTTGACTGGCAGCAGGAGTTCTACCCTATCACCTCTGGCACTCATACTCTGGAATGGAGCTTTACCAAGGACGACGAATACAGTAGCGGCAGCGACTGCGGCTGGCTCGATGAAGTGGAATTTACCTCAACGGCAACACCAACAACCTCTCTCGGGGAGGCAGTGGACAACCCAACACTTACGTGGACCACCGGCGACTATGCGGAATGGTTCGGTCAAACAAACACTTATTACTACGACGGCGACGCCGCCCGAAGTGGTGCCGTCACTGACGATCAAGATACCTGGCTAGACACCACGGTTACCGGACCGGGGACTTTAACCTTCTA
>CAYHEV010000024.1:0-5610 GCA_964355725.1 uncultured Candidatus Bathyarchaeia archaeon | reverse complement strand
GAGCTTTACCAAGGACGACGAATACAGTAGCGGCAGCGACTGCGGCTGGCTCGATAAAGTGGAATTTGCCTCAACAGCAACACCAACAACCCCTTCGTCACTAATTTTGGAAGATGACTTCAGCAACGCTAGTAGTGGTTGGCTTATCGGCTCAAATGATGTGAGAGAAATGGCATACGAAGATGGCGAATATGGCGTGTTGGTAAAGAAATCAAACTACAGTATAACTACTTGGAATTTAGAAGGAGACACACAGAGCAACTTCGCAGCAGAGGTGGATGTTAGAGATATGTTGGCAGTAGCTGGTAGTTGTGCCGGAATTATGTTCCGTCATACCAGCGCGCAGGACGAAAGTTATAGTCAGTATCTGTTCTGTATAAGAAACAGCGATGGAGCGTACAGAATACAGAAGTTCTTGCGTGACGAGTGGACAACTCTGGCAGGTTGGACAAAGTCAAGCTATATCAAGACGGGGACTGCTGTTAATCACCTCAAAGTAATCTGCCAAGGTAGTCAGATAGAGGTCTATGCCAATGGTCAGAAACTTACCACCATCACCGACTTCTCACTTGCCAGTGGCTATGTCGGAGTTGTTGTGGAAACAGCCGACCAGCCAATGGTAATGGGCATTCCAAATGCCCATTACCATTTTGACAACTTCAAGCTCTATGAGTTAACACCATGAATCCGACGCTTCCGATGACGAACCATCTCCTTCGCTTGCCGAAGAGTCAGACCTCATTATCCAAGATATAACTTGGTCTCCAACAAATCCTTCTTCAGGAAATGTTGTAACCTTCACCGTCACGGTCAAGAACCAGGGCGGAGGTGACGCCTCTTCCTTGTATGTTGACTTCTTTGTCGACGGGGACTATGAAGATTATGACTATATCTCCTCAATAGCCGCCGGTGCCACGTCAACCCATACCATTACCTGGAGTACGTGGAGTGCTGAGCCGGGAAGTCATGTCATCAAGGCCATCGTCGATTACGACAATTATGTCTCAGAGAGTGATGAGAGTAATAATGAACGAGAGATACTGGTAGATGTCACAGGGGGCTGAGACCTTGAGGGTAATCACCGGGTTTGATGGTGGAAGCATCTATGTGGATGGAGAATATGGCGGCGGCACCACCTGGACCTCTTCAGGTTCAACGGTCAGTGGTCTACCTGAGCGAACATATGCGCTTAGGGTGACCAAAGATGGTTACCAAGATTGGATAACAGAGATAGACATCCTAGCAGATCAGACAACAACAGTTGAAGCTACACTCACCAAGCTCTCTTAGTTCTCTGAAGCTAAGGCGAGAGCGGAAGTGCGTACCATTTTGGCGGTTCAACGAGCCACCGAACATAATCAAGGTTCAATAGCAGATGGATCAGATGCGGCCAAGAATCGTTAAGGTCGCGACTCTGTTGAATATCGGTTCTCCATTTGGCCTGCAAATCAAGGCCACGCTTGGAATAGGAGGGCTCTACTGTTACTCTGATAGAGGCGGATCAGAGAATTCTGGTAGATACAGATTGATTTATGCTCGAAGAAACCCTGATAACTTGAAACGGGAGATTTCTCTATTATAGAAGCTAGTACACCTCTGGCGGTAATGCTGAAAGTTGACCTACATAGCTCAAACAGATGCATATGTCTTAGCGGCGTGTGAACGGGGACACCTAGCAGAAGCTCAAAACACAGCCAGACAGCCCGATACCCCGCGGCTAGATTGGTGAGAAATTGTAAGAAGAGTCTTGTCGCTGTGTTAGAATTTCTTCGAAATACGCCAGGGAGATCAGCAATGGCTATGTCGGTTTCACAGCAGGGCATAAAACAGATCAAAAGATTGCTAAAGGAGGGACTGTATTGGGAAGCCCTGAACCTCCCCCCGGGCAGCAGCATGAGAGAAATAGTGCTCCGCATTGCCGAACTGAGGCAATCCTGCCAGGGTGACCAGGAGGCGTTGGCATTGCTGTCCGAAGCGAGGCAGGACCTGCAAAGTGGCCGATATCCTTCTGACAGAGAACTATGTGACGGTTTTGTCGAAAGGCTCGGAAACGACTTCCAGCAGTCCATTCTTAACGAGGTAATCGTAACGCGTGAGCGCATATGGCGTGAATACATTCGGCAAAGGCCGAATCCTCAATCAGAGTTGGCTAAGGAAATGTTGAACCAAGGAGCAGACCTCGCCAAAGACACACAGGAGCGGCTCCAGGCGGAGCGAATAGGACTCGATACGGCCCGTGAAGCAATTGACAAGAGCATCCATGCCCTGGAAATAGCCCAGATTTATTCCGACAATCCTGAGCATGTTGTAGCCCTGCGAATGAGGCTGGGATGCTCGTTATATTGCAACCTTGGAGTAGAGCGGATAAATCGGGCACAGGAAGAACTGAACTCCGCAATGGATGCAGTTCAGTCGAAAACCTCCTCCGGTCGTTTCGATATCAACTCTCTAATCGCTGAAAAGCTGGGTACTCTCAGTAATCTAGACCCGGATGTTCTCAAGCATGTCCTGTCGAGTCCCGATAGTCGGGAGGCGTTGCTAGAGGCGTTGATACCCGGAATCCGGGAAGCCCAGTCACACGCCGTAAGCGAGGTCGAGGCAGGCATCACCGACATCGAAGAGGCGAAGCGGCTCGACTCTCATAACCAGCACATCAATGACCAACTAAAAACAGCTAGACAGATACTGGAAAACATAGGAGGCCGAGCTCAGGAAACTTCTTTCGCACCTCAGCCAGCTGTTAGAAAACCATCGGCAAGACCAACCACGGTCACCAAGACTTCAGCAGCAATGCCCTATAAGCCAGAAGTAGCCACAAGCCCCAAGAGGTGGGGGGTAGCGCTCCCGCTTGCCATCTCTCTAGGATGGCTGGGAGCAGACAGGTTCTATTTGGGGCGTGAGTCCGCAGGGCTGAAGCTCGCTCTCTTTCTAGGCTGGCTATTTAGGATGAATACCCAAGGGTTCGGGTCATTTACGTGGGTTATGTTCGCCATTGCCCTTTGTTGGTGGATAGTCGATATAATACTCATTGTCCGACGCCAGCTAAAGGATGGCCGTGGGCTTGCCCTTCATTAATAGCACCTGTGGGAACTCGACCTGAGAGGAAAACAAAGCATCACCGCGATTGGTATATATCTAGGAACAGCGGCCATCATGGCTGCATATCTCACTGAGGACTGAATATTGTTAGATCCAGCTCGGTAGATTATTCTGCAAGGTAAACACGATTATGAACGTTAACTCAGGAGTATTCATGGATGATGGAAATATGGTGGTAGCCAGTGGGGAAGATGCCTTGTGGTTGTTAAGGAAGGATTGCGCACCACGCATCCTGGTTGAAGGTTATCAGGATATCCGCTTCCTTAGTGCGTCCGCCTGCGGCAAATATCTCGCCTTCTGGTCGATTACGGGAGAGAGCTTTCGATTGATAGATTTAGCCGGGCAAGAGATATGGTCACGCTGGATGAACGCGGATAAAGCGGTACCCCTTGGTATCCATTTCTCCGCTTGGGGCGATGCAGTGGCTTGTTTTTTTCACTTCGAAGGTCTACCTGCAATGTTTCTCTGCGACTTTCAGAAAGGCAACAGCACAACTTTCGGATGCTCTGGCAGTCCCATTGGTTATGATGCTGACCTGCGATACTTTGCGATAGATAGTTGTAACCCTCGTGCGGATGAGAAACTGGCATTTTATGAGAGGGAACCTGACGATGGAAACCTTGTCAAAATGCCTCCGCAAGTTGTTTCTCAAAGGCTGAAGAAAAGCCCTCTTCTAGTCGACCGCAATCGATGTATACTTTCAAACCCGGTTTTGCCGATGCGTGAATGGCAAGGGCTGGCCATTCAGAACGAGATGGCAGGTTTCGTAATACTGAAAGACTGTAACCTGTATTGGTTTAATAGGGATTCTGATGAACCCAAAGCAACTATTGAAGCATGCATACCGGAAAGTGACCGCTACCAATCGTTCCATACGATAATGTCCCTTTGTAGAGATAATGTTCTGGTCCAAATCGGAGGGCGGTTTGTCGTGGCAAATCGCGATTACGGGGTGATATGGCGAGGGGAAAACCTCTCCTCCGTTACTCTCAGAGGTCAACGAGCCTTAGCTAAATACACCGCTGGCACAGTTGAAGTGATTCAGAGCGATGGTTCGGTGGAGCTGAAATGTACACCCCCTTCAGGATTTACAACGGTAGCGGCAGACGTAATAGATCATGTCTTGCACATTGCGTATATGCCTGAAGAAAGTCAGACAATTGAATTGCAAGCCTATGCGCTAGGCTAGAAAGGAGCGTAAGAAAAAGGTGACCTATTTGCACAAATTCAGATGTGAAAATTGCAGACTACATTTCATAGTCTGTTCCTGGTACAGAGAAATAGCTCCGGTCTATTGCCCCGAATGCGGCTTGAAGGGCAAGAATATTCACTGGATTGAAGAGGTTAACCAACAGATATATGAATTTGTCCCGGGAAACTGTCCGCCGCCGGGTTACCAGAAGGAAATGAATAAGCATGGTAAATCAAGTAACCTCATCAGGCCCGGGGAAATTATCAATCATATTCGCTCCATGTTCGGTAGGTCTATGAAGTAAGACCTTCCTGGTATTATTTTGTGCAAGCCGGACAAAGTCTGATGCACTGGTCGCAGGGAATGAGGTGGTCTTCTTTTCTGAGCATATTGTCGCTATCGGAGCGGCAGCGTGAGGGGTCAGTCATCTGGTATGGTTCAAGAATCTTCTCCGGACAGGCATCAATGCAGATAGAGCAGTCATTGCATACAGGGTTCTCCTCTTCAAAAAGGACCGGGTCCCAAAGTGGAGCGATAGGCGCATCCGTAAGCAATGCTACCAGACGGAGCCTGGGACCAAATTGAGGATGCAGTATCAATGTGTTCTTTCCACGCTTGCCCAACCCGGCACGCAGTGCTTCCCCCTTCAAATAAAGCTGGCCATTGAGTGGATAACCGTATCGACCCGCTGGTTCAGCACGAAAACCTTTGCCAAGAATGAAATTGAGAATAGACTCTATGCCAGGGCTAACATGTTTTTCATAGCCATATAGGCGGAAATGGCCGGCGACGTATCCAAATTCGTCAAGGTTGCGGTCGGTCGTTGACTCGAGGCCGAGGATTAGTAGCTTCTCAGCTTTAGACAATTGACTGATGCCCACAGCGTCGAACAAACTGCTGGCGAAATTAGCTAATTGTTTGGTCAGCGTCACAAGCACGTTTACTCAGGTATTTGTTTCCTGATTCTCACAACCAATAGTAGTCGATATACAGTTTTTCTACAAGCTGATTGGAGAAAATACGTTATATGAGTCACCTAGAAATACTAACGATTAATAGTGGGAATCGTTTCGCTTCTATATGGCATAATGCTCCCGTAATTACAGGCAAAGAGGGATGCAAGCTAAGTTACTCCCTAACAGATATTCCGCTGTTGGCCTAACGGGGACTGAATCTATGTCGTAGACCACGGTAAGAAGCGTACTGCCAGGGCCCTCCGCTTTCTGACTAAGCATAAGATATTTTGGTACGATGGAGTCCGTGCCTCCCCCGCCTCCACCAGGAAATTTAGAGGCGCCAGCTTTCAGTGCTGGCGCTCT
>CAYHEV010000023.1:0-20458 GCA_964355725.1 uncultured Candidatus Bathyarchaeia archaeon | reverse complement strand
AGCCCTATCGCCGCCAGGAGCGGGAGGAATGCGCCTACATCATCTCCGAGCTTAGATCGGGCACGCTCTCGCACGCCACGATATCCTGGCTCTCCCCAAGGAAGGTGAGGCAGATCAGCGTCATCGGGGAGAACCGCTCCGCCTACATCGATGCGGTGGGGCAGGTGATAACCATCTATGAGTCCGGTTACACCTACAAGCTCGGAGTGGAGCGCAATAACACCATCAGGACCGAGCTGCTGCACTTCCTGCAGTCCATCGCCGACCCTTTGACAGAGACTAGGAACTCCGGTTCGGTCGGGGTCAAAACGGTGGAGCTCATCGAGAAGACGAAGGAATCCCTAGTCAAGGGATGCGCCGTTTCGCTCAATGGATAGGATGTGTGAGAAGCTTTGGGCAAGAAGGTCCTGATGCTACTTTCCAATGAGTACAGACCGGACGTCAGAGTTGAGAAGGAGGCGTCGGCCCTGGCCAAGGCCGATTACGATGTTACAGTGGTCGCCTGGGACAGAAGGCAGAAGCTTAAAGGAGAAGAGCGCGGAGATTTCGTATTGAGAAGGATAAGGACCTCCACCGCGGCGACTAGTTCGAGATTCTTTCTGAATTTACCATTGTTCTACTTCAAGCTACTAAGGACAAGTCAAAAGATTCGGCCAGACATCGTGCACGCCCACGACCTCGACACATTGGTTCCTGGCGTGGCAATCGCAAGGCTAAGAGGGGTCCCTCTCGTATATGATGCTCATGAGCACTACGCTGAGATGGTTAGAGGAGACGTTCCAGGGTTACTTTCACGCCAGCTGGACCGTCTAGAAAGGGTGCTTGTTCGGAGGGTCGATCTCCTAATCGCAGCGAACCATAAGATATCTGAGTATCTCCAAACCTGGTATCCAAAGGGCATCATTGTGGTGATGAACTGTATAGATGTGCCAACAGCTCCCAAGATCACGCATCGAGTAGATAGGTCGGAATTAGTAATATTCTACGGGGGCAGCCTCGAGCCACTTCGATACATAGAAGAGCTAATCGAAGCAGTGGAAAAGGACAGGAGACTGCGGCTAGTAATCGCTGGAAGGGGGAGATTGGAGGACCACGTCAGAAAGGCAAGCGAAAGGTGCGAAAGAATCGAGTTCATGGGCTATCTGGAAAGGGACATGATTTTCCAATTGACCTTGGCGGCCGATGCCGTGTCGGTGCTCATGGACCCTAGCAACGAAAACAACCAGATAGGCACTCCGAACCGGCTCTACGAGGCCATGGCACTTGGGGTTCCCGTGATTGCGTCGAAAGGCACATTGGCGGGCGATATTGTGGAAGAGGAGAATTGCGGCATTGCGATAACCTGGAACTTGAAGGAGTTCGAGGCGGCGGTAGAAAGATTGCAAGATGCCTCTAAATGGAGTGAGCTGGGGGAAAATGGTAGGATGGCAGCGCTGCGAGAGTACAACTGGTCGAAGATGAAGGGGCGTCTGCTTGAGTCCTATACTCACCTAGACCCAAACCGGTTGGACACATCAACCGCCTGAGACACAAATCAAAATGTTTATTTGGACCGCATCGTCTGACTCCCTCAATCCGGGAGTCAAGCCATGATCGTCATCGTGGACAACCGCACAGGGAACGTCGGTTCAATAAGGAACATACTCAAGAGAGGCGGTCACAGCTCGATGATTTCTTCGGACCCGAAGGATTTGCTGGAGGCGGAAAAGGTGATTCTCCCCGGGGTCGGGGCTTTTGACACTGGCATGACAAGCTTGAAGGAATTGAGATTGGTGGAAGCATTGAACAGGAAGGTGCTAGATGAGATGGTACCGATCCTCGGAATATGTTTGGGAATGCAGCTGATGTCCAAGAGCAGCGAGGAAGGCAAGCTGCCGGGATTGTCGTGGATAAACGCACGGACCGTCCGTTTCAAGAAGGAAGAACTTAACGATCTTAGGGTCCCAAACATGGGCTGGAACTCGGTGAGCATCAGGAAGCCACACCAGCTGATGCAGGACATCGGCGCCGATAGCAGGTTCTACTTCGTGCACTCCTATCATGTGGTCTGCGAGGACCAGGAGGATGTCCTTACTACGACGGACCATGGCATCACGTTTACATCGGCCTTCTCACACGGAAACATCATGGGGACCCAGTTTCATCCAGAGAAGAGCCTGCGCTGGGGAATTAAAGTGCTCAACAACTTCGCGAGCTTGTGAACTCTTATGATAAAGACCCGAGTGATCCCCTGTCTACTCCTCAAGGGCAAAGGCTTGGTCAAGACGGAGCGCTTTAGCAACCCCCGGTACCTGGGTGATCCGATAAACATCGTGAAGATCTTCAACGAGAAGGAAGCCCACGAGATCGCTATCCTGGATATAATGGCCACCGCTGAGAGCCGAGGTCCGAATATAGATTACCTGAGGGACATAGCCAGCGAGGCATTCATGCCTTTGGCCTACGGAGGCGGGGTCAAGACCTTGGAGGACATCCGAAAATTGTTCAACACGGGCTTCGAGAAGGTCATCATCAACAGCGCCTCGATAGACAATCCCTCGTTGATTGAGAAGGCTAGCATGAAGTTCGGTAGCCAGAGTATAGTGGTCTCGATGGACGCCAGGAGATCGCTCCCCGGCAAGTACGAGGTGTTCGTCCAGAATGGGAAGATTGGGACAAAAAAGACCCCGGCTCAGCACGCGATGGAGATGGAGGCGCTGGGGGCAGGGGAAATACTCATCACATCCATAGATAACGAGGGTACTATGGCCGGCTACGACATAGAACTGATCAAGCGCGTCACAAGCGTAGTCGACGTCCCTGTGCTGGCGAACGGTGGCGCTGGGGAACTGAAGCATTTTGAGCGGGCCGTGAGACTGGGTGGGGCTTCGGGGGTAGTAGCTGGAAGCATGTTCGTCTTCCATGGCAAGCATAGGGGTATCTTGATCAGTTTCCCCGAGGAGAAGGAGCTGTCCAAGCACATGCTATAATCAATTCAACGCTGCTCGAATATCCTCGCCTTTCTATTCGCCGCCTGAAACAATCTATAAGCGGGTAGGCGACGAAACTTGGAGAACGTTCCATCATAACTGGGGTATTCGAAATGGGTCTTAGGCGGCAGAGCCATGATCCGCTCGAATTCCTCCTCCGTCAACTCCAGCTTCTTGATGACATATTCTCTATCCTCAGCCTGGAGCTCGATGGGGTAAGTCGGCTTCTGGAGCTCGATCAACGCCTGCTCCCTGGTCATCTCGCCCGAGCAGATCAAGCTGGAAAAATGTGACTTTCTTTTATCGTATCCGAATTTGCGAAAGAGAATGTAGCCCTGATAGAATCGAGTATAGATCGACTCATAATGCTTGCCACCGTAGTATTTCCAGTCAAGCTCCTTGGACAGGATGTCGATCGCCTCCGTCTTGTTGTAGTCGACGTAGTTCAAGATTGGGAACCTTCGAAGCCTGTACTTGTAGACCCAATCCATAAAAAGATTGTAATGAGGGAATTTGTCGAGGGACTTTGTTCCAAAGCGGTCGTTCAGTGCTTTGATGTACCTCAGGTCCTCCGTACCATATGACCAAGCGCGCGGGATATGCGTCTCAGTCATGTAGTTCGTGCCGACAATGAGGTACTTAACCCGCTCCTCCTCAGCCTTCTTGCGTAACACGGCCATGATGGCATGGTCCGTGGGAATCTCGGAATCGGGGGTGGAGGCTTTGAGGAAAGCCAACTGTAATTCCCTGAAGGTCTCCCAATCCAGCACTTCCGTGTAAAGGTCGATGCCCAATTTGTTTAGCAGCAGCTCAATATTCTTGACGGAGAGCTCCGAGTTCCAGCCGTTGTCTATGTGCACCGCCAGAGATCTGAGACCGACCTTATGGACAAGGTACGCGACGTAGCTGCTGTCCACCCCGCCGCTGATGCCTATGATGCAATCGTAGTCACGGCCTCTCCTATCCTCCTTCATCTTGGTAACCCAGGCATCCAATTGGGCTTTGCCTTGGTCGCCACGATGGACATAGCGGTCGATGAGACCATCGCGCCGGTGGCAATGGCTGCATACTCCATTTTCGTCGAAGGTGATGTCAAGGTCAGATGTGTCCATCACGCATCTGGTGCAGATTCTGTACTGCTTGTCCATCTTTGCCACCGATAGATAAGTTAGTATATCAACTATTCATACATTTCAAAAAGGCGCAAACTTGTTCTAACCTAAAAATTTACCCTTTTCGATTGATAGCCATTCACTGATTGATAGGGTCCAGTGTCGGTGGCCAATAAGGACACTGATAATATCCTTTTAAAAGCTGAACTCAGACCCAAAGGTGTACTGGCAGATAGTGAATTTGAAGCAGGATTATTCGATGACCGAGACTGGGGACAATAAATTCGTATAATCAGAGCGGGGAAACAACAGTAGACTTCTAAGACGCCCTACCAAATAATAACTGCACCTCAATCGTTCAAAATAGATAGGGGAGGGGGGTTGTTTAAATAATTTTAATAATTATTTGTGAATCGAATAAGAATGGACGCTTTGCAGAGTGTGAGAGCAAGATTGGACTATGAGTGCCGTCTACTAAATACAAAACTTTCGAATAACAAGACTCTTTTGGAACTCACGGAATTTGAAGGTATTGCCCTATGGTGGTTTATCGACTCCGGGTTCAATGAATTCATCAAAACGTACCATTGGGGCCGTGAGAATTTTGTTGAAGAGAAAAACTTCTCCTCCAGACTCAGTAAGAGTTTGCATACTCTAGCTTGGATATCAGCCTTGAGCAATAGCCAATTCTTACGTATAACGGCGCGTTCATTAAGCGTCCCAAGAGAGGTCATTGTTAACGGGGGAAAAAAAGCGAGAAGGAGGATATTAATCACTGGAGAGGATGTTGAGTGGCGTCGGATGGTCGATTCGGAAACAGGCAATGAGATTACTACCGACCAATTCTTTAAACCCATCCTGGACATCTCTCGCGATAAAAATGATCTTTTTTTCATATCAACCTTCCCTTTAAAACCCCCATTGTTGTGGACTCTTTCTTCATTCTTCCACTCAATTGAAATTGTGAAAGATAAAAATGAAAATTGGGATGTCAAGCATATTCCATTCGAATCATTCTCTTCAATGAAAGCAGACATAACAAGAATTAGGGCGTGGATTCATTTTTCCAGAATCTGGAAGCAAGTGGAAAACGATCCTCTTTTTCTGGAAGTCCTCAAATCAAAGGATGTTGGGAACATTTCTGGATTGCTTGGCCAGTTCCGAAAGTATTTCAACTACGACCTGCCCGAGGCTGCTTGGAGGGTCGAAATTGCCCGACAATGCATCCAAGAAGTGGTTCCAGACCTGGTAGTATTGGAAGAGGAGTACGGACGTTTCGAAAGAGGATTGACAATCGCTGCAAGAGAATCCGGCATTCCAACATTGGGAATCCAGCATGGCGTCATCCATGAAGATCATAAGGGATACGTGCTTCGGAAAGGGGAAATTGCCAATGATAGATCTGTCAAGGCACCTTTTTCACAAGTCCCCGACGTTACCGCTGTGTACGGTGAAAGGCACAGGAGGCTCCTAACCGAGGAGAGCGCCTATCCTCCAGATATGGTCCAGGTGACCGGGCAACCTAGGTATGACCGTATTACCAAGATAATGGAGAAAATGGATCGTAGGGACATCCAACGGAGCATCCCTATCCCAACAGGTAAGAGAATGGTTTTAATGGCCATGGCATTCAACGGTTTGCCGGATGAAGAGAATAGGCTATATTTGAAAATTATACTACAGGCTATAAAAGAAATGCCAGATTCCTTCCTAGTTATTAAGCAGCACCCTGGCGAGGGCGAATCCCATAGTAGAATGATTTTGGACGTGGTGGCTGAGGTTAAGGCTCAAGCGGTTTTGGTACCAAAAGCTAGTGATACTCTGCGCCTCATTTGGGCGAGCGACTTGGTATTGACCAGATATTCCACAACCGGTCTGGAAGCCGTCGCTTTCAGAAAGCCTTTGGTCATTATGAATCTGAGTGGACAGCCAGATCCGGTGGACTATGTATCTAAGGGAGTGGCACAAGGTGTCTATTTTGAAACGGATTTGCGTCCAACCATAGAAAGGCTCCTGATTGCGGATGATGAGAAGATGGCTAGTAATCGAGAGAGCTACATTGTTAATAATATGCTCAAAATGGACGGCAAGTCCGCTTCACGGGTCTATGACCTGATCGAACTATTACTGCGGAGGAATGATATAAAAAAATGAAAGTGATCAAGGCCAGCCACCTACCATAGAAAAACAGAATAACGTTCTCTAATCGCATCCCACGGGGACGCACACCTAACAACCTAACTTTGACAGTTTATTTTTCGTTTTAGTTACAGCATTTCATGGGAAGCCTATTCCTTTTTCCAGATTATTTCTAGTCAATAGTTTGTTTCACTATTTCATCAAGAATCATCATGTTAGGCTCCGATGATAATTCCTTTGCGTGTAGATGACTCTGAAGCTTATGGTATCTTATCTTTTCGTTGTCTAGCTTCTTCAGTTCCAGAGCCATACTTTCGATATCGTAGCTTTGGCTAACTACCCCTAGGTCCATTTCCCTCACATATTTTTGTATCTCCGGCAAAGGGGTTATAGCAACTAGTAATCTCGATTGCACGAACTCAAAGAACTTGTTTGGCAGTGAATATTCTAGGTTGAAATTCACCGGTTTCTGCATGAAGACTCCCACGTCGTATTTATTGCAGGTGGTTACTAATTCCTGCATAGGTACGGCATCCAGTATCCTCACATTGTTGCGAGTTTCTGCCATTTTTTTAATCTTCGAGATGTACAATGAGTCACGATAGACTAGATAAAGGTCCAGACTGAATCTGTCATCGAGGATATCCATCAGTTCTATGTAATTTTCTATTCCCCTGCTAGGGTTCGCACTTCCGTGATGAACCATTCTTACCCGGCCATTCTCAACCGGTGAAGGCTGGATATCCACATAGTCTGTCGCACTAGTTATTACCCTTGGATAGACACCATAGTTGGAAAGGTACTCGCTGGCAATTCCGTGCGTAACTGTGGTAATTGCACGGCATCGTTTCAAGTAGGTCCTACAAATCCACTTCATATATTCACGCATGAAAAATCGCCACCACCATTGGTCGTCTATCTGTCTAGGCGCATATTCGTGAGCATCGTGTAAAACTGGAATATCATGGTCCCAAGAAAATACCAGAGGAAGGGAATCGCTGTCATTAGCCAGAATCAAGTCAAATGACCTTTCTTTTAGCATATCCCGAATCGGTTCTACGTCAAAGGTAGCTTCGTAGTATCCTTTGAAATCGTTCAGTTTTAAACGTAACATTCGCATTGCCTTCTTAGGCTTGCTTGTTCCTCTCTCCCTAATCGGAATGAACTCAACGCCTTCTACCCCAGATTCCTTAAAGCCAACGGTAACAATCTCATAGCTAGATTTGAGATGTTTTACCTGGCGGTATACTCTTGGGTCATTCCTAATATCCGAAAAGGATATGATTAGGATTCTCTTCATTCTGTCACCAAACCCTTATTCGTCAATATGCACCTCCAATAAAGCTATTACGTTCCTTTGTCCTTCTGGTGGTACATATCAAAATCATGCAGACCGAGTATATCAACTGTCAAGGTCGGGCTGAATACCTAAAAATCATATTGAAAGTGACCGCAAATCACAGCATATCATAACAAGATTATCATCCCCAAGTAAGAAGAGGGCGATGTATGAGAGGGGAGGAGAAACGTATTAGACTCGACACAACTGGAAAGAGATCTCAACTTCTGGAACACTATTTCTCACTGAGCGAATATCCAAAAGAGTTGCTGGGTCGTACAACTATTAGGCCAGGAGCCTTCACTGAGTTCTCCTGATGCCTAGAATCAGGCCGTCCACGTATTGTCCTTCGAAGAAATAATGATTGCTTAAGCTACCTTCCAAAACCCATCCAGCGTTCTGAAAAGCTTTAATCGACCCAACATTCCCTCGATAGCAACCTGCGTAAAGGTGGTTCAAATTCAGCGTTCTAAATGCGTAGTCCGTTATTGTCCTTATGGCCTCAGTAGCATAACCATGTCTCCAGAACCGTTTGTCTCCAATAAGGATTCCAACGCTGGCATGTCTGTGAATCCAGTTGATGGGGCCGATTTTAATATTTCCAATATGGATCTTCTCTTCCTTTAAAACAATGCCGAAAAAAACCTGAGTTTTGTCTTCATTTACTTTTCTCACATAATCTTTGAGATCATCCAGTGATGTTGGTGGAGCGAACCGGGATTCCAGATATTTGATTACATCATAGTCGTTCATCCATGCATAATACTCCTCCGAGATATCAGCGGGACCTAAACGTATAAATGAGAGTCTCTTGGAAGTGAGTGACGACTGTGTAAACATAATTGGGAATTGTGTTGCGTCTATATCACATATTCTAACTTGGATTATGAATCGGCCATTTATTGGATTTTGAGCGATATCACTCGCTTATCGCCAATGAAATTGGAAATCGCTGAGTTACGGGGTTCGACGACAACTCTGGCTAGGTCTTGATTCTGATCGGGACACCGGTATTAGCGATCCTTGCCCGAGTCTGCATGGGGTTCTCGTCTTTGAAACAGAAGTATGTACCTGAGGATACTCCGTCCGCTCTACCTTCTGTAAAGCCAGCCACGAAGTGCTCCGCTAGGCCGCAACCACCTGATGTAATAACGGGGATGGACAAGTTGTCAACGACGCTGCGAGTTACTTCGAGATCAAGGCCAGACCTAGTACCATCTCGGTCAATGGATGTAAGCAGAATCTCACCTGCGCCTCTAGCCTCGCATTCAATAGCGAAATCCAACGGACTAAATCCAGTATCTTTGATCCCCCCTTTACTCCATACAGTTTTTTGGCCGGAGGCGGTTATCTTATAATCAATGCTAACAACGATACATTGTGATCCGAACTTCTTTGCAGCCATCGTGATAAATGACGGATCTTCAATTGCGACGGTATTGATGCTGATCTTGTCTGCACCGTTCTTAAGGAGCATTTCAATATCGTCGAGGTTTCTTATGCCACCGCCCACGCAAAAAGGCATGAATATTTCCTCTGCGGCAGATTTCACTATCTCTATTATCGGATTCCAGTCAGTCGTTTCTCGGTCGATGTTTAAGAAGATAAGCTCGTCCGCGACCTGGGCTTCATAAATCCTTGCTTGAGTTATTGGATTCCCAATATCGATGTAAGAGTCAAATCTCTTGGTTGTAACTAGAACTGGCCTTATCGTGTTATCAATCTTTCTCGCTTTCAACTGAAGCTTCGGGATAAGTCGACGTTTGAGCATCTTAGGTCTTCCATTCCAAAAAATTCTTCAGAATTCGAAGTCCATATTCTTGGCTCTTTTCAGGATGGAACTGAGTACCGAAGACATTGTTTCGTTGGATCGCCGCAGTAATCAGATGTGAACCATATGTAGCCGTGGCTATGATGTCCTGTGAATCCTTAGGTCGCATATGGTAGGAATGTACAAAATAGAGATCTGGCTTGGATGGTAAACCTCTGAATAGCGGGACCTTGACAAAATCGATGTCATTCCAGCCCATATGGGGAATGGTTGCCCCAGGGTACTCGCAATCGATTCGCACGACGGTACCATCGATCCATCCGAAGCCCGCCACCTCACCACCTTCGGTCCCTTTCTTCGCCATTATTTGCATCCCTAGACAGATACCCATGATTGGAATTCTTTCCTCCCCCACCTTATGTTTTAGTACATCATACAACCCAGTTTTGTGCAGATGATTCATGCATTCGAAGAACGAGCCAACTCCCGGAAGGATCACGCGCTCGACGTCGTCTAGGTCGTCGGGGTCGGTGCAGATTCTTACATCCGCACCAAGATAGAGTAGCGCATTGTGGACAGATAAGATATTGCCCATTCCACTGTCTATGATTCCGATGAGCTGATTATCAATGGTCATCAGCTTCGCCTTTTTCTAGTGATGATGCTTTGGCTCAATTCCCTATCCATCGCTCCTTCTCTGCACCATTCATCATAATCAGGGACCTTCTCTCCCTGAGGGGTGACTTCAGGAACATGTCGATATGGAGAGACCATGTGGCTCATGGCAATTCGCATAAATTCCTCTTCCGTTATTCCCAGCAAATTGAGAAAAACATCCAGACTTGGAGGTCTTCTTCCCTCATACTTATCGATTATTCTCATTGCCTCCTCCCTACCCAACCTGCCATTCCGGATATCCAACGAGGCAAGATGGGTCGGTCTGGAGTATCCTCTTTTAATAAATTTGATATAATCTCTCACTCCCTGCATATAACACTCAATCTTTTCATAATCGTAATCTGGAGGCACATTCTCAACGATGTCGCCTTTCCATCCGAGCTTCTCCTTAATGATTTTGGCTTGTCGCTTTACATCCCAGGGGATGAACGATCCCAGGCAGACGGACCTGTAACCTAGTTTTCGCAATTCTTTCAATGGTGGATATGTAAATGGCTTTAGATCTCTTGTATCTGCGTTACCGTTCAACCGTACCAGCATGTCCTCAGCGGCAATACCTAGATTGATGTAACGGTTAAACCGTTTCTCATCAACCTCCTCTGCTTGATCATAGCTATAATATGAGGTATACTCGGCAGATGGTTCACCCCATATTACCAAAGGGATTCTCTTCTCGATGGCTACCCACATCGGATAAGCGAAAATTCCAGTATGGCAATGCCAGCAGAAATCACCCTTATCCAAGAAGCTTTCGAGCATTAGTTTCTGGACAATCTTCCAATTCGGGGTGAAAGTATGGAAGTCCACTCCAAGTTTTCTGATTGTTCGTTGCGTATTTTCCAACACGTTTGGTCTGAGAAAACCGTGATCAAATCTAACGACAAGCGGTCTTAAACCGTATTCCTTGACGAGATAATAGAGCGTCCAAGTACTATCCTTTCCTCCACTGAAAGGAACAATGCAGTCATAGTCTGATCTCCCTTTACATTCTGCGATAAGATCATCTAATTCCTTTTTCCTCGCTGCCCAGTCTATAGTGCTTTTGACCTCATGCTGTCTGCAGATATTACATATGCCTTCAGCATCAAACAGAATTGTTTCGTGAGTCTCAGGGAGGACGCATCGAATGCATCTTCGCAGTGTGTCAGTTTTATTCATTGATTCTCCCTCCTCATACGGAAATTGTTCTTAACAACCATTCATATAATTCAATTTACTTAGAGCACTCCATAATCAAATTACCTAATAAAATGCTTGCTAAGTCATCTCAACTCTGATGTCATATTGAATGATAATATAATCTATCTCAATATTATTTATTAATACTAATATTTATATGTTTAATTATATTAACAAATTAGGTTCATAGTTTAAATAAATATGGAGGTGCTGACATAATAAAATGTCAGCATCCCGCGTAAGAAGACCCTATAACGCTGTGGCTCTTACCCTTAGATTTCCCGCAATATGGTGACATCCTCCAGGCAGATTTAAGCGTAAGCCAGACGATTTTATAATGTGACAGCTAAAATTCGATCCCAATCGAGGAGGAACTGTGGGCAGGCTGATATGGAAATGGGTACCATGATTCTTCAGACCGACATCCTTGAAATGAAGATACATTGATTGTCCATTGACTCGAAATTAATATTCAATATCCCTTTTCGAAGCGTTTGTCTTTTTACTTGGAGGCTATCCTCGCTTTCAAAGCTATCAATCTAATTAAGAACTATCGAGCTTAATTAGACAACGCGGGGGCAATAGGCATCAATTGCGTATTAATCCGACGATTCAATCAACGACCAATCAAGAGGGGTGCCAGCGGTGATATCCCTCTTCGCTCTCTTACCAAGGATGTTCGCATATTCCCGGGGTGGCAAGCCGAAGCTCGGGCGGATCGATCGAACATTAATGGGGGTCAATCGTTCTCCTTTTTTCACATCCTCTACAATGAATAGCGATCGACGGAAAACCCTATTTCGCTTCTCTGCCTCGCTTACATCATAAGAGACCTTTCCAATCGCCTTCTCACAAGTCCTGATTGCATTCGTCATTTCATTGAATTCGGATGGCTCCAGCGAGAACTTACTGTCCGGACCCCCGTTTGCTCTCGAGATGGTCAAGTGCTTTTCGATGATGCATGCCCCAAGGGTAACCGCAGTCACTGGCACTGATATTCCAAGTGTGTGATCGGATAGTCCGACAGGTAAGCTGAACCTCTTCGACATATCTTGTATCGTCATGAGGTTCATTTCCTCCGGTGGTGCAGGGTATGCACTTGTGCACTTCAACAGGGCCAACTGCTTAGCCCCTGCAGCGCGTGCTGCTTCGACGGCTTCTTCGACATCTTCGATGGAAGCCATTCCTGTAGAAATAATCAAAGGCTTTCCAGTCGAGGCGGCTTTCTCTATTAGAGGAATATCCACAATTTCGAATGATGCTATCTTATGAATTGGCACCTTGAGCTTCTCGAGAAATTCGACATCTTCAGCGCTGAACGCGGTAGAGAAAAAATCTAAGCCTAGTTCAGCAGCACGCCTCTGGATCTGCGAATGCCATTCTCTAAAAGTATAGGCTTCGGAGTAGAGTTCAAATAGCGTTTTGCCTTCCCAGATGGTCCCCTTCAGTATATCTAAATGCTTGTTCTTGAAAGGGAGTGTAATCGATTCTGGCAAGTATGCCTGGGTCTTGATCGCATCTGCACCAGCCCTTTTTGCAGCATCTACCAGGCGAAAGGCTTCATTCAAGTCTTGGTGATGATTCGCTGACATTTCTGCCACAATATAGGTGCGACTACCGGATCCGATTCGTTTTCCGTTAATGCTGAATTCACCCTTCATGACGTCATCTCCTCATTGGTGCCCTCAATTCCTAATGTGAATCGCAAACATCGGCTCCCCTTCACGGAAGTCTCCCCGACCAAGCTGTAACCAGCCTTCGCGAAAGCGTTGCAGGATGCTTCATTGCCTGTCTTAACGAACGCATCAAGCCTTCGAATATGTGGATACCCTGATATCAACCAACTTCCCATTATTATCGCAGAAACTCCGTAGCCTTTTCCCCTCGATTTAGACGCAATCGACACCGATACAACGCCGGCATCTCCTTCGATATCAACTCGGAATGATCCGACGGGTTGCCCATTTCCATCCTCCACGATGAACATATGGCATGAGTCTAAGTTGAGCTTGGAATCGAACCATTGCTCATGCTCATTCCACGATATTTGAGTCGCCGATAGGGATTGCCTTCTAGTCTCCGCATCATTTGCCCATTTCCATAGAATCTTACTATCCGATAGTCTTGCCCGTCTCATTCTTATTTTCTTCCCATCTAAGAATGCTGCTACCCGTGCGGTTCCCAATCCATCCACAAGGCCTTTCGCACACTCCAGCATCCGGGTCCGAATGCTTGGGTCTATAATCGTCTGTAAGATTAGGGACGCATCGCCTTGAAGGTCCGTACCCGAGATCGTCTTACTGATGCCCATTGCTGCCAATTTTCGTGAATTTCGTTTCTGATTATCTGCTATTGTCATTATTAGGAAAGGTACACGCATAAAAATTAGCTCATAGATGGTTGTCCCTCCTGCAGAGATAGTCAAGTTGGCCCTATCCATCAAATCTGGCATATTCTCTGGAGCCACGATTAGCTCACAGTGATGTTTCGATGAAAGACACATTTCGCGAAGAACGTCCACATTTTTGTTTGCTCCGCCGGCGACCACTTCAACCATCAAACCCTCGATGTCTAGAAGATTGAGTGCTTCAAGTATCCACTTGGTTCTGTTTTCTGGGTCGGAGCCCCCCATTGTGACAAGAAGGTGCTTTGCCGTACTAGGGACTGGCCTCGCGATTCGAAGATGACGTGAAAATTCGCGTCGGAGAAGAGCATAGTCTGGACCTAATAAAAGGGAGACCTCATCATCGTGGGCTGGATAAAATGAGGTGTCAGCGTATAGATTTTGATTCAACACAACATCGGCCTCTTCCCAACCTGGATCGCCACAATCCTCGATAAGTAATACCTTGACTCCCGTCTCCTTGATAGTTTTTAGGTAGGTCTTGGAGAAATTATAACCGTCGAGAACTATCCACTCTGGATTGAGGAGGAAGACTAGCTCGGTTGTCCTCCTAATGTCAGCGCTGCTTCCCGGTGAGCAATTGTATTCATGCCATTGCATTCTTGAATTCTTTAAAAGATCCATTGTCCACTTTTCCGACGATGCAAAAGCGAATACTGGTTTCCTCTGAATATCTGATAGTGCCCTGGCGAGTGAATAACAGCGCATGAAATGCCCTGTGCCAATTGTTGGATTTACGTCCACTCTAATTAGGACCGGTCGTTTGTCGCTTTGCGCTTGCACGGTAGCACCTTTATAAATCGCTATTCAGGTCATTTATAGGTCTCGGACCTTTCTGATTGGTGTCCATCGCGTGGATTAGCCGTTATTTAATAATGAGCGTTTCTTCTGCGGTTCTACTGAGATATTTACCTCATCGAGGGCGCTACCTAACTAGTTTACGCAAGGTGTTACGCACGAAGGGCGCCAAGAAAAAGCCCTAGAGTGCAGCAATTATACTCCTGATTCCGTTTACCACACTGCTGACTTCCTTGTCTGTTATAGAACTGAACATCGGAATACTTAGGATTTGATTGTAGGCTTTCTCTGCGATAGGGCATATTCCAGGACATGTGCCTAGTTTGCGCTGATAGTATGGATGCAAGTAAACCGGTATGTAGTGGACATTTGTCTCGATGCCTTCCTTCTTGAGCCCGATGAAGAGCCTATCTCTGATTGTTCCATTTCTAGCTCTGAGTACATATAGATGGTACGAATGGACCACATCTGGAGAGACTACCAGGGACTTCACATCCCGGCTGTTAGAAAATGCTTCATCATATTTCCTCGCTACCTCTCTTCTTCGAATCAGAAAATTTGGGAGCTTCTTTAACTGACTGATGCCCAGAGCACATTGGATGTCTGTTAATCTGTAATTATAACCCAGGTCGATCATCTCATAATACCAGGTGTTGAATTGTCTGCGCTCCTCATTGCTCCTGTCAATGCCATGATTTCGGAACCGGCGCATCCTTATCGCCATTTCGAGATTATCTGTCAGCACCATCCCCCCCTCACCCGAGGTTATATGCTTTACAGGATGGAAGCTTAGAATCGTCAGATCTGCAAGTGAGCCCACTCTTTGCCCTTTGTATTCTCCCCCGAAGGAGTGGCATGCATCCGAAATAAAAAAAATTTCTTCCTCATCGGCTATGGCCCGGATACGGTCATAGTCTACCGGATGTCCTGCATAATCGACCGACACAATAGCCTTCGTTCTTGAGCCGATTAGTTTCTTGATGTGTGATGGGTCGATTAGCAGGTTATCTTCCCTCACATCACAGAAAACCGGCTTGCCACCTTGATAAAGCACCGCGTTCGATGTGGCTGCGAAGGTGATTGGTGGAACAATGGCCTCATCCCCCGGTTCGATTCCAACAGCAAACATGGCGGTATGCAAGGCCGCCGTCCCGCTTGACAATGCTACTGCGTACTTAACTCCCGTGTAATCTGCTACGGCCTTTTCGAACTCTTGCACCTTCGGACCAGTTGTGAGCCAGTCTGATCTAAGAACTTGGACAACGGCGTCGATGTCGTCCATATCGATCGACTGTCGACCGTAAGGGATCAGCCTTAAGCCCCCTGGTCCAATATTCTCTTCAATTCGTCAACTGTAAGCCACTTATTGTTTGCGTCGCTAGAGTAGCGGAAATCTGGAGAAACTGGCTTGACCCCCTTCCACTCGCCAGTCGGCCAGGATGGATGCGTTGGCTGAATCAGGTACATGTCATCAAACTCCAGAGTATTCCTCATGTCATCTTCAGAAATCAATATCTCATGTAGTTTCTCACCTGGCCTGATTCCTATGATTTCGATTTCTGCATCAGGGGCTACCGCTTTCGCTAAATCCATGATCGACATGCTGGGTATCTTAGGGACGAAGATTTCTCCTCCCTTCATCCGCTCGATATTCATTATGACAAAATTCACACCCTGTTCAAGGGTAATCCAGAATCGCGTCATTCGAGGGTCCGTAATCGTGATTTTGCCATTCCTCTTTTGGCTAGCGAAAAGCGGGACGACACTTCCCCTGCTACCTACAACGTTACCGTAGCGGACGCAGCTGAAACGAGTGCCTTTGGCGCCACTATACGCGTTGCCTTGCACGAAAAGCTTTTCGGCGACGAGTTTCGTCGCCCCATATAGGTTCACCGGATTCACTGCCTTGTCAGTGCTCAGAGCCATGACTTTTTCCACGCCACAATCAAGAGCAGCGTCAATGACGTTTCTCGCTCCCATGATGTTGGTTTGTACAGCTTCAAATGGATTGTACTCGCACGCAGGGACCTGTTTGAGCGCTGCTGCGTGTACAACGATGTCTACATCTCCCATCGCTCGTCGTAATCTAGCGGCATCCCTGACGTCTCCTATAAAATAACGGATTGATTCATCATCGTAACCGGCTACTCTCATATCATGTTGCTTCAGCTCATCACGACTGAAGATGATCAATTTTCTTGGGTGATACCGAGCTGTCATGATCTTTGCGAAATCCTTGCCAAATGAGCCCGTTCCCCCTGTAATCAGGACAGCCTTATCCTCCCATTTCATAATCGCTCCTTAACGTCATCGACTTATAATATTGTGTTTCTTTTTCATTCAGTGCTGCTTCCGCTCTAGCATTACATTCTGCAAGAAAGTCTTGTTTTAGAAGAATTTACTAATTTAACTCATTATGCGAGCCTCTTGAATCCTTTATGCGCGACGCCCCCTTTGAGCTTCTGCGATAAGATGCCCTTCTCAAGCCCCTCAGCAATCGTCTCGAATATCCCTCGGAGCTCCTTCTCGAATCTTGAGACATGATTCGATGTATGGGCGAGGCACGGATAGAAGGATTTTCCCGCGAGATAGCCCCGTTCAAGCATCGATTGCGTAAGATATGTCGCCGCTTCCTGAGAGAACCTGCCAGAGAAGGTCAAATGGCTCAAGGGAGCTATCCCACTAATCTCCACAGCCAGCCCTGTTTTTTCTGAAGCGTTCTTCCAACACTCTTGGACCTTATTCCCTATGTCAACAAGATGTGTGGGTACATTGCGCTTCTTGTATTTCTCGATTGTTGCTAGAGCGGCAGCCGGTCCCACGGCTTCCGTCCAATTGGTGCTACTTATGAACGTATCTTGCGCAGCCTGCATGCAATCCGATGTACCAATGACTGCCCCTATTGGATGGCCATTGCCCATCGCCTTTGCGAACACGGCAACATCGGGTTCAACGCCATATAAAAGGTGAGCACCCCCAATGTTCAATCGGAATCCCGATGATACCTCGTCAAAGATCAACATCGCGCCGGTCTTGTTCGCAAGTTCGCGGATCCGTTCGAGGAATCCAATCTCTGGTACCATATCCCGCACAGGTTCCAAAATTATCGCACCCAGTTGTCCTCCGTGTTTTGCGACAATGCTCTCTAGTTCCTCAATGTGGTTGTACCGGAAGGGCATGGCGGTTCCTAGAAGCCCCCTTGGCACTCCTATTGGTTTAAGGCCAGGAAGGAGATGGCCATCAAGATTTTGGTCTCTGGCAAGGTTAGAGGCAAGGTACCAATCATGCCAACCATGATATCCGCAAAATGCGACGAAGTCTCTTCGGGTCCTCGCACGGGCTATTCTGACCGCTATAGCCATGGCTTCACCCCCGCATCTCGCAAATCGTGCCATGTTGGCCCAGGGATGAAGCTCCAAGAGAACCTCTGCTAGGTCAACTTCGAGGGGCGTATTGAGCGTGCACATAGATCCTTCTTTTATCGCTTTAATGACCGCCTCATTGACATCATCATCCGAATAGCCAAGGGGGCAGGCGCCAACACCCATAAATGACATATCGATGTATCGATTATCATCGAGGTCCCACACTTCAACGCCCTTTGCTCTTGAATAATAGGACGGCCATAAACCGGGCAGGAACATCTCGCTACGCTTCGATAGTAGCTGGCCTCCGCCTGGAATGATTTTCTTGGCTCTCTTCCAAAGTTGTGCCCCACGGTTCTCATTCAAGGAATCACCTTTTGCAGTCAGCATCGTTCAGAAGGGATTTCACATATCCCTCGTTTCTCTTGTGGCCCGAGTTCAGGGTGACTAGGTCTGGATTTCTTCTTAGCAGATTCAGCACATCTTGCATTCCAAAGCTCTGCTCAGATCCAAGGCGTGAGAAAACCTGTGTCATGAAGATATAGTCATCTGGTGTATCGAGAGTCCATCTCATTTCTGACAGGTCCACACAATTTACCAGATTTATCTTCGAGAAACTCGCCGTCCTGCGTATGTAAGGAGTTACATGCTCCCTATCTGAGATTGATCTAGCATCCCTAAACGCTTTCTCCAGAGCATCGTACTTTATCACTTCAACATCCAGTCCATCAGGATATGTCGGTGGATTCGTATTCGAGGCATAATCCACATTAGATTTCACAGCCGCTTCGACGACGACATTGATTACCACCGGGTCCATGAGAGGGCAATCAGCTGTAATCCTTACGATATGTGATATATCATAACCTTCTTCCATCAGTCGATTAGCTGCCAGGTAATAACGAGTGAGAACATCCTCTAGTGGGCCTCTAAAGACTTCGATGTTTGATTTTTTGCAATACCTCACCGTCGCATCATCTTCATGATTTGTGGAAGTCGCTACCAATAGTCGATTGACAGACTCTGCTTTCATTACTCGACTTACGACGTGCCATAATACTGGTCTCCCACATAGATCCATCAGAATTTTTCCCTGGAGTCTAGTCGAACCCATTCTGGCTTGAACTATCGCAGCTATCATCATCAATCACTTGCGTCCTTTGCCGCAAGGGCAATTTCGAGGATTTTCTTGGCATTGGTCAAGTCAGATTCTGGAATTACTCTCGTCCTGAGACTATTGAGAAATTCTCTCATCTCATCCAGATACATCTGGTTAATATGAAAGGTGGGTTTGTAATCGTATCTCAAATTGCTAGCGTCTGTAAGAGATTGTACATGACTACCAAACATCCACTCGATCAAGTCACCGTTCTTCAGGCAGATTTTACATCTCCTTGTGTATTCTTTTTGAATGTAATCAGAGTGCACTGTGACGGTCTTGTCTCGATAATGGAAATGGTAGTCGACCGTGTCCTCGACGTCTATCTCAAGATCGCTAAACTTTCCACAAGTAGATGATACACTCTCGGGATATCCAAAAAGCCAGCATGCATAGTCTATTTCATGCACTCCATCCAGAATGATGCCTCCACCCATTCTCTTGTTCGCGCTGTAGCTCTTCCTATAGTCGCTACCAGGCTTCCAACCCGGCAGGTAAGAACCATTCTCGATCTCAGCGAATGCCACACGCCCTGGATCAATCTGAGTTTTTAGTCTCTTAAGCCCTGGTTCGTACCTAAGGTTGAAACCGCACATACAGACTAACCTCTTGGTCCTGATTTTATCAAGAAGCTGGGAGACACCTTCCAGAGTATTTGAGAGTGGTTTCTCGATGAACAAATCGATTTCATTCTCCGCTATTGACAGAGCTGTTGAAATGTGAAGATGACTAGGGGTACACACAAGAGCCGCTCGGTAATCCCCATTATCCAGCGCTTTAGAGAAATCCTTCACATGCTCGAATCTTGATTCTCCGGAAAACTCTTCGGCTAGCTTCTGATCAACATCATAGATACCCACTTTCGCGCCGAGAGTCAATAGATTTTTTGCATGGCGCCTTCCTATCGAACCTGCTCCTATGACGAGTACCTTGATTTCAGTACTCCCAGCCATCTCCATCATCTCCATAACTGCGTCCCCATGTGTCGGACAGCTCGCCCTAGCGACTACCTCTCAATATGGTACATGAGATATACCTTTTCTCAAAGTTGGCTAATAATGCCAAATAGGAGTGCACTTCTTTGGCTTGAGAATGACTAATGAAACGAAAAAACATACCCCTTTTCAAAGCTCCTCTCTGCGAATCAGTAATCTACCCCCTACTTCTTTGACATTCCCCATTAACATTTCTTCAATATCTTATTAAAACAAAAATCAATGAATCATCATAAGGCATATGTGTCATACTGGACAACTCCAGGAGCGTTTTCCATCCGATAATTGTGTTCTGAGCAGACGGTCTTTAAAATAAGGAACTGTCTTGTTAGATAGTCATCACTCTTTTTATTCATGCCTAACCTTAATAATAGATTTGTATTTATGGGTTAGGTCTCATTCTCTTTGATGAATATATCAGATACTTTGAATGATTACCAGGTTTCACGGTAACTATTTATACCGTCATCGCAATACTAATCGGCGTCCGACACTCGTCGGACTAGAGGGATGGGATTGCATATAGGGGTCTCGCTCCACGTCGAGAGCC
>CAYHEV010000022.1:0-22252 GCA_964355725.1 uncultured Candidatus Bathyarchaeia archaeon | reverse complement strand
GCTCGGCGCCGTTGATGCGCTCGTTGGCTAGCTAGCTAAGTTTTTCTTTTTTTGTCATATCTACGTTGGGTTTTGGGTTTGGGGCTATAACTTTTCCGCAAAACCAAACGGCATGATTGAATTGGAATGGGCATTTCGTAGGAAGCTTGTTTTCATTCTCTTTTTCAGTCTGAGAGCCAATTTGACTCATTGGGGGTAATATTCTCTCGTTATTTCACCCCTCTATGTTGAGTTGTCTACTGCTTACTCACACAACAGCAGTCATGTGGTGGTTGGGTTATGCATATCCATTAGTCATCGTGCATCGTTGGTTGGTTGGATAAAAGTTTACCCCAACCGACTCTTGATCTTCTCACAAGCATTCATTGCGGAGTATACTATTTTCTCTCTAGATCTTCTTTTTTGAGTTTCTCGGACATTTCTATGAATTTCTGAGTTCCGACTCTTCTTCGATAGGTCAAGAGTCCAGCCCTAGTGAAAGCACTCTTCTGTCCGTGGGCAGGATCAAACTGGTCTACGAATAGGTCGCACGGGAAGCCCTCACACACTCCACAATGATCAACGCGATCTTTCGCACATGCATACAGTTTGCACTTGCCCCAGAAAGGCTCTCCATTTTGATTGCCACATCCTGAGCAGCTCGGCTTTTCCTCTCGGTTCAGGAAAACGCAGGTTCCACAGTATGTGCCACAAGGTGCGACAAGCTTCTCGTTCAACCATTCTGCCTCGAATATCAGCAGATTGGCTTTGTTATTATTGGTTTTGGTTGGTTGGGGGCAAAGTTTTACTCTATTTTCGTTTTCTGAACAGCATCACATTCAAGTAGGGAACACTCCCATTTAACGTTCGATGTGTCGTTTATAAGTCACAAATCGCAGTCGTTCTGAAGTGAACAGTGTTCCTTATCTTTTACATTCGAAATAGATAAGTTGCTTTAGGTTTCCAGTTTAGCTCTTTTCATCGCTGTGTAAATCGTGAAGACCCACGTTAAAACTAGGTAGGCAATCGTGCCTATGAAGAAGAGGAGCTGATCTTCCATAAAGAACACGTAGATGGTATAGGCGGAGAATGTTGTAGAAACAAGGAACAGTATGACTATAATCCACAGCGCCCACGTTCGTTTCTTGAACAGTCCGTAGGCGGTTATCAGGCTTAATATGCCCATTATGCCAACATGTGGCAAATATGCATTGGACAATGGTAGCAAAGCGAGAAAGATTATTCCGACAACAGCATAAAAGACCAATGCTGCAAACATTCCCATGCTTTCAATTTTCAGTTTAGACCCGATTGACATTATCCAATCCCTTTAACCTTAATGCATTGACAACATTGTTAATAAGTTTAATGTTTCAAGGTCCTTACCATTACTTGTCTGCAGTCTGAAACAAAGCCTCTTGACAGCTTACACGACAAACCAATATTCAGCGCTTGGACATAGAGAAAAACGAAAAGGTTTAGAACTCACCAACAGAATAAAGCACAATAAAAGATAGGAAGAGTAACAAAATGGAGTATCATGAACTTTTTTCTTCTCAATCAAACGTTTTCAGCGGTTTCCAAAAACCGTTTGAAAAGGCAGACTACGTGATTTTGGGCGTTCCATTCGATGTTACAAGCACGTATCGAACTGGAGCGAGATTTGGACCGAACGCAATTCGGCAAGCATCACTAAACATTGAAACTTACAGCTTTCGAACGGACACTGACGTTGAGGATTTGAAACTGCATGATTTGGGCGATTTACACGTCTCCACCGATACAAAGAAAACGTTAGAGATGCTCGAATCCGTGATCAAAGACATTTTGGAGGCTGGAAAGACACCGGTGACAATCGGTGGAGAACATACAATAACCTTGGGCATAATGAAAGGTCTAGGCACTAGAGCCTCAAAAACTGCAATAGTAAGTTTTGACGCACACCTTGACCTGCGCAATGAGTTCATGGGACTCAAACTTTCGCATACAACTTTTATGCGCAGGATAAACGAGGAAGCCAAACCAGCAAAAATCATCGAAGTTGGTACAAGAGCGGTGTGTAAAGAAGAATTAACCTACGCAAAAAGCGCCGGGATAGAATTCTTTACGACAAGGCAAATCAAGAAAGACAGGAGCGGACAAGTCACGAAGGAGTTGAAGGAAAAACTCGCAGAATATAGGAACGTTTACTTGTCTGTTGACATGGACATTCTTGATCCTGCGTATCTTCCTGCCGCACAGAATCCGGAACCCGATGGGCTTGAAATGCACGTTTTGCTTGACATTCTAGATAGCATATGTGATAAACGTGTAATTGGGTTTGATGTTCTTGAAGTTGCGCCAAACTATGATCAAGGAGTCTCAGCCATCCAAGCCGCAAAAGTGATTTTTGAGATATTATGCCGTCTGGAAAAATCTCGAAAAGTTTGATCTATCCACAGGAACAACAGTCTCCAAATTACAGAGCTATAAATCACATGCAATACTTCCGGTCAACCTGCAATTCTTCAAACCGAACAGCTTTCAATCTCGCTTTAGGTTCTGTTCTTTACCAGTTTTGCGATAAAAAAACCGTTGCACTGATGAATATGCGGGTAAAGTCTCTGACATTTGTCTAATCCTCTTAACCCCGATAAGCCCAGTTTCTGCTTTATGTCAGTCAATGAAAAATCTGGATGCCACTTTAGGAACCGTTCAATAAGCATTTCGTTCTCTTCAACCGTTATGCTGCACGTAGAATAAGTCAAGGTTCCACCTGACTTGACGTATTCAGAACAATTGTTCAGCATCAACCACTGAAACGCAGCCATATTATCTATGGAATGCCGTGTAAGTCGCCATTTAGCTGATGGCATCTTTCTAAAGGTTCCTGTGCTTGTGCAAGGCGGGTCTAAAACCACGATGTCTGCCTCCATTTTGAAAGGAAAAGGGGTACGCGCATCAGCTATTATCGGCACGGCGATTTTAATATCCATGCGGGCAACCTCGCTTTTCCAGACACGCATTCTACGCCTTGAATAGTCTATGGAGTAAATGGTGCCGCTGTTCTGCATGAGCTGGGCTAAATATGTGGTTTTAGCTCCAGGTGCAGCACAAACGTCTAGAACAGTCATATCGGGTTTAGGATCTGATGCTTCTGCTGCGAAACAGCTTGCCTTGTCTTGGATATAGAATAGCCCTTCTTGGAGGCTAGCAGTCCCTGTTAAAGATTGCTTTGAGGCTAGAATCTTATATGCATGTTCTAATCGCTCGACTTTCTCAACTTCAACTCCGTCTTCAGCAAGTTTTTTGAGAATCTCATTTTCAGTCGCCTTAAGTGTGTTCAACCTTATGTACGTTGGAGGTATTTGGATGTCTGCTTCCAGCATCGCCAAGGTTTCAGTTCTGCCCATTAGATTGAAGCAGTATTTTACGAACCATGTCGGATGAAAGGTCGAAAGCCCAGTTCTTTCTTCATCACTAACACCTTCGAAGACCACTGTTGGTTTTTGTGTCAGCAATATGCCTAGAACGGGCTCGATTTTCTGAAGAGTTTTCCATCCCAGTATTGAACGGGCTAGTTTAGCGGTATTCTCCGCTTCCCCAAGGTTGGTTTTAGACCAGTTCCTAGCTATTCGGGATTGGTAAACATAAAGCCGCAAAAACGACTGGACACCGAGATTGAATTCATCTATCGTTTCAGGTCCTATAGCGTTGTTTATGAATCGGTCTATGAAGTTTTGTCGCCTAACAGTCTCGCAAACAAGTCTATGAGCAAATCGAGCAGCGTCGTAATCGCTTATGCCCAGCTGTTTAACTGTTTTCGCGAAGGCGAGACGCTCGCTTAGTTTCTGCATTTCCATCCAGCTCATGGTTTCAATTGCAAGCGTCCAAGCTTCCTTAAGCAATAATCTTCACACTCAACCTACATCAAATAATAGATAAACTGCAACATCGTAATAGATAAAGAATTAAATGCGCCTCCTCAACTCATGAACGACTGCGGTCAAAGCGATGGAGATCCATTAGTTTACAAATCGAACAGAGACGCCAGCAAAAAACCTAAATCCACATCAGAAGTTATTCTCTATTGGGGCGAACATTCTTGACTGAGCTGAAAGTTGGCGACAAAGCGCCTGATTTCTCCTTGTTTGATGAGCAGGGTCTGCCGGTTAGTCTGAAAGACTATCTTGGGAAAAAAGTAGTGGTTCTATATTTTTATCCGAAGGACTTCACGCCAGGTTGTACTGCCGAGGCGTGCAGTTTCAGGGATAATTACAAACCCTATCAAGACAAGGGTGCAGTGGTAATTGGGGTTAGTCTCGATAGTGTAGATTCACATTTGAAATTCTCTGAAAAATACAATTTGCCATTTGCCATCCTGAGCGACAGCAACAAGGAAGTCGCCAAAGCCTATGGTGTGCTTGGTGTTGGAGGCTTTCTCGCGAAGAGAGTGACCTTCATCATTGACAAAGAGGGGAAGATCGCACATATTTTTCCAAAAGTCGACGTGAAGCAACACTCCGAAGAAGTCTTGAAAGCACTTGAGGAATTGCAGTAGTTCTAGGCGCGCGCCATAGTGACAGAAAAAGAGAAGAGAGCTTTGCGGGAGACATCGCCATTTTAGATGGTAAGAGATTTTAGTCTATCTTATTGATAGAGTTGATTAGACTAAGGGCTGGAGATGGCGCAGAAACATTTAGATGAATTTTCCTATAAGGAAATGAAGCTTCCAAAAGCAATGGAAGTGAAAGCGGAGACCCTGCTCCTCACGGAAATCATGAAAAGAGAAAAGGGCAAGAACCGTGCTTTTCCACCTTTGGCGCCTGAAAACCTTCCACCGTCATATTTCGTTTCCGCCACTTATGACGGACAAGCGGGCAAAGCTCTAATCAAACTTTACGAGCCAGTTTCTGGTTTGATCTACTTCTGGTACGACAATACTGGACACCAGCCATACTGTCTAACCAACCTTTCACAATACGAGCTTGAGAAAATCAGCCGCTTAATCCGGCATCCGGGCTTCGACCGATTCGAAATAGTGGAGAAATTCGACCCGCTACTGAACAAGAATGTCAGAGTAACACAAATTCTTACTAGAGACCCGTTAGCCATAGGTGGTCGTCCAACAGGATGCATCAGAGATATCATTCCAGAAGACTTTCCGAAAGTTTCAAACACGCCAGTTTCTCCGGAAGCCATCAAGGTATGGGAATCAAAGATAAAGTATTATCAATCTTACATTTACGATAGAAAACTTTTGCCTGGCATGATTTACGAGGTCAAAGAAGGCAGTCTTGTTGAAAAGAGTTTCGACGATACGGAAAGATCGGTGGAGCAGATAAAGGAGATTTTCAAGGACGCCACTGAGGAAGAGATGCAATTCATCGAAGAATGGGCAAGAATGCTGGAGTATCCAGCCCCAAAATTTCAACGAGTAGCTCTAGACATAGAGGTGCTGGCGCCCATTCCGACGAGGATGCCTGATCCACGAGAAGCCGCGTACCCGGTTGTGGCCGTTTCTCTCTACAGTTCAGATGGAGTAAAGAAAGTTCTGCTCCTGAAACGGGAAGAAGTTCGAGAAGGACCAGAACATCTGCCAGCCGATGTCGAACTTGAGTATTTCGAAACTGAAGATAAACTCATACAGACCGTCTTCGACGTCTTGCGGACTTATCCATTCGTGTTGACTTTCAACGGCGACGACTTCGACCTACGATATTTAGCTCACAGAGCCTTGAAGCTTGGTTTCAAACGCAGCCAAATTCCAATAGAAGAGGGCAAACGCACCTGCCTGCTAAGTTATGGCGTTCACATCGACTTATACAAGTTCTTCTTCAACCGTTCAATCCAAATTTACGCATTCAGCAACCGCTACAGAGACGTAACGCTTAACGATGTGGGAAGAGCTTTGATCGGCTTGGAAAAAATAGGTCTCGAAAAGAATTTTGGCGAATTAACCCAAACTGAACTTGCCAAATATTGCTTCAGAGATTCGGAAATCACATTTAAGCTCACGGACTTCGAAGACGAACTAGTCATGAAGCTCATTCTGGTGTTGGCAAGGATTAGCAGCATGCCAATGGACGACGTGAGCCGCCAAGGAGTCTCACGCTGGATAAGAAACTTCATGCACCGCGAACACCGCAAAAGAAACATGCTCATCCCAAACGCAGAAGACATCTTGACAACTAAGGGCAAAACCACAACCAAAGCCATAATCAAAGGCAAAAAATACAAAGGTGCAATAGTCGTCGAACCCGTTCCAGGAGTTCATTTCAACGTCGCAGACATGGATTTCCAGAGCCTATACCCATCAATAATAAAAGTCTGGAACCTCGGCTACCAATCAATACTATGCTCGCATCCAGAATGTCGCACGAATCTCGTGCCAGACACGCCGCATTGGATCTGCACCAAGAAACGAGCATTAGAAAGCCTTCTAATCGGCTCACTCAGAGACCTGCGGGTGCAATGTTACAAGCTGAGGTCAAAAGACAAATCATTACCTGCCGAATTGAGAAGCTGGTACAGCATCACCCAAGGGGCACTTAAAGTGATTTTGAACGCGAGTTACGGCGTATTTGGAGCTGACAGCTTTGACCTCTACTGCCCACCAGTGGCTGAAGCCACAGCAGCCATCGCAAGACATTCACTGACTCAAATACTTAACAAAGCAAAAGAACTTGAAATTCAAGTTCTCTACGGCGACACAGACAGCGTCTTCCTCAAAAACCCTTCAAAAGCACAAACCGAGGAATTGTCTCACTGGACAGAACGTGAATTAAAGATGAGTTTGGATGTAGATAAGATTTACAGATACGTAGTTTTCAGCTCACGGAAAAAGAACTATCTCGGAGTTTTAGAAGACGGAACAGTTGACGTCAAGGGACTAACAGGCAAGAAACGGCACATCCCAATTTTCATCAAGAAAGCCTTCAACAAAATGAAAGAACGTTTAGCCAAAGTAAAAACTCCTTCGGAATTTGAAAACGCGAAAAAAGACATAGCTGAAATCGTCCGTGCCTGCTATATGCAATTGAAGAGAAGAGAATGGGAAAACATGAGGGATCTCGCATTCAACGTTGTTTTAGGCGAAGAACTGGAACATTATAAAAAAACAACACCGCAACATGTCAAAGCTGCCAGAATACTCAAAGAGAACGGGGTGGAGTTGAGGGCAGGCGACCTAATAACCTTTGTCAAAGTAATTAGGGAACCCCATGTTAAGCCTGTTGATCTTGCAACAAAGAACGAAGTTGATGTAGACAAGTACATAGCTCATTTACATTCAACATTCGATCAAGTGCTTGATGCTTTGGGCTTGGATTTCGATGAAATAATAGGGTTGACGAAGCTCGAACGATTTCTAGGCTAACTTTCATTGACTACCTTTAGCCCACGAGATTTCAGAGGTTCTATAATGCGCGGCCTGCCAAGTATTGAGAGTAGCAAGTATCCGATTACAGCTATTGCAAGCAAACTGCTGACAGTTATACTGATAATCATAGCAGCCCATGCGGGCAAGGTGCTTAAGACCTCTGGAGGACGAAACTCAAAAACTATTGAAAGATAGCCGCCTACGATGAAGCCGATTGGCAATGCTCCAACTATACATGCCACAAGACGGTGTTTCCTCAGAAGGAATATCGTACTTGCTGCAATCAAGTTGGCGATTGGCCCAAGTATCACATCTTGCGCTCCGAGGAAATAATAAGCATTGGACAAGAAGCATCCGAAAGTCACTCCCCCGATTACGGGCCAGCCTAACAAGGCGGCCAGCGCAATCAAACAGTCCGCAACACGCAACTGGACAGGTCCATAGATCGTAGGATTACCGATAGAAACCGTTTGGACAAAATTGACTATGACGTATAGTGCTGCAAAAACGGCTGTTAGAGCTATGTCTCTACTGTCAAACTTCGTTTTTTCACCTCCTACGCCGGGATTTCTACTGGCGGAACGGGTGGAGGTTCACTCACCCGCCAATTAGCTCTATGCAGATAAACTTATGTTATTAAAGATTGCTGAAAAACTGCTCACTATAGAAGACAGTCTAACTTGTCTCTTTGCTTCCTGTGTCGGCTTGAACAGTCACGCCATCTGATGCTTCCGTAGCGTCTGCGTCCACTTCAACGCTTACACCCTCGACAGGGGCTCCTTGCTTGGAAGGAAAAAGTAAATCTTGGGGCGGCGGAGGAGCATTCATTACTGTTGACATGAGATACATAGCTGTGAATGCGTTCTGGTAGATTCTCTGAAAAACAAAGGGCACTTTTGTTTCGGGGTCAACCTCCAACATTTTGGCTATCTCAGCATCCTTGCCAGCCAGTGTTGCCGTGCCCTCAATTTCGAATTTGACGACGACGGGTTTGGTTGTGAGGAACAAGCTGAAGCCTATGACCACCATTTGGCTTTTGTGTTCTTTCTCTTCAAGTTTAGCTTTTACGTCAAAATTTATGACGCCATCTCCGCCCTTGGCGCTCAGTTTGACGCCTGCCAAGCTGGTGATCTCTACTTTAACCGAAACGTTTGGAATATACAGTGCTGGACAAATAATTGATTCCTCACACTAATTAGGACATGATATGAGCTAGCTTGTTAAGCCTCCGTAGCTAAGCCTCAACATAAACTGATTTTTGCCTTTTGTGTGTAACACAGAACTACATACACAAACTAAGCAAGAACGAAAAGTTCACGGAGATATTAACTGGACCAATATTGGAGCCAAAGTTGAAGCCAGCACGAAAAGCGAGATTATCAAAACCACTTGCCTTTCAGTTAATGGGCGATGATAGGTAATAAGCGTGATCAGACTTCTCTTATGATCTGAGGACAGGTTTCTTCCGTCAAAGGAAACCTTCGCCTTGGTTCTGAAAAAGAAAAACGTCAGCAAAATCAGAACTGAGTTAAGGATGTACGGAAAAAGTGAAACCACCAGATTGAATTTCAAGTCTGAAATTATAGCAAAGGAAGCTAAAGTCATCCCTACAGCGAAGGATCCTGTATTTCCGACGAAAATCTTGCCTTGAAAATTCAGAGAGGCAAGCAGAAGCCACATGACTAATGGACCGTATAAGAGAATGGCGTTCTGCCCTGACATAATCATCAGTCCTATCATGACTATTGCTGGGCAGACTGTTTCCAAACCGTTCAGTCCGCCAAGCTGATTAACAGTGTTAGTAATTATGGTTACAAGCAAAGGGATAATCAAAGAATAGTAGTACCCGCCGAACTGTATTATTCCAAAGAACGGAATCGTAATGGCTGGCCGCAGGAAACTGTAAGCAAACGCGATAAGTGGAATAGCAGCTATTATTGGAAGAAATGCTTTGTAGCGCCATTTGAGGTCAATCCAGTCGTCGAGCAACCCCATAAAGCCGCCGAACAGTATGCAAACAGCTAGTGTCAAGGGAGCAGAAACGCCGTTTGTAACCTTCCCTGACTCAAAGAAATACTCAAAGAAATATATGGAAAAAAGATAGATTGCGCTAAATAGGACATAGAAAACGCCTAGACCGTTTGGAACTAGCGGCTTGTTTGGTTTGTGATAATCAGGAACTTTCGGAAACAAGTCCCGTTGACCTCATCAGCTTGGAAAGTCAGCGTTGAATTTGTTCCAGTTCACTTGGTAGAGGCACACTAACGGAATTAGTCCGCCATAGTTATTTGCGGCATCCTGTGCGCCGAGATTCAATCCCGCGATGTAGGCCGGTTCGAAATACGTCGGATTAACGGCAGTATCGTTGGGGTCGTTCGACACACCGCTTAATGCACCGCTTAATGTGACCCATTGCTGCTTCGCCGTGCTCATCAACTTGTAGATTGTTGTACTCTTTCCAACATCGTTCCAGACCCATTGATTTGTCTGGTTTGTGTATTCGCCGAACGTTTTCTCGTCACTCCATGCTGATTGATTATCAAGTAGATGATACTTGTTTATGAAGTCGTCACGTGCTTCGCCTGAAATTCTTGCCATCCACATCCATTTTCCTTCGTCTCCATAGCCAGCCCATGCGGCATATGTTCCGCCGCTCGTTGTATCTTGACGCAAAACGAGAGTCGTGAAAACAAGAATGTAGCTTGCATTGTACATTTTCAACATCCTTATTGATTGTGTTTCGTTAGCCATGAATGAGAAGCCTACATTCTCTATCGACGTTGAATTTATCGTCGCGTTATCTGCAAGTGAAGTAACATTTCCAAGCAGAGTCAGCCAGTATCCATAATCCCACCAGCTGCATACGACCGTCGTTGACTGTAAATTGTTTTTTGTCCACTCCAGCATATCGAACCATTCTCGCACAGGCTCATTAGGTGCTATTGGGAGACTGCCAGCAGTGACTGTCACGGGGGCATATGCTTGTCTGTATACTTTGGGCATTCCGCCGGATTGTGGCGCAAGGGCAAAGTTCGTCATGAGGATTATGAATATTAAGAAGATGGCTGTTCCACTGAATTCTCTGCTTACATGTTCTAAACTGTATTTTTTCTTAGTGACGATTTTCGGCGGTTCTTTCAGCAAGGTGTTGAAGGGTTTTAGTATTCCTACTATTCCAACGGCTGCCAACAAGCCAAAGGCTGGAGCAAAAAGAACGAGAAGACGCACCATTGAGCCAGCGAAGTAAAGTCCGGTCAAACCGAAAAGTAGGAGAAACAGATTTCTATTGTTAAGATTCTTCATAATGAAATACAAACCTGCAATGAAGAACACTATTCCTATACCGAACTCGTAGTAGACTGAACCCCAAGCGGTGATTCTGTGTTCAGCAACAGATTCTATGATTGGCGAGGCTGAACGTGAAAATGGATCCAGAACTGAAACGAACTTTCCGGCTATGCTTTGGAGAAATCCAAGCTGCCAAATCAAAAAGAATGATCCAATCAATCCGCCTAGAAACAATGCGACAAATACGAGTTTTTCCTTTGCCGAAGTTAAGTTGTGAATTGTTTCGAAGAGGCAAAGCAAGACAAACATTCCTGCTACTGGAAGGATGCCGAAACTGGTCAGATAGTTTGTGGAAAGATAAGGAACATTTATGGCTATGAACAGCCCTAAGCCGAAGGTTACGCTGTACGACAAGAAGAGTCGTCGAGTGTACCTCTTAAGGAGAACCAGCACAAAAACAAAGAGAACTGTGAGACCTATTGGGTAATATGCTGCGCCCCAATCGGAAATGAAATATGCCAAACCTAAGGCAGCTCCCACCGAGTACTTCAAGGTCGAACCTATCGGTCTATCTTCTTCAATTGCTCTCAAGAACATGAATGCAAATAATATGAGAGCAACGACTCCTACAGTTTCATCGTCAAAAAAGCCCAATGATGTCCTCTGAATGAAAGATGGACTCAAGGCAAGAAAGAGGGCGGCAAAAAGCCCAGCAGGTTTCCCTCCAATATCCTTGCCTAAGAAGTAAATAATCAGAACCGCCAAAGTTCCCAATATTGCAGGGAGGATAGCGCAGAAACTCATTAGGTCGATTTGGATTCCTAACAGCGAAACCACATCATAGAGTATTGCCGCAGTTAGGGGTAATCCTGGAAGGGACGAAGACATATTGATTCCTGTTGGATACCAACGCTGAGTGTCCACCCATCCTGGGGGAATGTATGGCGAGATTAAACCGTTTTCTACCATGTGTTTTGTTAGACTGTATTGATAGTAGGGGTCAAATTCGGAAAGATGAATAGCGCCTGCCTGTATTTCCCACTTCATTGGAAGTATGCGTACTGTAAACGCTACGAAAAGTATGAGTATCAAGGCGGAAATGGTGATTATTGAACCATGGCTTATTGTGATTCGCAGTTTCCCTAGACTTTTCAGACCGTTCACGATGCGTTCTTTGGATGAGGCTTTTGGAAGACTCATTGAAGATTCATCTCTTCTACACAAGTTATTGAGGTGTTTTATTATCCTTACGGTCGGTAGAAGGGTACATGACATAAGTCATTCTTATATGTCTTTCCAAAAAAAGAAAAAAGCTAAAAACTGCACTCTAGGACGCAATTTGCCGTTTGTATCCATATTTGTTAGCGTCGTACAATGGAAATCCGGATATTCTCCCCTTTGCCAGCCTATCGCGAATTTTCACGCCCACGATGTTTCCATCTTGAGCCTTTGACACTTCAACGTAACCCATGCCTACTCCACATTTGAGAAGCGGCGAGAATGTTCCGCTTGTCAATCGCCCTATTCTCTCGCCGTTACTATAGATTTCAAAGTTTGGTCGCGATACTCCCTGCTCTGTCATAATTATCCCTATGCGTTTACGTTTGACTCCTTCAATCTTCTGTTTCTGCAACGGTTCTCTTCCTATGAAGTTTGCTTTTTGAAGCTTTACCACAAAACCTAACCCCGCTTCCAGAGGAGTTGTATTCTCGTCTATGTCATTTCCATATAAGCATAATCCGGCTTCAAGCCTTAAAGTGTCTCTTGCTCCCAAACCACATGGTTCTATACCGTAGAGTGCACCAGCTTCAAGAATGACTCTCCAAAGTTTTATGGCGTTATCAGGTCTCGCCAGTGGAGCATCCCATACAAAAACCTCGAATCCATCCTCGCCAGTATAACCCGTTCTAGAAAGAAACACCTCTATATTTGAAAGGCGTGAACGCCCACACTTGAACCTGCCGATCTTGGACAGGTCTTCAGTAGAGATCTTTTGCAAGGTTTTCTCGGCATTTGGCCCTTGGACTGCAAACATCGCTACATTGTCCGAAATCTCCTCGATTTTCACGTTGAACCCAGCAGCGTTTCTAAGCAACCAGTTGTAATCTTTCTCCCGATTACTTGCGTTATAGACCACTAGAAACTCTTCTGCCTTTAGTCTATATGAGACGAAATCGTCTACGATGCCACCGTTTTCAGTGCACATGACCGAATATTGAGCCCCATTGGGCTGTACCGTGGAAACATCGTTGGTTATGACGTAGTCTAAGAAGTGTTCAGCATCTGCGCCGGTTATCATAACTCGCCCCATATGCGAAATGTCGAAAACGCCCACGTTGTTTCGGACAGCCAAATGCTCAGGTATTATGCCTTTATACCACAAGGGCATTTCGAAACCAGCGAAGCTTGTCAGATTTGCAGTTTGTCTATGTATCTCATAAAGTTGAGTCTTGCGAATTTTACCCGTCAAACTATTCCATCCTGAATAATGAGGGTCATCTTATGGGTTTCACGTTTACGTCAATAGGTATAAGCGCAAGTTTCTTGCCGCATTTTGGACATTTTCCATCGTTTTCGTGCAAGATTTCATCCGGAGGTCTGAGCTCAGCGCCTTGATATAACACGTGACCGCATCCTTGACAACTGACACGTTGAGGCACATCAACACGCTCCCACTGAACAACACAACAAACTAAGAACCCGCAACATATTATATTTATTGGTTAGCAAGTTAAGCATTGTGGGGAGTTCAAACTTCATAATCAACTATTAAGAGAAATCTCTTATAAAGTACTTCTTCCTGCCAGAAAGGAAATAGGCTACAATAGAACAAAATAGCCCCAACAGGAACGTTCTGCGAGAATTCTCCAACATCTAGTTAAACCTATTCGTCATAAGGGTAGAGATTCGGTAGTAAGAAGGAACATACTCAGAAAACTCGTACTATACGTAGCATCACGGAAACTCTTAACTTGATCTGTAAAGAATAACTTCAATGAACATTTGTTAATCTGCTCGCGCAACATGTGCCAAACATGGGAAAATATACTTTAATTGTCACCGAAAAACCAGATGCCGCGAAAAGAATAGCCTTAGCGCTTGACGCAAAAGAAAAACCCAGAAAAATGGAAGAAAACAAAGTGCCATATTATGAAGCCACACGAGACAGGAAAATAGTTGTTGTCCCTGCTTTAGGACACTTGTACACTTTGGCCTCAGAAAAGAGCGGAAGAAACTGTTATCCAGTCTTCAGTTTCCTTTGGGTGCCAAGATACGTCGCCGAAAAAGGCGCAAAACAAGTCCGCGTATGGCTCGAAGTCATCTCAAAACTGGCCAAGAATGCAGACGTGTTTATCGATGCATGCGACTACGACATCGAGGGAAGCGTAATCGGATACAACATACTCAAATATGCTTGTGGAAACAAGGAACAAACATCAAAACGCATGAAGTACTCCACTCTAACAAAAGAAGAACTGGAAAAATCCTACATTGAACTGCGACCGCACTTGGATTTTGCGCTAATAGAAGCTGGGCGCACAAGACATGAAATAGACTGGCTCTACGGCGTGAACCTCACTCGTGCCTTGACAATATCAACAAAAAACCACAGCGGAAAATACGTGACAATAAGCACAGGAAGAGTACAAGGACCAACTCTAAGATTCTTAGTCCAAAGAGAAAAAATCATCAAAAGTTTCGTGCCCACGCCGTATTGGGAAATCAAAGCTGAAGCAGAAATAAACGGGCGAATCTTTGAAGCAGAATATGTAAGAGGAATAATCGAAACAAAAAAAGAAGCAAACTGCATCCTGAAGGCGTGCAAAGGGAAAGATGGACAAGTCGAAAAAATCGGCATCAAAAAATTCCAACAATCACCACCCGTTCCATTTGATCTAGGCTCACTACAGAGCGAAGCCTACAGTCTATTCAGATACAACCCAAAATACACATCAACGATTGCCCAAAGCTTGTATTTGGATGCTTTAATCAGTTATCCGAGAACAAGTAGCCAAAAACTCCCACATGCAATAGACTACCAAACAATACTCCAAAACTTGAACAGAATATCTCAATACGCGAAACTCACATCAGAGCTTCTCTCAAAACCAGAACTGAGACCAAACGAAGGAAAAAGAGATGATCCAGCGCATCCAGCCATTTATCCAACAGGAAAACAGCCAGAACGATGCCTAGACAAATTGGAAAGAAGCATCTGGGATCTCATAATCCGACGCTTCATGGCAGTCTTCGGCGAACCCGCCGTAAAACAAAGTACACGAGTTGCCTTTAGAATTAACGAAAATGAATTCTATTTGAAAGGAAGACAAATCTTGAAAGAAGGTTGGTTACGTTTCTACCAACCGTATATTAGATCAGAAGAAATATTTCTTCCTCAAATGCGGAAAGACCAAACTATTAGAATCAAAAAAATGATTCTCGAAGACAAGTTCACCAACTCTCCACCACGATACAACTCTCGCAGCCTTCTCAAGAAAATGGAAACAGCGGAAATAGGAACCAAAGCAACGAGAGCAGACACAATTCAAACATTATATGACAGAAAATATTGCCGCGATAACACGATGACAGTAACAGATTTGGGGTTTGAAGTTCTAGAAGTTCTAGAAAACTATTGCCCGACAGTTGTTTCAGTAAATTTCACGAGAGAACTTGAAGAAAAAATGAACAGAATCCAAACGAACAGCGAAAATAGAGAAAACGTAATAGTGAGCGCTATTGAAATTCTTAAACCAATAGTAGAGAAACTGAAAACTTGCGAAAAAGAGATAGGTGAACAACTAAGCAACGCCATAAAAAGAGCAGAAGCCGAGGAAAAAATAATTGGCGTATGTCCAATTTGCAGCACAGGAAAACTCATGGTAATATATTCCCGAAAAACAGGCAAACGCTTCGTCGGCTGCACAAACTACTTCAAAGGATTATGCAAAACCTCATTTCCTCTCCCGCAAAAAGGCACGGTGAAAGCGCTCGGCAAAAACTGCGCAAGATGTGGATGGCCTCAACTCCAGGTCAGAATCAGTGGAAAACACCCATGGACATTGTGCTTGAATCCGAAATGCCCATTTAAGGAGGAACGGAGAAAGAAGATTGAAGTGCGCAATATGTGAAAGAGATGCTGAAGAAAACAGATTCTGCGGTTTACATATGAAGGTTTATGGAAACATCATTAAGAAATATGATTTGTGGAAGAAGGCTTTGGAAATCTCTTGGAAAGACTATTTAAGTGAGATTGCTAAGAATTCTTTGACTGGAGAATGGGCTAAAGAAGTAGTAGAATACTTAATCAAAAATGGAGAAAAACCAAATGGCGCGCACAGTTAAGAAGGGAATCACATCATTATCCTTTTCCATGAACAGACTATACCGGAAAATCTCAGCCACCAAACCGTCAACGCTCGTTCTCGCAGTGATTGCCGTCGGCATTGCCGTGTTCCTGTTCGGAGGCGGCCTATATGACTTAATAATGAAACCGCTTCCAGCAGTCTACTATGGTGGACGCTTCATATTCCTTTATCCAGAGCTTTCATCACAATTCATATCCGACAGCATAGTTGCCATAATTCTCTACTCACTCGGCATCATCGGACTAGTAACCATGTACCAAAGCACAAAATACGCCTACAAACCAAGACAAGCTTACATGATGTTCATGGTTGGAATTGTTCTCTTGTTCCTTGCATACATATTCCTAGAAGTCACAATAAACTTAAAACTGAATCAATAAAACCTTACCAAGGATTTCTTTTCAATCCCAATCTGTATGCTCCATAATTTGTTAAGAAGTGTATTGGGAGAGTTATGACCAACGCCACTGCAACAAGCGACCAAGACATAGTTGACAATGAAAGAGGAAGCGCAAAAAAGACAGCACCCAATATGAAGTCAACTTGATCAACAACAGGCAGAAGCTCTCCAGGAGCAAGCCCAAGTCTTCTCTTCACAAAAGCGCCCACTAAATCACCAAACAAAGCTCCAAGAGACAATAACAGGCCAAACAACATAGGATAACCAAACAGCATACTTTCCAGCAATCCCACGGCTGTTCCAACGATTAGCCCAGAAAAGAAACCACGAAAAGTCTTATTCTTTCCAAAAATCGGTTTTCCATCCGAAAAATCTCTTCCAAAATCCAACCGAAGACCACCGCCAGCAAGAACGGGAACGGCGTTTGCACAATATGCCGGAAACACGAACTTCAATGCGTCAACAGCTAATTGTGCAATTTCCATTCTTGCTTTCACAACCATCAATGCGATGAATGCTCATGTATTCCAGATTCTTCCAATTTCAAAAGGCAAGTGAAAGATTGAAAGTCTTTTTTTTCTAGTATCTTCTCTATGATTGCTTTGATTATTTGTGGATTCCCAGTAGGCTGCATTGCGATAATCGTGTCAGCCCAGAATTTTAAGACTCTGGTCGCGACTGGTGCTACACTTACGAAGGTTTCGTTGAAAACGCTTTGCACTTGACTTGTTGTTAGAATTGCGATTCTTTGGATCTTGGCAATTTGAGCTAGGAATGCAATTTGCCTGTTTAGTTCACGGTTGAGCTCGAATGTTTTATCTGGAGACTCCGCAACATTGACGCGGTAGAGTGTTGTGAGGGTGTCAACTACTATCAACCCGAAGTTTTTTGCAATATAGTCAGGTAATCGGTCGATGACAGTCATCTGTTCTCGAAAATTGTGTGGTTTCATCAGAATAATCAACTCGGCTATTTTTGAGAAATCTTCAGAAGTAATTTGGGAGAGTCTTCGGGCTGAAAACGTATCATCACAATCAATGAATAAAGTCTTGTAGCCTTGTCTTGCACAGTTTACCGCGCACTGCATGGCCAAAGTTGTTTTTCCAGTTTCCGCCTCTCCATAGATTAGACTAACGCTTCCAGAAGGAACACCGCCTTCTAGAATCTGGTCGATTCTTCTACAACCCGTCTGAATCTTCGCCAACACTTTCATACACATCAACGGATATAAACCACGAAATTAATAACTTGTTTTGCATTCAACCATATATAAAAATTGGAACGTAACATGAAAGCGAAAATAGCGGTCGCCACAGTCTCAGGAAAAGCCTATTACCTAATTGTCAACGAGCTAAAAAGAAAGAACATATCGTTCCTGAGCCTTACGCCGAATGAGTCAATCCCGATAGAAATAAAGGTGGTAATAACTACAGAAGGAGAAAAGAGTCTAATACATCACGAGAAAATCTTGATATATTGTGAAGGAGCAGAACCGGAAGCATTAGTAAATGAAGCAGTCAACATCGCTCAAGGAAAAGAACATTTTGAGAGAATAGTCATAGGCATTGATCCTGGAGAAGTTTTCGGACTTGCATTTTTGGCAGACGGAAAAGTTGTTGAAACGGAAAATTGTTTCAGCGTCGAAGAAACGTTGGAAAAGATAAAGACCACCTTGAAAAACCTCGGGAACACGTCGATTACTTCGGTTTCTGTGAAGGTTGGCGACGGAGTTCCTGCGTATAAAGAAAGGCTTTTACGTGATTTAGACAATGAGTTACCTTCAAGTGCCGTGTTAGAAAGCGTCAGCGAAGTTGGAACAAGCCGTTACTTGGATGGTACCAAACATAGAAGAGGACTAAGAGACATAGTCTCAGCCATAAGAATCGCTGGAAGAACCGGACACGTATTTCCAAGGAGAAAGACAAATGAATCGAACAGTTGAAAAAGGCAAAACTCTGCTAGTAGACGGACCAGCCTCGGTAACACTGATGTCAGGAAAAGCGGAAGTTTTCGCTTTCACCGTAGGTCCAGCACACAAAATCGTGATACGCGAAGGTAAACGATTACCCTTCACGACCGAAGAAACATCCACGTTTGACGTTTCATCAGGCGAAAGTGCAGTTGTTGAAGAAACAGAAGGAAACACTATCCCGGCATCTTGGAGTAAAGCCTATGAAGAACTTCTAAGTCTTGAAGCGAAGCCAGCAACAGCAGTAGTGATAGGCACAGTTGATTCTGGAAAAACTAGCCTCTGCACATACTTGATAAATAGACTAGTGCGCGAGAAGAGAAAAGTGGCAGTTCTAGACGGAGATCTAGGACAGTCTGACATAGGACCACCATGCACAGTCTCCTACATATTCGTCAAAAGACCCCAGACGGACTTGTTTAATCTCGAGACAAGAAATGCCTTTTTCATAGGCGCCAACTCGCCGAAAGGCGTAATAAACAGAGTACTCGAAGGCTTGAGTACTCTCAAAAAAGAACTCTTAGGCGAAAATCCAGACTTTGTTGTCATAAACACTGATGGCTGGATTGAGGAAGAGGATGCAATTTACTACAAGATAAAACTCATTGAGGAACTCAACCCAGACGTGATTTTCTTCATACAACAGAAAAATGAAACTGCGTCAATATCAAATGCTCTTGAAAAATTTAGAAAAATCACAGTTGATTCTCCTCCAGCCATCAAAGAAAAATCTAGAGAGAACCGCAGAAACTTGCGCGAACTTGGTTACATAAAATATCTGAAAAATTCGAAGGTGCAATCCTTTCCACTAAACTGGCTAAAAATTGAAGAAACCGAACCTCTTGGATTAAACAAGACACATGAAAGTGCCAGAGAATCGCGAAGAATCTATCAGCTTTTGGGCATGAAACCACTGCACTATGCAGAATTAAGCGATAGAGTGTCGGTGATCATCGGCAGGAGACGTTGGATCAACGAGGAAAACATAAGAAAGGTTGAGGAATTTACGAAAAAGAAAGTGGTTATAACACGGAAGGGAGAAGAGGAAGGATCACTTGTAGCACTGTATGGTGTTGACAAGAGATTTCGTGGAGTCGGTGTCATACAGGCAGTTGACTACTCAAGAAAGATATTGAAAATCTTCACGCCTGTTTCTGGAGAGATTTCAAAGGTCGCTATAGGAAAAGTCAGACTTGACAAAAACCTCAAAGAAATCTCTACCTTCACAGAAGAAAATCAGATAGACTTCCCAGAATTTAAGAAACTTTCTTGAAGAAACGATCGAGTTCGTGCCCAATAATCCCATCTTCATCGGGCATAATTCTCAAATTATCACGTATCCATAATGGCAGAAAACGTTGGCAATAGAATGTTGCGAAGCGATAGTCAAGAAAAACAATCGCCCCCTTGTCTTCAAGAGTTCTTATAGGTCTTCCAGCCGCTTGAGAAGCTTTTTTCATCGCTGGAATGACGTAACCGTACTCACGTCCAAACTTAGGAAAACATCTCTCAAAATAGTCAATCTGCGCCTTCACGCTCGGAGTCGGCTCCGCATACGGTACACCTACAATGACTACAGAGTTCATTTGATCGCCAGGATAATCTACGCCTTCTGAAGAACGACCGCCTTGAACTCCAAAGAGCACTGCTCCACCATTTTTGGCATACGCTTTGAACTTTGCAACCATTTTCTCATTTTCCCTGGAACTCATACCCTTATATTCAGAAAAGAATGGTTTATCAGCCAAGACTTTTTCTATTCCTGCAGTTGTCAAAGCATGTAGGACCTCGAAGGAAGTAGCGAAAACTCCAACGTTAGCCGGAGTGTTCTGAACGACCTCTTCCATTCGTTTTATAATTTTACGGTACATTTCTTGTGTTCTTTTCTCCATTGCCGTAGAAACTCCTGAACAGATCAACGGCAGTATGTGTTCTTTGGGGAAGGGCGAGGGGACAACACTTTGAATGGTGTCTTCGGGGAGTTTTGTTATTTCTATGTACGCTTTCAAAGGTTGAAGTGTCCCAGACATGACGACGCTGGAGTATACTGAAGAGAAAACTGGTGCAGTGATTTTGGAAGGATCCAGAGCTATAATTTCCAACCTCGCGGTAGTGGCACCCTGCTGGGATATGTATTTGCTAATCACGTTTACGAACGATTGGTCTTCAACAGTTTCTAGCCACCTTAGCAGGAAATGACCCATGCCATGAACGTAGGAACGGGGGTTCTTACCATCCATCAGTAAGCTCCGCTTGATCAGACTCCCGACGTCACATAGATGTTCAAAAAATGTTCTAGGTTCTTCAATGTCAGCTTTCTCTCTAACTAGATCAGTTAAGAATTGAGAAGAAACCAAAGTTTCTTTTCCAAGATCCTTCGCCATCTTTTCAATTTCGGTTCTGAAAACCTTTGCGAAAGTCACAATTTCTTTGTAACCAAATTTTTTTGCTTCAAATTCTGCTTGTCTCAGAGTGAAAAGTGACAGGCTACTACTGGCTATGTCAACAGCAGTTTCAGGAAGATTGTGCGCTTCGTCAACGATAAGGATTATTTTATTCAGTGGTTTATTCAAACTTTTGACAAAACTGTTTCGTATTATCGGATCAAATACGTAAAGATAGCTAAGCGCAACTACGTTCACTTCGGCCAAGGAAGCTCTTACAAGCTCATAGGGACAAAAACCTCTCCTACGACAAATTTTCTGAACCTCAGAAGCCTCATGCGGATCAAGAGTGAATTGCTGCCGAACATCAGAATACTCAGCTGATTTCTCTTCAACATTACGATAGTATGAGCATCTGTTCCTAGTCTTTAACAGTTCGCAAACTTCCATTGCTGACCTAGCGTCCAAATTTTGGCTAGTGATGAAATCGTCTAAACACATTTCGTGTCGTCCGCGGATTGAAATCCCAGAAACTCGCTGCTTTCGGTTAATTTCTTTTAACTCTTCAATCACACGGTCGTGTTGGCGATGCGTCCTAGCAACATACAATATTTTCAGATTTTTCTCTACCGCTGTTGGAAGGCAGGCACATAACGCGGCGACAGTTTTCCCCAAACCGTTGCTTCCTTCAACGAGAACAGAGTGGCCTTCTTCAGTTGCCTCAAAAACCGTTTTGATAAACTCGTCTTGGTATGGTCTAACAGCCGCATAAGGAAAGTATTCTGCAACTTCTTTGACTAGCTCAGGCATTCTTAATCAACAACTGTTTCGATGGACAGAGCGTGCTCAATGGACACTGCGCGCATATTGGATTTCGGGCTTTGCAATATTTTCTTCCATGTGAAATAAGCAGGACGTGTATTGCCAAATAATCTTTCGATTCGTAAAGTGACTGAAGAGATTCACGAACTATCTCATAGTTTCCTTCTGCAGGCGCCAAACCCAACCGTTTTGACACACGGCTGACATGTGTGTCCACTGGGAGTGTTGGTCTGTTAGCAGCGAAAAGTAGTACAACATCGGCTGTTTTGGGTCCAACTCCAGGAAATTGTAGAAGGGCAGCTCTTGCATTTTCGAATGGCATTGACATTATAGCTTCTAGGTCGCCGTGAAACTTCTCAAGTATTGTTTTTGAGATTTGCTTTATAGCTCTGGCTTTGTTCCTGTATAGTCCAGCGTTTCTCAAGCATGCTTCAATTTGATTTGGTTTAGCATTCGCCAATACTTCGGGGGTTATTTTGAAACACTTCGAAAGGTTTTCGAAGGCCTTTTCCGTGTTTCTATCAGCAGTGTTTTGTGAAACCACTGTCATAATCAAGGTTTCAAACGGATCACTGCTGGAAGCTGTCCATTCGGGCATTGTGAAGGTTGTTCGTAGTACTTTCAAGATTTTCTCTGCGCGTTTTTCAGCCATCTAGTGTATCGCCTTTTGCAAACGATAAA
>CAYHEV010000021.1:0-22882 GCA_964355725.1 uncultured Candidatus Bathyarchaeia archaeon | reverse complement strand
CGTTTAACCACAAACTCTTCCAAATTCTCAAGCTGATGCTTCCCAATGATCGCAGCCATCTCACTCATACGCCAATTGTGCCCCAGAATAACCATCTCCCTCTTAGAGTTCTGACCGTGCGTCCGCATCATCAAAGCCGCCTCAGCTAACTCTGAATCGTCCGTCGTAATCATTCCACCCTCACCGGAAGTCATAACCTTAGTCGGATAGAAAGAAAAGCAACCAGCATCAGCAAGAGACCCAGCTTTCTTCCCTTCAAACAAAGCTCCATGTGCATGTGCAGCATCCTCCAAAAGAAAAATATCCTCATCCTCACAGATCTCTCGAAGCTCTTTCATCTGAGGACAAACCAAACCGGCGATATGCACAACAACGATTCCAGCAGTCTTCTTAGAAACCTTCCGCCTAACGTCTTCAGGATCAATGCACAACGAATCCTCTCGAATATCAGCGAAAACTGGCTTGCCACCAGCAAACAACACTGTGTTCGGCGTAGCCACAAAAGTGTTAGTAGGAACAATAACCTCGCGTCCTTTCAACTTGAAATATCTAAGGGGAATTTCAAGAGCCGAAGTCCCAGAATTAACAGCCATTGCATGTTTGACTCCCACATATTCAGCGAATTTTCTCTCAAAATCTTTAACATGCGGCCCGTCAGTTAGGAGTCCACTCCTCAATGTTGATTCAATGTCTTTCAAAATCTCTCGAATGCTTTTTTCGTCGAAAAACGGAGAAGAAGAAGAAATACTCGTTATCTTGCTCATTTCTTACTCTCCTGTGAGGCTGTATCAATTGCGGTTCTCCACGTTTTTCCGCCCGTGCAAAACAGATAATCAACAGCAGAAAGGTTGGGAATGAACTCACCGTAAAGTTGAGGATACACAGGATGCTGAAAATCTTGAAAAACCACTCGTATGCCCTCTTCTTCGAAGCGTTCAAGATTCAAATAATCCTTACCTCCGATTCCAGCGAGATGCACATCTGCTCCGAGAGCTTTGCATTGAGCAAGCACCAAATCACTACCTCTCCCAGAAACACTCAGAGACGAAGACATCACCAAGGGCTTTTCTATCTTGAAAAACCGCATCAACCCCTTAATAAAATACATGTTGAGGTCTATCAACAATGTCCATTCTTGGCTGTAAGTCTCCTCAAAAAAACCGCTGAATTCTTCCCAAAAAGGAGCCTTAGCATAGTTGTATTTTAGTGTTAGCCAGTGCCGCTTTGCCCAGTCAGGTTCAGCTTTGTTCGCTATTTTCACTTCGTTGATCAGCATTGGCTTTCCGACATGTTCTATGGGCAAGGTTAACCACATTGCACCATGGGGAGTCTTCACTTTGTTCCTGTTCTGAAAACCTTGCAGCTCAAACTGAACATTATCCTCAATAATAAAAACGTCACACTGAACCATCTTGTCGAAAAAGCCTAACCAAGGCAAATAGTTAGGCTGGTGCCCAGACGCAATCAATTTGTCCTCACAGCGACAATCACAATCGTTTTTCCACGAATCTTACCACTTCAAAAGCTTCAGCTGCAGCGAGACCAACTTGACTTCCTCTGAAAGAAGCCAAATTAACCATTGATTCATAGCCGATATATCTCTTGGTTTTCTGCGATAGATGGCACTTCAAAGCAGTCCATTTGGAATCCACACAGCCAGTTATGTCAACGAAATAGTTCGGAGAAAAAGTTGAAGTCACTCTGGGAGTTTCGTAAGCAAGCATCTTTGGAGCATTCCTGAAAGCAGACACTGAAAGCCATCCTACTTGCCTATGATCTTGATGAGTATCATTAACCGTGTGAGTCAACACAATGTCAGGCTGGTACTTGTTGTAAAACTGCTCAAGAAAATCTATGGCTTTCCGACAGCTAGGAATCTCAGTGTCAGGAAAATCACCAAAATAAACATCTTTCACTCCAAGAGAATCAAGTGCGTCTCTGCTCTCTTTCATTCTGACCTCTGGATCGCCACTCTGTTCGCCTTTTTTCACAAAAACCGCGGCAATTCTAATCCCTGCTTCAACAGCCGTGCACAATGTTCCCCCGCATCCCAACTCGATATCGTCAGGATGACCGCCCACTGCAAGTATAGCTCTAGATTTGAGGACCATTAAATGATTACCTCACACGCGACTTCACTCTAAAATATGCCCTTGAACTAATATACCATTTATTGTTTTGCAGCACATATATCTCATTTCGGAATATAGACGAGTCACAAACCGAACGGCAAACAAGGTCTCCCCACAAAAACCGAAACTGCACAAACTAAGATACAGTCATGTTAAACCGCAAACCAACAAAACGCGAATGATACTGAAAATCATCCATCGTCCTATTGTAAATCCAAGTTTCAAAAAACAAATTACCATAAAACTCGCTCTTACTCGCATTCCAAGCAGACTCATAACCACTCAAATCACAGGACACACCGTTCAACGCTAAACCGTGAAAGTCAACCTTCGAAAACGTTCCATTAAATCCATAATCCAAAGAAAAAGTCAAAGGCAACTCCCAAGTTGCCTGATCTGCCACGAAAGCAGAAACGTTAAAAAGCGAAGGCAAACTGCTCGGAGTACGATTTTCAACAGGGCCAAAACTACTGGGGACCGACTGAGTCTGATTGCGAAACTTCACCTCAACCAAATAATAAGCACAATAACCCAACTGATTACCGATGCCTAAGAACACACTGTAATTCTGATTACGCGAAACGTTATACGGATAATCCTCAGCCATATGATTCGGCCCCAAGATCCACAACTCAGTGAAGAACTCGGTTCGAGGCATAACCAACAACCTGCTCAACGCAGGAGAAGCCACAAGCAACGAAACGATGCCGACAACTACCACAAAAAGAACTTGATACTCTCTGAAATTCAAACAACGGCACTTCCGATCTTATCGTACTTCTTCGACAAGAAAACCCAAAGTACAATGCTTCCACAAACCACTGCTACGGCTCCAACAAGCGAACCGACAATGTTAATCATGAAATCCCAGTAACGCTGATCTGCCCCACGCTGCTTCAAAACCGAAGCTTCACCCACAATTCCATCCAGCTTGTTCCGACATTGGACTGCAAACCCCGCAGCACCATCATAATCGCCCTTCGAATAGGCCAAATCAGCCTTCGACAAAGAATCACCCGCATCATCAAGCCTAACCAGCAAACCAGTCACATTTGCTCCAGCCTTCTCAGCGTCAGCAACAGCATCGTAACCAGCAACAACCGCTGCCCTCGCAGCATCCACTTCCCGCTTAGCCTCAGAACCATCAACACCAAAAACACGAGAAACTCCACCGAAAACAGAAGGCAACAACGCCAGAACTGCCAAAAACAACAAAACAAACCTGAATCTCAACAACATCCACTCACACAGTTCTTAGACTACCTGCTTGCGCACAAAGTTTCCAAAACTTTCCTCTTACTATTCGCATCATTAAGATGCTTCTCCACATACTTGTTACGTCTCGAATACTCCTTGTAAAGCTCCAAAAACTCCTTCCCCTTCGAAGTAAGCTCGTAACACCGCTCATTACGTTTAAAACTCACAAGACATGCTCTGCGAATATCAGCCAAATACTTCGTCAAAAGATAATAACTCAAATTAGCCTGATACATAATCTGCGTCTTCTTAGGACGCGCACTAACAACAAGCAGAATATCCGCTATGATGTCTAACCTGCGCCGGTAACTCCCCAAACCATTTCACCCCAACGATCAAACAACCAAAAACAAGAAACGAACAACATCAAATTCTGCGCAAACACATCAACACTTGCATCTCAACACCGCTTTCTCTTGACCTAAACTCTCCACTAAACAATCCCTCCCTGACAGGAGCGGACAAGAACAGACTATCCACGCCAAAGCGGCATCGTATTCCTTTCTATCACTCCACTCATCTCTGAGCCTCAACTATTTAAATGGCTAAGGATGAAACACCCAGTCAAATCTTCTAGAAGAAACTTACAGTCTTCTGCAACATTAACACTGTTGAACTTCACAAAGAATTCGTTTAATACCGTAAGCGAATCTTTTGTGTCTATGCTTCAGTCTCGTTCTACTTCGCTTTGGTTAGTTGTTTCTTCAATTTTGCTGAAATCATTTATATTAAAGAATCAGCACCCTTTCAATCAGCTTGTATCGATAATCTGTCTAAGATATGATTTCGTGTATATTACTAGTACATAAAACATAAATCTGTTATTTTGAAAGTTGAAATAAGGTTAAATAATGGTGATAATATCAATATATTATGAAGACATGCCAAGGGAGGTCTGAGATGCCGAAAAGGAGAAAGAATAGTGTTCTTGTTGTATTTCTTGCTTGCCAAAAGAAGATTCTCAAAGCCATACTCCAACACGACATAAATGAGAACAAGAAGCTTTTCGACGACTTGGCTAGACTATAGGATTATTAAGCTACAAGCTCTTTTCTGTTCTCCATGGTTCTTCTTGCCCCATCACCGTACGCCATAAAAGAAATACATGATACATTCATAAAACGTTATGGTGTACCAGGCTATATGTGCGAAGGAATGGTAGAGGGCTGTCTTGAAAGAGCAATGACATACATTTATGAGTCACAACCATTCCCAAAACTGTTTCTAAAATCAGCCGCATTGCTCTATTCCATCATTGTCTTTCACCCTTTTGTAGACGCAAACAAACGCACAGCTTTTGAAGCTACAAGGATTCTTCTCCGATTAAATGGTTACAAGCTTACAGTCACACCAGAAGAAGGTGTCGAGTTCACACGCTCTATTGCAGAATTGAAGATAGCAAAGAAGGAAGAAATCGCTAAGTGGTTAAGACAGCATTCAAAAAGAAACATAAGATATACAATCTCAAGTTATATCCTAAAGTTTGTGATACAAGGTTACTCAGAGGCGACAAAGGAGCAAATGGCAAGGCTACCACAACAAACCTCACTGTTTCTTCAAGCCACTAGATTGTATGCTGACTAGAATTTCGATCTAGAAGACTTAATGGAAACTCAGTTTGGCAATCTATCCATATCCGATAATTACTAGTATCCCTCCAAACCGCGAGTTTCAAGTCATGACAAATAACTTAACAGCATCCATAAAGACACACACAACTACGTACGCCTACCACAACAAACTTAAACTCACACACCGCCAACTTTTTAACAAGAACACGCATGGAAAAACCTAAACTCGGCTTCGAAGAAACCCTAGCCAAAAAAGTCCTCGCAACTGGAAAATGCGTAGGCTGCGGCGCATGCGTTCTCGTCTGTCCATTCAACTGCCTAGAATACACAGAAGAAAAACCACACCTAACAAGAGAGTGCAAAACATGCGGAATCTGCCAAAAAGCATGCGCACAATACGACGGGCTAGGACAAAGAACCAAAAACGAACCATTCGGACCTTACCACAGACTAGTCGCAGCACAGGCAACAGATGACAAAATACTAGAAGTCGCCCAAGACGGCGGCGCAGTAACCGCACTACTCACTTACGCCCTAGAAAACGGCATAATAGACAGCGCAATCGTCTCAGGAAAGAGTCGAGAAAAACCTTTCCAGCCCACGCCGAAACTGGCAACCACTCCGAAGGAGATCCTTGAAAGCGCTGGAACAAGATACACCTACTCACCTAACATACTCGCATTGGCCGAAGCCGTGAAACAAAAAAAGAAACGCACAGCTTTCGTAGGCACACCCTGCCAAATCCAAGCCATCAGAAAAATGCAAGCGTCCTCGCTCAAGAAACACACCGCCCCCTTAAAGCTCCTCATCGGACTAATGTGCACAGAATGCTTCACCTACGAAGGACTCACACAAAAACTAATCAACCAAAAACTAAACCTAAACCCGATGGACATAAAGAAAATCAACATAAAAGGACAACTACAAATCACAACAACAACCGAAACCAAAACAACCCCTCTTTCAGAAGCCAAAAAATACACACGACAAGAATGCCGATCATGCGAGGACTTCAGCTCCGAACAAGCAGACATATCAGCCGGGGGACTGGGACTAAACGGATGGACATTTACTATCATCCGCACGGAGAAAGGACAAAAACTATTCTCAAAAGCCGAAAAAGCCAAAGCAATAAGAACCAGAGAAGCTCCAGAAGCCCTAAGCCTGCTAACTAGACTTTCCCAAAAAAAGAAAAACCGCGCGTAAATGGAAATTTTATAAACAAACCCAAACACAACACACCTAGATTCTGATGAAAATCAGCACACGAACACTCGCGGGCATAGCCATGCTAGCCTCACTAGTAGTCGTGCTAGACTACACAATGAAGTACTCAGGCCTAAAGATCCCGTTCCCATGGAACCCAAAACTCAAATTCGACTTCACAGGAATCCCCATAGCCCTATCACTACTCACGTACGGCTTCATCCCAGGACTATTCACGTCAATAATCGCACTAGTGGCCATCGTCGCACGAAGCGGAGACCTAATAGGCGCCACCATGAAAGCCGCCGCAGAACTAGCCACAATAGCAGGAATGGCCACCGCCATACGAATATTCCCGAAACTGCAAAAAACCACAGCATTCATCCTAGGAATCACAACACGATGCCTAACCATGTTCGCACTAAACCTCATCGTCCAACCAACATTCTACAGCATGCCCTTCACAATCGCCCTAGCAACAAGCCCACTAATAGCAGCATTCAACGCCATCCAAGGCACAATCACCATAATAGGCGGCTACACCATACACGAAACCATCAAAAAAAGAACCAGCCTACACGCGAGCACAAAAAACAACCAACAACAACAAAAAGCAACAAAAAACAACCAAACCCCCACAAAAAACCTCTAAACCCTTCAACAGACCAAAACTCTTTTCACACAAAAAAACCAAACACAAATAGGAGAAAACAACAGTGCAACCATCCCCCCTCAGCAACACAATAAAAAGAACAAGCGACACACTGAAACACGGAGCCTCAACACAAATCACAGACTACGAACAACGCTTCAGCCAACTCAAAAACCTCCACAACGACCTACTCATAAACCTCATAAAAACGGACTTCAACCACACAGAAGCATACGAAACCGCAAAAAAACTCTTCAACTCCCAAACCGTCCGATTCGCAGCCATAGACGGTACAATGTACTCACGACCACTATTCGACCTAGTAATCTTCTTCGGCGGAGCCTACACCTCAACCGGCACCGTAACCTTCCACGAAAACGACCAACCACAAATCAAATACGACGAACGCACACTCCAACAAAGCGCAGGAATATCAAGCGTCACACCAGTCTACATCAACGAAATCCCAGAAATAGACCAAACATTCTTCGAACCCGAACAACCCGGAGAAATCAACCCCAACAAACCACTAACCGACGAAGCCATAATAAACAACGCAACAATCGCAAACTGGATAATGACTTTTGCCGAATACTACCTAGCCTACAAACTAGCAACAGACCCGGAACAAAACATACGCATAATCCTCCTAGACAGAAGCCTATCCACAGAACGAGCAAGCCTACTCTACGACACAGCAAAACGCGACCTATGGAAAACAAAAAGCAACATAACCGGATACGAAATAGACGGCAAACCCATCGACATAAACGACCTAACCATCGCACGACAATGCGTCTGCAACCAAGCACTGGGACTACCGCCCGCAAGATCAGACTACCTACTCTACGCAATAATCCAACTAATCAAACAAAAAGAAACCCTAACCGAAAAACAAATCCAAACCGAACTAGGCACAACAGACGAAAAAAGAACCAAAAGAGTAAAACGCTACCTCAAACGCTCAATAGACGAAAACATCCTAAACGAAAAAAACGAGCTCTACACCCTAAACCCAAAATACACAGAAACCTTGGAACGCATCAAAAAACTCACAACAACCTTAGGCGACCGCTTCTTCTACACAAAAACATCAGAAACCGACACAGCCAACGTCATGAAAATCCTAAAAAACGGAAAAGAACACTGGCTAACAACCGTAGACACCGCTTTTCTCACACTCTTCACACTACACATGCTAATGGAAGAATGCTGGAAAAAACGAATCCTACTAATAGGCATCACAAAAGACACAGCAGCAAGAGACTTCAAACGCCAACTAATCCCAATAATGCACAACCAAGGTCTACTAGAAACCCCAGTTTCACAAATAGAATTCGAAAAACTACCCAACACCGACCGCATGATACTACAATCAGCCAGCATCTTCAACCCCGAAAAAATCAAACCACCATGGAGCCTAATAGAATACGACTCCATCTTCAGAACAATGATCCCAGACAGCCAAAACCGCAAAAGCTACGTTTCAGGCGCAATCAAAAACAGAATGAGCCTCGAAAAAACCTTCCTAAAAACATACATACAACTGAGCCAAGCCAAAACAGACCCAATGCTACGAAGCAACGTTCTGCTCATCGACCGCTTAGCCTATCCAGAATTTGACTACAAACACGAAAGTGTCGTGAAATTTTGGAACGAATTCGGCGGCGCCACAGAACCCGTCGAAACCATACTATTCAAAGACAAAAACGTTCAAAACAAACTTCAAAACCTAACCATGAACATCCTAATCGCGATGGCCCCATCCAGCATCCCAGAAGCCTTCGGACACAACAAACCCCTATTCATAGCAGACAAAATCGCAAAATGGAACTACACGCAATTCAAATGCATTGTAGATACTACAGCAACGTGGATACTGAACAATCATAAATTAAGAAAGTTCATATTCTATATGAGCACCTTCAGAGAAAGGAGAGCCTCAATTGAAGACACAAGAAGAGAACAACCTTAACAACTTCTGCTTCACAGACTTCGACAAAAAATTCCACGCCCGACTAGCCGCCGTCATCCCGAGATATATTGGCGGTGCTGAAGACACCAAACTTTCAGGCACCAGCGCACGCTACCAATGCCGCATCAAAGTTGAATACCAAAAAGACCTAATGGGACTCCTAGAAGAAGGCATGCTCGCAGCCGCCAAAAACTTCAAACAAACAGAAAAAGTCGAAGAACGATACACCCTCATGGAAATCAGCCGAGTCTGGCCCGAACACTTCGGCCTGCGAGGCCTATCAGACCACGGTTACTACCCCATGCAATTCGAAATAATCGAGCAGTCCGAAGACGACTGGCAAACAGACGACAAATCAACCATGATCATCCAAATAGACGCCATTCCGATAAACTATGACTTAATCTTAAAAAAAGACTGCGGCTTCGAATTCGTCAAAGGCTTCTCATACCCCGTAATCGGCAGCTCACTCTACATTCTAAACAGCGAAATGATAAACCGCATGTACAACCAGAAAATCGCGGAGAAATTCGGCGTAGACCCATCAAAAACCGTGGAAGACGCCCGAACCGATCCAAGACTCGGCCTAATCAAAATGTTTCAAACCAGCAAGGCTGCAATCCCAATATACGTTGATTTTGAAAGTCTAGTCCGCTACCACTTCGGAGTCTTCGCATTCACAGGCGGCGGAAAGAGCAATCTAATGTCAAACATCCTCAGACGATTGCTGGTGCATGATGAAAACACGAAAATCGTCGTTTTCGATTTAAGCTGCGAATACATGTTCCTCCTGCTGGACGTTCTGGCCGACCCAAATGTGAAAGCAAAAGCCATTCTTGAAAACAGAATCGACTCACTTGAACAGTTCTACAATTCCGTCGTTAAACCGCGAGAATTTGAAACCGACGAAAGAACCAAGAAAGGACTACAGCGAATTATGGATCAAGGCAAACTTGCCTACTACACGAAACCCAAACAGAAAGTTCCAACTTACAGTCAATTCATAGAAGAGGTCAGCGACCAGCGGAAAACATCAGTTGACAGACCACACTACATGAACGCTATCGACAAAATCCATGACGCTGTACTAAATTACGTGGAAGAGCACAGTCTAAGCGAAAACCAAGAGTTAGGCGAAGACTTCGTGAACTACATAAGTGACGTAGCCACAGAAGCAATGGAAAAATTCAAAGTCAACGACAAAAGCGGGTTATATGCTTGGGCAACCACACGAGGCGAAATAGTCGAACTAATAAATAAAAGACATGTAAACGAAGAAAGAGAGACAGGCGGACTAACGGTTGAAAAAATCCGAGAATTAGTCGAAGACAAAACAACAAGACTGATTTGCATCTCAATCTCAGATCCGTTCACAATAAAAGACCTTGCAGTCAACCTGACACAGGATCTGCTTGTCCGCAGAAAACGCAGATTCCAAGTCAAACCATACATCCTGCTCGTGTTCGACGAAGCGCAAGAATTCATGCCAAGTAACGGCGGAAGCATAGAAATGAAATGCTCCGCACATGTTGAAACCCTGCTCAGACAAGGAAGAAAATTCGGTCTAGGCGTCTGCATAGCAACACAAAGAATCGCTTACTTAAACACCAACGCCCTGCAGCAAATACACACGTATTTCGTAGGCACCTTGCCACGACCATATGACAGACTATTGATCAGCGAAACATTCATGATAGACAAAGGAATACTAGAGAAAACACTCGAGTTTGCGCCCGGCGAATGGCTACTATCAAGCTACATAGCCACAGGCATAGAAAACGTGCCCATATTCATAAAAGCCGACAACGCGGAAAAAGAAATAGAAAAATACCTCAAAGCAACGGCCACAAGCTAGAGATTGAAGAAAAAAAAGGTTATAGACGTTCTTCCAAAGTTGTTGCAGACCAAACCAAGCTTTACCAAGTTTTCTCTCCTCTTATGAAGAAGTAGGATTTGTAAGGTCTAAACCCTACCTTCGAATAGACTTTGACGGCAGGTGCATTGTGGCTTAGGACATGAATCAAAGCTGCCGGGGATTTTTTCAATATTTCTTCAACCAAGGCAGACGTGATGGACGTTGCATACCCATTGTTCCTATACCGCTCATCAGTAGCTATAGCACCTATGTTGCTACCGAAATCCACAAAACGAGTATTCCCCACCGAAACCAGTCTGCTGTCACGTCTTATACCAAGCAAAAAAGCATCTTTCCAAGATGCCCTCTGCTTCTCCGCATCAAGGTCGCCCCATGTTACAGAATCTGCGTTCTTCAACACTTCAACGAATTCCTCAATATCTTCAACTCCTAACCTCACTGGAGAATGCTTTATCTGAATATTCTCTTCGCCTTTATTCAACCGCATAAGAACTAGCTCGTATTTGACTATCGGATTGTACTTTCTAAGCACAATGTCATCACAATCCAGAGGAGCCTGCAACTCCACTCTTTCCAGGCTGACAGACGCAAGCAATGATTCCACAGCCTTCCTTGTCCCTCTCAACTGCACAACGTAATCTGAATAGACTAGCATCAAACCCTCAAGCCGGTTTTCTTCCATCGCCAACAAAATCTTGGTCTGTTCCTTCCGTTGTTTCCAAACAAGGATAAAGAAATAGTAGTTAAAAGGATCAAGGTTAGCATGGTTCCAGAAAATCTGCTCAAAACCGTCTTCAATAGACACGACTTCCAAAGCTGTCTCTTCCAAGCTAGTAATGACAGCCCGAAAAATAAGTTTTGGGATTCTATGTTTTCTGTGCTGCTTGGGTTACTCCGCATTTCTTGAGTAGACGCTGCCATCTCGCATCTGTCAATCGTTGGATATCATCAAGCAGTTTCTCGTTTCCTTTTGTGAACAAATGTCTGAAACGTCCTTGAACCTGCAAGTACTCTCTCACTGGCTTCTTCTTTTGCGGAGCCAATGCAATGACTTTACTTGGCGTTGATAATTGGCATTCGCCGTTGACTGCTTCCCACAGGGGGAATACACAAGTTTCAACAGCTAACCTTGAGAGTTCAATGGATCTGGCCGCATCACTTCTCCACCCTCTCGGACAGGGTGCAAACACATGCAAAAATGCCGGTCCGTCCACATCTATACCTCTTCTAGCTTTTACGATTAGATCTTTCCAGTAATATGGGGAAGCTGTTGCCACATAGGGCATTTCGTGAGCGAGCATGATCTCAGCTATGGGCTTCTTGTGCTCCAGCTTTCCAGGAACCACCGTGCCAGCTTGCGAAGTAGTTGTAGACGCGCCTAGCGGTGTGCCTCCGCTCCTTTGTATGCCTGTGTTCATGTAAGCCTCATTGTCATAAAGCACGTACAAGAAATCGTGTCCCCGCTCAACCGCCCCAGAAAGGGCTTGAAGGCCAATATCGTACGTTCCACCGTCTCCAGCAAATGCAATGACGTCAATTTGCTTGTCAGGTATTTTTCCCTTCTTTCTCAAGATCTTCAATGCTGCTTCAATTCCTGAAGCATTTGCTCCTGCTGTTTCGAATGCAGTGTGCAGCCATGGAGTCGCCCACGACGTATACGGGTATATAGTCGCGGATACTTCCATGCAGCCAGTCGCGTTCGTCACTATAGTGGGTCCCCTTGTCGCCTTCATGATGAGACGGAGGACTGTTGGAGCCGCGCAGCCTGCGCAAGCTCGGTGTCCTGACAAGAATAGTTCAGGTTTCTCAGCAATATCTTTGGCCGTGAATTTTCCTTCAGATACCAAGTTTCCTTCAGAAATTGTCATTCATTCTTTCTCCTTTTTTACTCCCTTAGTCCAACATATTTGATTAGTTCATCAACGTGTTCGGCCTGCATTATATTTTGCAGGTCTTCGTAGATCTTGCGCATCTGGTTTGGGCTTGTGTCTCTTCCGCCCAATCCGTAGATGTAGTTGACCACTTGAGGATGTCCTTGTGCATCGTAAAGCGCATGTCGAACTTCGTGAAATACGGCACCTCCGTTTCCGCCGAAACTCATGCTTTTGTCCATAACAGCAACTGCTTTCACTCTTGACAGCGCCTTAACGATTCCTTCGGTTGGGAACGGTCTGAAAGCGCGAATCCTAAGAAGCCCTGCTTTGATGCCTTCCTCTCTAAGGCTGTCTACAACGGTTTTTACCGTTCCAGCAGTTGAGCCTAAGCACACTATGACGATTTCAGCGTCCTCAAGCTTGTATTGCTCAAGCAAGCCATCTCCATAGCTTCTGCCACTTAACTGAGCATATTCTGCATATACTTGCTGAATGACTTCGGACGCATTTCTCATGGCTTCTTCTTGTTGCCTCTTGAACTCAAAATAGTAATTAGGTAAGGCTACTGGTCCCATGGTCATTGGATTATCTGGATCAAGCTTATATGGCACTGTTTTGCCTTCGTGTGTCAACACTTTCGGCAGTTGGCGAGTGCCTACAAATTCTTTGACAACATTATCCGCTAGCACATTCACGTTCTCTAACGTGTGGCTTAGGGTAAAACCATCCAAGCCCACCATGACTGGCAACTGAACGTCCAAGTGTTCTGCTATTCTGAAAGCTTGAAGTATGGAATCGTAAACTTCCTGAGCATTTTCAGCGTATATTTGTATCCAGCCACTGTCGCGTTCCGCTATAGCATCTGAATGGTCACCATGAATATTCAATGGCGCCGACAGAGCTCTGTTTGCAACTGCCATGACAACTGGGGCGCGGCATCCTGAAGTCACGAAAAGCATTTCATGCATTAAGGCTAAGCCTGCTGAAGCTGAAGCTGTGAAGACTCTTGCACCTGTAGCAGCAGCTGCAAGGCACGCGGCCATAGCGCTGTGCTCGGATTCTGTGCACATAAATTCTGTGTTGACTTCTCCATTAGCGACGTATTCGCTGAACTTCTCAACGATTATAGTCTGAGGCGTTATAGGATAAGCGGCGACAACGTCCACATCTGACTGCTTCACGGCTAAGGCAACCGCTTCGTCACCGTTTAAGCCAGAAACTTCCTGTTTAACAACGCTCTTCATTTTTCATACACTCCTATTCAATTTTCATAGCAATAGCCTTGGTTGGGCATTCGTTCGCACATATTCCACAGCCTTTGCAATAGTTAAGATCGAATTCTATGTCGCCTTTTTCAGGTTTCCAATGTATCGCTCCGTCTGGGCAGAAAAGTGTGCACAGCAAGCATTTAGTGCACTTCTCAAGATCTCGTACTGGCTTGTAAGTTTTCCAGTCTCCAGTCAAATAAGTAGTACTTGACTTCCAGCATACGCCTGCTAGTGACGCTTCTTTCCAACTCTTCTCCTTGGAACTCATTCTGATTTTACCTCCTGATAAGCTTCCTTAACAACGGCAAAGTTTTTCTCGGCAACGTCTGTCCTAAACCGTCCCTTAACCATTTTTTCAACTGTCTCCAAACTGACTATTCCGGTCACACGTGCAACAGCACCTAACATAGCCGTATTCGTTATAGGCATACCCAAAATCTTTATCGAGATTTCTGTCGCTGGAACCGTCCAAAGCTTGCCTCTTTCTGAGCTCAACAGTTTCCGAATCTCAGAAGGCTCATTCTTCGTGTTAACTATGATGTCTCCTCCTTCTTCACCAAGTCCATCAGCAACCCTAACCGAGTTCAACAACGTTGGATCTAAAACTGCTACAACGTCAGGATTATACACTGCACAATGCAGACGGATTGGTTCGGTGCTTATTCTTGTGAAGGCAGTCACAGGGGCGCCCATTCTTTCCGGACCGAACTCTGGAAAAGATTGAATATATTTTCCTTCAGAAATAGCTGCTCGTGCCAAGAGTTCGCTAGCTGTCCATGCTCCTTGCCCACCTCTGCCATGCCATCTGACTTCCAAGATCTTCTTCAAATCAGCCTACTCTCCATGGTCTTTCAAGCTAATTGGAAAATCCAACATATACATCTTTCTAAGTAGAAAAGAGGAATGAAACATCATGCTAAGAAACTACGAACCACTCAAAATAAAGAGGCACAGTCCAGTTGAACAAGTGTGAGCCAACATCGCAAACTTCCTTAGCCATCGATAATTGCCCTCAAGAGATATTAAAACTTAAATCATTGAAGATGTTTTAGCAATTTTTGGGAACACGGTTGAAGGATAAAATTATCCTAACTGCTGATCATACTTTGATGAGTGACTATCAACATAACGAGTTCCTAGGCTTTGGAACGTGTGCTCCCCCAAATTTCATTCCGGACTGGCTTTACAGAAGACTCTTTTTTCCCCCAATCAATACAGAAAATGGCATGCCCAAAGCCGCACCATATGGGTTAAGAAAAATCGAAGCCCAGCTCTTGAATCAAGGCTTCAATGTAACAACCATTGCACCAAACCACCTCAAAAAACACATTAGTGAAGCAAAAGTCCTAGGCATACACGTCATGGATCCTTTCGGCTTAGGTCCAGCTTCGAGTACTCTTGCGTTTATTCTGAAAAAAGAGCCATTTCTGGCACAATATTTTCGCGCTCTAATGAGTGCTACAGAGATAAGAAAAGCAAAGCAGCACGGATTGACAATCATCGTGGGTGGTCCTGGCGCTTGGCAATTCCAGTATAGACCAAGATCTGTTGAGGAACATGGAATAGACTGCATAGTCACGGGAGAAGCTGAAAAGATCATCGGAAACATTGTTCAAGCCGCTCTTAATGGTGAAAAACTTCCGAAGTTCTATGAGGGAGGTATTGAAGAAACACCAAGTTTAGACGAGATACCTGATATTATAGGCGCGTCTGTCAACGGCTTGATAGAGATCGGTCGCGGATGCTGCCGAGGCTGCCGATTCTGCAGCGTAACATTGAGACCTCTAAGATGGTGTCCATACGAGAAAATCATGCGGGAAATAGATGTAAACGTAAACAAAGGAAACGTAACTTGGACTTGCCTCCACGCTGAAGACATAATGTTGTATGGCTCCAATAACACCCTGCCAAACGATGAAAAACTCATAAAACTCCACGAACTAACCTTAAAAAGATGTAACGGCCTAGCGTGGAGCCACTGCTCACTTGCAGCTGTAGCAGCGAAACCAAAACTTTTCTCAAAAATCTCTGAGATCATACGACAAAAGCAGTCTTGGTGGGGTGCTGAAATCGGAATAGAAACTGGTTCACCGGAACTAGCCAAGAAGGTTATGCCCGCTAAAGCGCATCCATTCAAACCTGACGACTGGCCAGAAGTCGTACGCACAGGCATGGGACTAATGCACGATAATATGCTGGTTCCAGCAGGCACATTGATTGTTGGAGCACCTGAAGAGACGGAAGACGACATAATCAAAACAATTGAGTTGATCGACGACCTTAGAGATGACAGAAGTCTGATCGTGCCTCTTTTCTTTGTTCCAATGGGAAGATTGAAAGACGAAGATTGGTTCAAAGACACGCAGATCACTGAATTGCACCAAGAATTACTAGTCAGATGCATGGAGCATGATTTCCGCTGGGTAGACGATTTGATCAAGTTGGCCTTTTCAGGTAACTGGTACGGAGACTTGCTACGACCATTTTACAGAGTCTTTGCCAAAATAGCCAAGTATAAAGCGAAAAAAGAAGGAATCGAATCGAACATGCGAATAACTAGACTTAAATATCACACAAAACTGAAAACTCATGAAGCCCAAGAAATGCCGCCGTAGCTCAGCCAGGTAGAGCGGCTGGCTGTTAACCAGTCGGTCATAGGTCCAAGTCCTATCGGCGGCGCCACAACATTTGTCTTCTCAAAACCAACCCATCTTGCAAATCCTTTAGCTAATATAGAAAGGCACGCGCAACACAGTTCCGACTTTGAAGCTGTCTCCTGCTTTGGAATTATAATTCTGTTCACTCGTATGACCGTGATCACTAGAAAGAGCATCGCCATAATGAGCGCCGCTGCCTTGAGTTTTTCGGGTTTATGAGCAGTGTGGCTAGTCCGTCATAGAGCGAAACTGATTGATAGCCATAAGCGTATCGTGGTAGTTACTCCGAGTCAAAGATCTGCACTTCATAAGTCAAAGGGAATTGATATTCCTGTTCCTCCAACAATCTATACTCTTTTTCAAGACTTTGGTTCTGTTGATGGTAGGGGTTCTTGTCGAAGTTGTTGGGTGGGCTTTCTATCGAAATTTGAAAGCCCATGTCTAAGGTCAATTACGGTTGTTAGGGAGAACTTGTCAAAATATCTGATATACCTTTTATCCTTAAGTCGAAGGCCAACCAGCAAATCAAAAGGAAGTAGAAATGCGACGCCGAAATTTCTCACAGCTGCACGATCATAGAACAGTCTCTTTCTATCTGTTGCCACGGTCTTGAGTCCTACTAGCCGTTTTCCCAAAGTTTGGCCTGCGAATCCTTCAAGAAGTGTCAGATACATCCAGAACAGAAGGAGAAGAAAAACTAAATTGAAATCAGGAAATACCCCTATTCTTGTGGTTATTGAAGAAAAGACATTAGGAATTGCTGAAATAGCCATAAACAATGAAAAGGCGATGCCAATGTCAATCAGAAACGCCAGCGTTCGTTTTTTGAAGCTGGCCAAAGGAAGTGACGTTGTTCCTCCGGCAATTGAAGCTTCAACGGACCACGCTTCCAAGTCCTTAATAAGTACTATTGCGTTTTCCCCTACCTTGCTTAATTTGTATTTGCCTGTGGGTGTCTGTTCAAGAAAAACTTCCAAGTTCTTGATATGGAAACTCAGCTTTCCAGTGTCCACTTCGAGAACATTCATGAGATCTGTAAAGGAACATTCGTCTTTTTCGCTTAGATACTGCAGAATCTGTCTTCTTAAAGGGTGAGACAGAGCTGACAGTATTCTTGTCACGTTTTCTTGGTCAGCAGCCATTATTCAACACTTAGATCAAGTCTTGTTGTCCCTCGCGTTCCAGATAAACGTACCGAAATCGGATAATTCGTTATCCTGAGAAGATGAGAGACGGATATCTATCCGTCTATAGAACCTTCATCTTGGTCTTGCGATCACCTATCTAGGCCGTGGCCTGCACGACAATGGCGAAACTGAAATCCTGTACGTCTCTTATGTTTTGTTGCACGGATAACGTGAGCTTGGCGCACGGCACATCATTCAGAGAGAGAACGTAGTCGCTACAGTTCCATACTAATGAGAAATATGAAGCCGCAGCTGAAGGTAGGAAGTTGCTGTAGCCCATTGAGAGCGTTTCAGCTGTTGTTCCCTGATTTTTCACATATACGTATCTGTCAATCGAAGTTCCAGGATATATTGGGCCCCAGGCTATTGACGTTACTTCATTTTGGCACGCACTGTCCCAGTAAAGACTTACTCCAATGACTTTCACCGTACCGTAGTTTGCAATGGTTGTTTGAGAGATTTGGGCAACTGTCACGCCGGCAACCAAACATACTAGTATCAGAGACATTATGCCAGTAACAAGCTTGGGACGATCTATTCCTTGGAAATGCTCTTTCGCGGTTGACAATCTTCTGCGCAACGAGTTTCGTATTGACACTGTGAACGTCTGCTTGTCGAGCTTTTCGTCGCAACCATCGCTTGATTCTTTTTTCGTTGTAGTCACGCCTCGAAACCATCACTCTACGCATTGAGTTCTTAATGCTTTTTGAGAAGCAAAATTGACTGTTTAGCCAATTTATGTTGGAAAGCGCGCTGGGGAATGGTGACCTGCAGAGGTTCTTATTAGAATCAGACCAGTCTTCTTCAAACATACTTGGATATTCTGTGCAGACAAACTGGCCACATTGGTGCTCTGTCAATCTAATGTGTTCAGAAGACTGCGACTCCGCAGATTATTTTCGGAATCAGCATCTCAATGTGAAACAAAAAAAAGATGGTGGCTGAGCAACAAATAGCATTATTTTGGGATAATGAAAGACTTGCCATTGGTTGATAAAACGATTCGTTCAGGATCTTCTAGAACTATCTTGTTTTCATTCGATACAAAGATCATGTCCATTGTTGTATAGACTAGCCCAGAATCATTAAGCACGAGAAGATCTAACTTGTCCAGCTTGTTTGGGAACGCGAAGACTACGCCCTCAGATTTGTTGCAGCATTGGTAGCCATGCGTTCCTTTTTTTGAAAAATTGAAGAAGCTGGAGGTTTCATTAGAAAAAATGCGGACAATCCATGAGAATTGTATTGAGGCAATCAGGTGCGGTGGCTAAGTAAAAAATGAAAAAGTAGATCCGGTAAAAAAGTGCTAGAACTGTAGTAGCAAATCCTTTTTCTCCATAATGTAACCGCAATAGTGACATTTCAACAATAATGGGTCTTCGTTATCAACATAGAATTTGGCTTGTACAGGCTCATTGCTGTTACTAATACACGCTGGATTCGCACATCTAATAATGTCATCAACGACCTTCGACAATTTCACTTCTTGCTTCTTCACAACCTTATAGTCGCGAATAATGTTAATCGTCGCACGAGGAGCCAACAAGGCAATCTTGTGCACTTCCTGCGGATTAAGTTCTCTACCCTCAACTTTGACAATATCCTTCGTTTTGAAACGTTTACTAGGCACATTAATAGCAATCGTAACCGTGCCCTTCTCTCGTCCAGTTATCCCTAAAATCTTTACCACATCCAACGCATAACCACCCATGATGTGATCAATGACAGTTCCATCCTTAATCTTGGCCACATACAATTCTGTCTCACTCATACGCAAATCCCTCTACTAAAGAGAGGTTTATACTCTAAACCCAAATAAAAGATTTTAGCTTTCAGACTATCCTCCACAATTTAGCTGCCAATAAAAAGTTATCTAGTAGTTGAGTAGAGTTGTTGTGGGTGTGAGTTTGGAATTTCAAGGCAGAGACATAATATCAATCAAAGATTTTTCGCGCGAAGAGATCAATTACATTTTCAAAGTTGCCCAAACAATGGAACCTTCAGCTTCAAAAGGTTCAGACATGCTTAGGGGGAAGATTCTGGCAACGTTGTTTTTTGAGGCAAGCACACGCACCCGACTGAGCTTCGAATCAGCCATGCATAAACTAGGCGGCTCCACGATAGGTTTTGCCGAAGCAGAAATCGCCTCAGTCAAAAAAGGCGAAAACCTCGCAGACACCGTGCGAACTGTCGAAAACTATGCAGATGTAATCGCCTTAAGGCACCCGCTTGAAGGCGCAGCCAGACTTGCCGCAGAATTCTCGAAAGTACCAATAATCAACGGCGGCAGCGGCGCAGAAGAACACCCGACACAAGCCCTTCTAGACTTGTACACCATAAAAAAGGAAAAAGGAAAAATCGACGGGTTAAAAATAGCCTTCGTAGGCGATTTACGATACGGAAGAACAGTACACTCACTCGCGTACGCACTCTCCCTCTACAACATCGAGTTATACTTGATTTCGCCAGAAACTCTCAAAATGCGGCGAGAAGTTCTCCAAACAATAAAAGAAAAAATACCCGTAACCGAAAAGACAAACCTTGAAAAGATAATCCCACTCGTCGACGTTTTGTACGTAACGCGGATTCAGAAAGAACGTTTCCCAGATCCAGCAGAATATGTCAAAGTCAAAGGCTCCTACAAAATAAACCTACAAACCCTGAGCGAAGCAAAAAAAGACCTGGCAATCCTTCACCCGCTTCCACGAGTCGACGAAATTGCCGCCGAAGTTGATGCTACTCCCTATGCACGCTACTTCCAACAAGTTCGAAACGGCATAATAGTCAGGATGGCCCTGCTGGCACTGATAATGGGAGCAGTAAAATAAAGCCAACTACATAGCCGTTCAAGGTTTAAACTGATGCAAAACGGTCGAAAACTGTCAACGTACCTATGGCACCGCATGACGGGCATTTATGTAATAACCCAAACCAGCTCCTCTTACAGCGAGTGCAATAAGTCAGTCTACGATTGTACGCGAAGAACTTCATGCCGTATTCCTCCACAAACTGTCTAGTCAAAGCCATAAGATCATCTGGTTTCATTTCAACTTCGCCTAGTTCCAACACTGCCAAGTTACCACCTACATGTAAACCATGCAGCGTTTGTTCAGCCATCATGAATTGCTGAGGGACTTTGCCACCTTGAATTGTCAGGGTACATATCGTAGAATAATACGGTCTTTCCCTCGTCCCTGAAAAGCGAATCCTGCCAATCCCACATCTTTCCATATCTAGACGTGCCAATCTCACAGATGCTTCATGGCTAGGCAAAACGGCTGGAAGTAGACGTTTTCCATGTTTTCTGCCAATTTTGCGTATGAAGTCCCAGATGTTTTGTGCCATTTCATCAGCGAATTTCATGGCGGCATCATCTTCGTGGATGGTTTTTCCACAGAAAGCCTCTGCAGCTTCGCCTATCCCTGCGAAACTTATCAACCGCGAGCAATTACTGAGTCGGAAATACTGGTCGCCATCGACAGTCTGCATGAGGAACGGAAGTGAGGCCTCGCCATGCTGCTTGAGTGTATTGTGTTTGATATCCAAAGCGCGAGACGCCATCTCAAGTCTGTCTTTCAGAAGTTCAAGAAACTTTGCCTTATCCTTTTCACAATCATAGACAATCCTTGGCAGATTAACCGTCACGTAACCTAGACAGCCAGTTCGCAATGTATCAACTTCCCAGTCTCCACTCAAATCTGCATCAAATCTGCTGCCAGATGCAGAAAAAACAGAGTGTTCCAAGTTCTTCTCTAGCAGATTAGCGAAGTATGGGACGCCCTTCTCAGAAGCTAGGTTGTGCGCTTTCAGAAGTAACGCTTTGGCTCTCGGATCTGTAAGCGTTTCCGACCGAATCTTCACGATTATTTTTGGATTGAACAGTGGTTTTTGCACGCTTTCCTCAGCGAAAATGTCAAGAATGAGCGACGCTAAGAGTTGAGATTCCTCAGTGAAATCTTTGTGGTTGCCAACCACTTTCCCAAGTTGCCCAAAAGCGGATTTGTCAGCAATGAAGTCTGGAACAGCGAGTTCTAAGCTCAGAGCAGCGTCTACATGTTGGGCAACGTTGAAAATGAATGAGCGCAATGCCTCTTTTACTTCTGTGGGATCCAAGTTTTTTGCGAAAGGAGCAAGAAAGACGTTGAAATAATCGATCGTTTGAGTTTCAACTGTTTCTTTTGCAGAGTGCAGGAGGACACTGAAGATCATGGAGAGGGCAGAGTCCAAAGTCTTTGGTGGAGAATAGAGAGGCTGGAAGGCGTCTATTTTTTCAAGGTTCAGGCCATTTCGAAGGAAGAATCTCAGATCGTGCATTATCTCGCTCGGTTTGAGAATCCATGAACCTAGGTCGTTAATGTGGAGTGAACCAGAAATGTGGGCGTCTGCAATGTCTCTTGGAAACATGGTTAGAAGAGCGTATTCTCTGAAGACCATTTCTCCAGCGGTTTTCTGTATTGAGGCAGATCCACGAGGATATTTACCTTTGGCATCGAGAAGAGCTGCTACATCATAGACTGGAACCCCCAGACGAGTAAGTTTGTGGCGGTATTCTTCCAAGCCTTTCTCGACTAGAATTGCATTTGCGATTTCTCTTACGAGAGGAGCGGTTAAATATTTCGCTTTGGAACTGATTAATCTTTTTTCCGCTTCTTTGGCTACTTTTTGAGCAAGTTCAGCAGGTATTTTCGCTTCCTTGATAAGGGAATTCGCGATTTTGTTAGCGTCAAATTCTTCCAATTCAAGTCTGGAAGTTCGAACAAGCATTCCTTTCTGTCTGGAGACTTTCTTGTCAACTCTATCCGCTACATCGATAATCATTTTCCCAAGTTCAGTTAGGCAGTATTTTTTCATCTCAACGTCTGCCTCAATTAAGTCAGCTTTGAGTAGAAATTTCAAGTGATAAGCGAATCTTCCAGCATCTCTCGTTGGATTCATCTTCAACGAGCTCATCAACTCAGTATAGGAAAGTGGCCCCTTGTCGAAAAGCAAATTCAAAATCTGCAGTCTAAGAGATGAAGAGACAGCTTTGAGCACCTTTACTCTGCGGACATGATGTGGAGCAGACAAGCTTGTCCAACCTCTAAGGTGTAGGGTATTATTTGGAGGGTAGAGTTTAAAGGCGTTAGGGAATACATATTTTTATGGTATTGTAGCGAAAAGGTAGAGTCATCAGGGGCTGTCGGCTAGTTTGGTCTAGGCTATGAGCCTCGGGCGCTCGTGACCCCGG
>CAYHEV010000020.1:22280-23865 GCA_964355725.1 uncultured Candidatus Bathyarchaeia archaeon | reverse complement strand
GGTGTGACATCCGATTTTATACCGCTTCCAAACTTCAAGCCTTCTTGAGCAGAAAGGACTGCTAAACCATGGTCGCCAATCGTTCCGGATAATATTACTTTGTCACCTATCCGCAGGTTGGAATCCAAAATCCAGCGTGCAGCAAAATCGCTTTTGAATTTCCTAGCAACTCTCAAGTTTCTCTCAAGAGCAGGTGTTCTCTTTCCAATTCCAGATGTGTTCATCACACAGCCGCCAAGAGTGCCTTTCTCAACAACCTTCGTATCGCCCGTAACGATGCTCACGTGTGCTTCAATGCACGTTTGCCGCATGCTTGCCAAGATTCTCTCAAAATCCACTAATGGTAACCCCTCTTCTAAAATGAAACCGCAAGTTAACGCATACGGCTCCGCGCCCAAAACTGCAATGTCATTAACAGTGCCTGAAATTGCTATGCGACCAATGTCTCCGCCTGGAAAGAAAATGGGTTTGACAGCATGTGAATCGCTTTTTAGAACGATATTTTCGACGACCGCTGCATCAGCCAAAGCTTCAAGAGGCACTTCTGCGTGACTCGCGCCACCAAAATACTTCAAAATATAGTCCCTAACCAAATTGTGCATGACTGTGCCGCCAGCACCGTGTAACATGGTAATATGTTCACTGCTACTTGTCAACTATCCCACTCTCTGGTTCAAGTTTGAACAGAAGATCACAATATAAACATAGATGCGGGAGAGAAAACTTGCCTGCTAGAATTTCAGTTACAGAAGTAATAACATAGATGTCAGTTTCAGAACAATAATAGCAACCCACCAAAGTGTCCTTATTTCTCTGAGCTGAGAACAACATTATCCATTATTTTGCATAGAACTTGGAAGACTTCTTCGGCCTTCAGATTATTCGTGTCCAATATGAAATGGAATGGCGCGAAATCCTCTTCCAAGACAAAACCATACAGATTCTTGTAAATAGCCTTTGTTCGTTCTTCTTTGCTTGTCAGAGCGGTTAAGGCTTCTTCGACGCTTATCCCATCCCGTCTAGCTATTCGTTTCGCTCGTTTTTCAGGAGCAGCTTCCAGCCATATTTTGAAGCCTTTTTTCAGAAGCCATGGCATTGTCCAACTGTCCAAAATCACATTTCCCTGTTGCGCGATTTCCAAGAATTTTCTGTCAACCTCTTCATCAAATTTCTGGTTTCTACTTCTTTTTTCTAAAAAGCGCATTCCTTCTTGGCTTTCCCACCATCCGCGTCCAAGAGGCGCGTAACCTTCTTCCATGGCTAAAGCTTTCAATGCATCTCCGCCAGAGTAGTATTTGAGTCCATATTTAGAGGCAATTCTTCTTGCTACCGTGCTTTTCCCACTACCGGCCATTCCACAAATGCAGATAACTTTAGAATCTAGAGTTTTCTCTAACGTCATCACTGCACCTCAACAACTCTCAGGCCTATGTTTCTCTAGCAGTATGTTTCAGGGCCGTTTTTAAGCAGTTATGGCATATTTGCCCGCCATAGGGACGCCAAACGGTCTTCTTGCTTTTATTTAGTCTACTTGCTCTCGAAGAAAACGTTTGCGAGGTTCCGGCTAGCGGTTTGCCACATGAAT
>CAYHEV010000020.1:0-22180 GCA_964355725.1 uncultured Candidatus Bathyarchaeia archaeon | reverse complement strand
ATTAGCATAACCTTCATTGACTGCCACATCATTTTGGACTGAAGCTGGAAAATATACTGTTGTTTTTTCATGACTTTTTCTAATTGTTTCTTGTCATCGCCACGCTGAGCGGCACGCAATTCCTTGTTCCAGTCTGAAATCTCCTTTTTCCAGACATTTGATTTCTTCGGATCTGTAAGCAGGCGGTTCACTAATGAGGTTAGCAAGGCAATTGCCGCTGCAAGCAAAAACATGAAGATAGTGGAAAAGGGAATGTCCATTTTCTACGTGACCTCCAATGTTTGCATTTGACTCTTTGCAGTATTGAAGACTGTGATTTTTCCAGTTCCGGAGATTCCTGTAATAATTATCTTTTTATTGAAGGTTTTAACCTCCGAATACTCGCCTGAAGGCTGGAAACATTTCAGCGGCTCTTTCTTGTATTAACACTTCATAGTACTGGTAGATAATTCCGACAGAGAGTAGAATGCCCATTCCTGATCCGAAGACTCCGAAGAAATCTGAAACACCAGCTACTAACCCCACGACTACTCCGCCGAGAACGGTTACTGCAGGAATGTAACGTTTGAGGATGGATTCAATAGCCTTTCCAGAGCGTCTATAACCTGGAATTTGCATGCCTGCATCAACGAGCTGACCTGACACTGTTGATGCTCCTAAGCCACCGACTTCAAGCCAAGTGAGCGAAAAGACAACACAGAAAGCAACGAGGATTCCTAAGTACACCAGCGCCCTTGCAGGATCTCCCATCACGTTTTCGAAATTGCGTGGGGAAGTTACGTAATATACTAGTCCCCCCGAAGGCTCATAACTGGATATCTGACCAGTTGATTGATTGTATATGGGTTTAAATTTACCCAGCAAGTCAAGCCAGAAGTTCCCATTTCGTGCTCCATTATAGCTCCAGAAGAGCTGTGAGAAGAAATACACGTTTGCAAAAAGCGCAGATGCAAAAATTACTGGCAGGTTCGACACATATAACAGTTTTATTGGATATCTGCTACGATATCCTTTATAGCCAGCGTAGGATAAGGGTAATTCTACTCTTATTCCTTCCATATAGATTATCACTAGAAATGCAGCGATTGTGGCTATCAATCCGAGCATGGATGGGTTTTGACCTCTCAGCCAGAGTTCAGACAATGGTTGGCCATTCCCGACAACTTGGGCAAGAGCAACGAAGAAACCGTAACTTCTAAGTTCCCCTACGGCCGGGGCAGGTGAGAAGGATTGCCAGAAAATATGTTGAGCAACACCGGCCATGATAAATAGACTTATTCCGCTGCCAAATCCCCACCCTTTTTGAACGAGTTCATCGAGTAGCATTAGAATGATTCCAGCGGAGATGAGTTGCAGGAAAATGATTGTTGCTATCGTTCCTGGTAAAGCAGTGCCATACATTCCACTGATTATGTAGGCGAACGCTTGAACCCCGGTCAGAATTATCGAGAAGACTTTGCTGGCTGTTGTAAACAGTCCCCTGTCTTCAGGATTGTTCATGTCAGCTTGTATCATGGCTGAACCGACTAACAGCTGAAGTATTAGTCCCGCTGTGACTATTGGTCCTATTCCAAGCTCCATCAAGCTGCCACGGCTAGAGGCAAAAATCACCCTGAGAGCAGCAAGTTCTCCTAATGCTGTCGTTGTAATACCATAAAGTGGAACTTCAGTCATTACCAGATAGATAATAAGCACGAGTGCCGTCCAGAAGATTTTCTCGTTGAATCGAACTTTACGTTCAGGAGCCTTGATTTCCGGGATAACCCTTGCAATGGGTTTAAATAAGTTTAAGAATCTCCCGGCCATGTATTAACCGCTACTCTCCCTGCTCCTCAGTTTCTGCCAAGATTTGTCCACCAGCCTCTTTTATTTTGTCAGCCGCGGACTTTGAGTAAGAAGATACTTTCACAATCAACGGCTTTGTAACCTTACCTGTGCCAAGAAGTTTGGTGAACCCAAGTTTTTCTAGATCCACAAGAAGTTTATCTTCTTGCTTTTCTACAGAAAATCTTTCAGCCATTTCGTCGAGTTTTCCTACGTTTATTATGTTCACTTTTTGTTTGAGGCTCTTAGGTGAGGTGAACCCATTTTTGCCGAAATAGTCTGGTTCATATCTCAAAACGTACGACCATCCGCCCTTGTGTCGCCCACTCTTTTTGTATCCCTTGGAACCTGCATCCCTATGTTGACCCACTCTACCGTAACCATGAGTTCTTGAACCGCGCATTTTCCTAGTTTTCCTCAGTTTATGTGGCATTTTCAACCAGCTACTTTGTCTATCGTTTTCTCTTCAGCAACCTTCTTTATTCTGATCTCAAGCACGCCGTTCTTATGTGCCAAACGCAATGTCTCTGAAATCACTCTATTAGGAAGATTTAAACTTTTATAGTATTTGCGGTCTGAAGCTTGAGCTGACAGGATCAATTTCTGGTTTTTCACATCGACTCTCAGATTCTCTCTACTGAATCCTGCAAACTCCGCAACGACAACTATTTCATCCCTTTCTTCGAAAACATCAATCAGCGGCTCAGGTTCCTTCAACTTTCCAGTGCCATAACTTTTCGGAATCCTATATCTATAGGAATTATTTTGGTTTCTAGTTCCTGAACCTCGGAGTCTGAATACATGCGGAGTATTGTTTTCTTTGGCTCTATTGAACGCCTTGAGGAAATTGAACTTCTTTGAATGTTTTTTGTTTCTCCTCCACTTCGCACTCAATGCTCCTTTCTCCTAGGACACAAAGGCAATAGAAAAGTGATTATAAAACGTATCGCAAAAAAAGAAAACAAGAATAGGTGGTTAGATCATGCGGTTTAATAAGTCGTTAATCTTTTCCCCACGGTATCCAAGTTCCCCGCCCATGGTGAAACCTTTCTTAATTTTTCCCTTGAACCCCTTGGTTGGTGGGTGCAGCCTAAAGACTGGTTGGATTGTCTGCAATTTCCAGTATTCAACATGACAAATGAATACTGCTTCTGCAAGTTCTTCAACTGATTTGTAGCCTATCTTCTGCAGATATTCATCTGTTAACTTCTTGTTGCCTGCAAGTCTTCCTTTGCGCATAATAATGTTTCTTACTGTTTCTTTTGAAATCTCTCCCCACGTTGTAAAGTTCTGTGCCGCTTTGAGCATCCCCAGAAATGATGGGCGGTCATCGATTAATGCGGCATAGTTGTTTCTCGTTAAGTGGAGCATTTGCAGAGTCTCTCTAACTTCCCGTGAACCTCTAATGACTCCGCGAACTCTTACAACAGCTATGCACTTGCGTTCCTTCGTTTCCACAGTCAACTATTTCACCCAATCCGTCGGAGTTATTAGAGTATAAGTTTCCTTTAACGCGTCAAAAACGGCGTACGCAAAGGAAGGAACTGTTCTTGTCGAGCCGAACGTTCTGGTCCAGCAATCCTTTATTCCGGCGAGACCTAAAACGACCTTTGCCACTTCGCTCGCAACGAGACCTAAGCCTCTTGGTCCTGGAACAATGGTTATTCTTACTCCGCCAGTTTTTCCCTCGATTTGAAAGGGTACTGAATGGAGTTTTCCACAACCGCACTCCCAGCTTCCACACCCGCGTCTGATTGGAACAATATTCAGTCTGGCGTCAGCAGCGGCCTTTTCGATTGCATTTCGCACTTGACCGGCTTTCCCTGCTCCCAAGCCGATGTAGCCGTCTCTGTTTCCAACGGCAACTATTGCTTTGAACCTTGATTTTTCGCCAGCGTCTGTTTGTTTTTGAACTAGATTTATGTTTATAACTTCCTCTTGCAGATCTGGAAGTAGTGCATCGACAATCTGGGGCTCACGTATCCGCAAACCGCCGATAAAGATTTCTTCAATAGATGTAATTCTGCCTTCTTGAATCATTTTTCCAACTTGAGTTCTGGGAACCCACTGCTCCAAGTTCTGAGACGCTTGTCTCGGCGGTCTTGAACCTCTCGAACCTCTTGAACCTCTTCCACTTCTCAAGCTTTCTTGCCTCCGCTACCGAATGCTCCAACCACATTTGCCTTGACTTCCTCAAAATGCTTATGAAAGTCTTCCGGCTGAAGTTTCTGCTCCAAATACTTCGAAAACTTAGCTTGATATATTTCAGGGTTGGAGGCTAAACTTTTCGCGTGCTCCGCGATATGTTCGCCTTCAATTCTCTTCTTGTTCGGCAGTTTCTCCTCACCGTGGGGTACGTGTATTCCAGCGTCTAAAACTCCCTTTAGCACAGCGAAGATTCCTGCACCTTTAGAGGGTGAATGCAAACCCATATCTAGATTTGCTTCTTTTACACCTTTAGCTTTAGCTTTTAATCCGCAAAGAAGCCCTGTTAGATATGATGCTGGCAGATTATCTCTAGGTGCTTTCCATCCATATTTTTTCGTCAGCTCTCTACTATGGGCGGAAACTAGAACCTCGTCTCCTTTGGGTTTGGCTACAACTATCTGGGCAATCACATTTTTGAGGCTGCTACGAGCTACTAGTCGAGGTTTTCCAGAAAGCACCAATGCTTTTCTTGCCTTGTAGTCTGTTTTTCCTTCTTTTCTTCGTCTAAATGGAGCGCAATACCGTGCGTTCTTGGCCATTATCGCTTCCTCCACATTTCATGCGCTTTTGAGTAGCGTTCAAGATCGGCAATGGATTCAAATCTTCCGCTGCTGGCCATCTTGTACAACTGCCGATACGTGCTCACCGTAATAGTTTTGTTAGTTTTCAGTTCCTGAAGTCTGTTTCTCAGAGCTCGAATCTTACTTATCCAAGCCTCTTTCCTCGATATTCTTGAGTGTGCTGATCCGCTTCTGCTGCCCGCTCTTCGTCGTCTTCCCTTCTTTTTCTTCTCATGCAAGACTCGTGCTCTGCCGCGGCTCACACCTTTTTCTGGCAGCGACTTGATGACGCCTTCATTGACTAACTTTCTAATCTCCTCTCTAGTCATTACTGCTTCAACGTCATCTATCCTTTCTGGATCCATCCAAACACGGTTTTGTCCGATTTTCAGTATTTGTGCTGCCAAGCGTCTTTGACTCTTCAGATCGGTCACTGTGTTTTTGTCCTCCCTTTACGTTTTTTTGTCTTCTCCTTCTTACTTTCTGGTTTTTCTGTGTCTGCTGTTTCCTCAGTTTTCTCTTCTATTTCTTCGGGTTCTTCTTGCTCTTTCTTTGCCAACGGTTTTTCTTCTCTAATTTTTTTTACGTTCAGGATGGTTATCTTCTTTCTTCGCGCTTCAGTGATAATCTTGACTCTATTTCTCTTACCCACTGTGTGGGCAATCCGCACAGCTTGAGTCTTTGGATCAACATTCTTGAGTTCTTCAGAGTTGTGCACGAGTACTTCTCTGTAACCTGATGGATGGAGCCCCCTAGCAATTTTTGGTCCTCTGTATCCAACACTTACGCCAGCTGGCCATCCTTTGACTTTTCTTCTTATCTTGTGATCTAGTCCTCGTGGCCTGCGCCAGCTTTCCTTTAGACGATAATACCGCCAACTCTCAGGTCTGACAAACTTTGGTTTCTTCTTTTTCACATGTTCCCTCAGTTTTAATGCTTTTTCTGCCGGGCGCGCGTCACGTTCAGTCATCCTTACATTCCCTCGTTGCGTTCATACACGAATAAGCCATCCAAGAAAATGCGCGGATCTTTTCTTTTCACTTTGGTGGCCTGTTCAATGTTTGCGGCGGTTTGGCTTACATCTTCCAGATCTATTCCTTGAACGATAATGTCTTCGCTTTCAATTTTGACTTGGGCGTTGCCCATTATTCGAGCTTTTCTCGGATTTCTTTCGCCCGTGAAATTCTCAATCAAAACAAACTTTTCTTTGACTTTAACTGAAATTGGGAAATGTGAGAAAACTATTTTGAGCTTGTAAGTGTAACCTTTACTGACTCCGGTAATCATGTTTTGAATATGCGAATAGATGGTACCAACAAGAGAGGATTCTTTTTTGCGAGGCCATTCAGCTCGAAGAGTGAGGCTCTTTCCATCAAGTTCAATAGAAATCGGAGCGTAGGAAAACTCTCGAGTCAATGTTCCTTTCTGGCCTTTGACTGTGATTTTTCTTCCTTCGAGAGTTATGTCTACCCCATCTGGGCTTTGAACCGTTCTTGAAACTTCTATAGCTCGCATTTATTATCCTTTCCTAGTAAACGAATGCTAACAGTTTGCCTCCGATTTGGTTTTCTTTTGTCTCTCGGTGAGCTACTACTCCTTTCGGTGTTGAGACGACCAATAGGCCTACATCTCTCGATGGAAGGAATATCTTCTCCCATTTTTCAAACTCATCAATCCTTACGGAGAATCGTGGTCTCACGGCTCCACACTTGTTTATCCTTCCCAACAGTTGAACTTTAAACTTTCCAGAGCGGCCATCGTCTACGAATTCAAATTCCCCAATGTAACCGTTCAGCTGCATTATCCTTAAGACCCTGCCCAAAAGTTTAGAGGCAGGACTGATTATGCACTCACGTTTATTGCGCATTTCATTGTTTAATATGGTTGTCAGACCATTTGCCAACGTGTCCATCATGCTTTTCCTCGTCATTCGTATTTCTTGAACCCGAGCTTCTTAGCTACTTCCCTAAAACATTGTCTGCATAAATATAAATTGTAACGTCGAATAATAGGACCGTAGGCTCCGCATCTGCTACATGGTCTGGTTCCCTTGCCGTATTTTCTTTCTTTCTTAGGCTTCATTTTTCCCATATGCACTTTCTCCAGATTTATGCGATTTCGACTCCCAAAGTATCTTTGACAAACACTTTCGCTTCTTCAGGAGCCAAAATGTGTTTTGAACCGATTTTCGCATCTCTTTTTCGCCGATTTCTTACACGATATCCGGGACGAGTGAGGGAGACGCAAATGTCCATGCCAAATATGCCAATCTCAGGATCATATTTTACTCCCGCAATTTCGATGTGCTCTTTCAATCCAAAGGCAAAGTTTCCACGCTTATCAAAACAGCTTCCGGAAATCTTGTTATCAATCACCGGCAAAACTTTCTTCAAAAACTCTATTGTTTGTTGCTTTCTGAGTGTTACTATGCACGCTATTGGTTCACCTTGTCTTATTCCAAAATCTCTTATGGTTGTGTTTGCTTTCCGTTTAGACGGGGTCTGGCCCGTTAGCTCTTTCAAAACTCGTGTAGCTTTTTCAAGAGGCTCACCGGATTTTCCGACGCTGATGTTTACGACGACTTTTTCAATTCGCGGTTGCAGCATTGGATGTTCTTGCCATGTCTTGCGGATTTCATCTTCAGACAATCTAAGCTGCCTCCGGGAGAGATATCAGAGGCTTCGACTCACCTATCGTAAAGATGAAGGTCAGAATAGTCTGGTAACGATTCCCTTTTTCGTCCTCTATTGTCACAAGAGCGTTTCTACGTTTCTTTCCTTCTGCCTTCTCAAGCTCAACTATTTTGCCGTGTTTTCCAATGTTTTTTCCGCCAGTTATAACAGCATAGTTTTTGCCTTTGACTTTTACATGTTCAAGAACTTGATTTTCTGGAATACTTAATTTCAACATGTCAAGAGTTTGGTAAACGTCTTCCTGCGGGTTTTTCGGATCAGCGATTTTCACCAGCATGTTCGAGCCGTCGTGAAAATTAAGCTGGACGTGCCCGCCATTAACAACTTTCTTATTCTCTATTCTGCAAAGTCTGAATGAAGCCTCTTCTTTGTCTATTGGATGCAGGATTAACCCTTTGGCAGAAGGTAACACGCAGAAATGCTTGTCGATGTCACTAACGGAAATAACGTCCATGAGACCTACAGGAAACTTGTCGCTCCGTCTGACTTTTCCATTAACCTGTACTTTCTCTTGCGAGACTATTGTTTTGGCTTCTTTCTCCGTTTTGGCAAATCCGAGAATATCGCGTAGAACTACGGCCAAAGACAAACAGTTTTCAAGTGAGTGTGGTCCTGGTGACGGTTTCACAACCCAAGTGAATTCTTTCCTGTGAATTGGCCAGAATCGTGGCGCCGGTTTCCGTTTCAGCCCTGTGGATTGTCCTTTTCTTCCCAAAATCAGGTTCCTCCTTCAATTTTCTTCGTGATTTTGCGCTTAGCTCTCTTCCTTTCTGCCTTTGGTTTTTCTTCTTTCTTAGCCTCTTTAGGTTCCTCTCCGGTTTTTCCCACAGCAGGTTTCTTAGCTGTTCTTCTTTTCTTTGCTGCTGGCTTCTTCTTAGGAGTTTTCTCCTCAACTGGCACCTTTTCCTCAATGACTTCCTCTTTTACTGCTGCAGTTTCTGGAAGCTTCTTAACCGCTTTCTCCAAAGGTTTCTTTGCAACCTCTTCAGCTTTTTTGTGCACTCCTTTTTTCCTTTCCAAGATTTTCTTTCGCCATTTGTCGTCAAGATTCAAGTTTGTAATCATGACTTTCGATGGATGTATGGCAACAAATGTTGCGGTTCCGTCGACCTTTTCCCGTGTTAACCCTTCAACATAAATTCTGTATCCTTTCCGATTTACATTTGTGATTTTTCCTTCGAACCCTTTGTGATCTCCACGCATAACGCGAACTGTGTCACCACTTCTGACAGGAATTGTGCTCACTCCTTGCGAAGCCTTCAGTTCTGATGATAGGGGGGCAGCAAACAGTTTATACCGCACGTGGCTGGGAGCTTGAAAAACAAGTTTTCGCTGTTTTGCAGGTTTTGTTACTGGTCTCGTTGTTTGCATGTTCTTTCCCTCTCCTATATTATTATGCTCGCGGCGCTTGCTATTCTTGGCCATCTTTCTGCTGCTTCTTTTGCTACTGGTCCTCGAATTTCTGAACCTTTCATTTCGCCTTCCGGTGTGATTATCACTGCCGCGTTGTCTTCAAACTGGATCCAGACGCCGTCAATTCTTCTGAATGGTTTCCTTTGTCTTACAATCACTGCTTGAAAGATCTTTTTTCTCATGTCTGGTGTTCCTTGTCTAACAGAGACTGTTACTTTATCTCCTATTGAGGCTAATGGATAGCGTCGCAATCGTCCTTTGTAACCCATAACTTGGATCAGCCGGAGTCGTCTGGCTCCTGTGTTGTCTGCGCATCTCAATATCGAAGTGGCCAACAGCCCCTTTGAGATTTTCGGCCCATGCCCAATCATTCCCTTTGAAACTAGTGCTCTTTGCTTCGCTTTTGCAGCCAAATCACTTCTCCTCCAATTTCTCAACAACAACAAATGATACGGTTTTGCTTATTGGCCGGCATTCAGCTATTACTACGCGGTCTCCTTCCTTAGCATCTATGCATGGAGGGTTATGTGAGGGAATGCGGCTGTGCCTTCTTTCATATCTAATAAACTTTGTAACATAGTAAAGATAATCACGTTTAACCACAACTGTCTTGTCCATCTTGGCGCTGACGACGACACCTTCAAGCACGTGACCTCTCACGGGGAGTTCACCGTGGAATGGACAATTTCGATCTTCGCATGATTTCTTAGGTTTCTTGAAAGTGAGCGACATTACCATAATCTCCTAATGCGTTTCTTGAGACGATCTTCTGGCCTTCCAGTCAGAAGCTCGCCATCAATTTCAACGATTGTTCCGTCAGAAAACCTGAAATGAAAAATATTTGAATCCTTAATAATCCTCTTCGTCTTTCCTTCTTGTAGAATCGTGAAGGTATTTCGTGTCTCATCCACTATTTTGCCAGAGATTCCAACATAACCTGCATGTGCGGTTTTGGCGACTTTGGCTTCGCTTCCTATGAATTCATGGTTGATTATATCAGGCGTTACCTTCATTTCTCTTTCTTCCTTTCTATCTTCGCTTTTTTCGCTTCAAGTTTTTGTTCGTTTTCTATTGTCATTATTCGAGCAATCGTTTTGCGCAGTTCTTTTATTCTGGCTGGGTTCTCCACAGTTCCGCCGGCTCTGATCATGGTTCTCAATCTGAGAAGTTCTGTTCTAAATTCGGCAAGTTTTTCCGTTCGTTTTTCAGAAGATGAATCTCGTATTTCCTTAACACGCATTAATGGCATTTCATTCAGTGTCTCCCTTTGATTCTTTTTCGTTGCTTGCTTCTTCGACTTTTTCTTCTGCCGCTGGTGTTTCTTGCTCGGTTGCAGGCGTCGTTTCTTCCATTTTCTCTTCTTCCGTTGTTTTTTCTTCTACAGGTGGGACTGTCTCGACTATTTTGATTTTGTCAGGAAACTGTGCATCTGGAGGCATTATCCTAACCTTGACGCCGAACATACCTGGTTTGAGTTGAACGTGAACTACGGATTTTCGCATGTATTTTAGTGGTGGTTCTCCGCATTTCGGGAAGTATCCTCCTCGGAATTTCTCGTATCTTGCCCTTTCAGTCCTGAGCTTACCGCTTATTGCGATTTCAGCGCCTAAAGCTCCTGCTTCCATAACTTGGTTCAAAGCCCAAAATCCAGCGCGTCTGAAGTGCACGCCTCTCTGCAAGGCTGAGGCCACGCGTGATGCGACAACATAAGCGTTCAGTTCTGGAATTTCGATTTCAGAAACTGAAATCTGCGGGTTTGAAACTTGAAATTTCTCTTCCAAAATGCTTGCAAGTTCTCTTATTGTTTCTCCGCCGCGTCCGATGACTAAGCCTGGACGCATGGCATAGATCACTATGTGAGTCCCCAACGGGGTTTTGGATATAATAACTCCGCCATAACCTGCTCTTTCAAGCTGTTTCTGCAGAAACTCGTCAATTTCTGTCTTTTTTATTGATTCTGATATGAAATGTTTGACGATGGCCATTACGCTTTTTCTCCTGTTTCTGGCTTTTCTTCTAGAATTATTTCAATGTGGCTTAGCACTTCATACTTTGGTGAAGATCGTCCTTGCGCTCTTGGTTTGGCTCGTTTGATTTTCATTCCCTGGCTGACTGCTGCGTGAATAATGCGTAGTCTGTCAGTGTCCAAACCTTTGTTCTCAGCATTTGCTTCTGCTCCACTGAGCACTTTGAGAATCTTTCCCGCAGCTTTCACTGGGTATCTGCCTGCAAAAGCATGTTCCAGTCCATGATGGTGACCCGCTTTCTTGTTATATCTTCTGACTGGAACAAGTTTCTTCTTGCTAGTAACGTCTCTGAGGTACTGTTTTGCCTGTGTAAGCATCATACCCTGAATTGTTCTGCATACTTCTCTTGCTAGTTTATGGGATACTCTAAGCTCTCGACCGCTAGCTTTCACGGTTTTTTCCAGATCTAGTTCTTCGTCTGTTACGGAGTATCCCCATTTTGGCAATCTATACTATCTCCAGTTGTGCAATTCAACAGCAGTATGGTGATTTATATGGTTTTCCTTTAGCCTAAACCGTTTTCGGAACGATTTATGTCCTTAAAATTCTCTCATTCTGCTAGAAATTAGTCTTCTTCCTAGGTCTGCTGGCGACATAGTGGGTGCGCTAGACAGAAGGTGATGTCTTAGGAGCTTTGTCCATCTTACGTTGAAAGTTGGGTGTCTCGGGCCTTCGTCGTGGAAAAAGTGCTCTGGAGAAAAGATCTTTTCTTATGCGGTAAGACTTAAGTGACCCGCAAATCTTTTAAAGAAACGATGTATAACAACATCATCGAAACCTGAATGGAAATATTTGAGCTTGAACCTATGGACGTGGATCTTGAACAAAGGAACAAAGACTTGACCCTCAACTTGACTTATTTTTGGAAGGAATTCGAAAAAGTCCAAGATATTGAGGCAGAGTGTCGGTCGAAATGAGATAGGTGCTACGTCACTTTTCAGTTTGGCAAATTGTCGATTACACTCATCTGGAAGAATAATAGGTCACTGATGCTTTGATAAAGTTAAAGGCGCAAGGTCGTTTTTCTTCAACAGTAACTTTGCGTTTTTCCATTGCTCTCTTGCTATTTTGAAGTTGCCTAAAACGCTTCCATGGAGAGAATAGAAAATGTAGCACATGTAGGTGCATTGAGTGCATTTGCTGTATGTCTTGCGTAAACTCTCAAGCTTTGAACTGTTCCAGACCTTAGGTAGATCGAAAATAGTGGCCATGGGATCATGGAGATGACAACCAGCTACTCTTCCAAGATGATCTATGACAAAGAAGTTTTGCAGTGCACGGCACTTCCAGGTTCTTTTGCCTGTCAGATACAGGTTCTTGACCGCTTCCAATACTTGAGTTGTTATTAGAACGTTTTTGTTTTTCTTCTTGATGCCGATGAGAGATTCGCAAAGGTTGACTATTGTTTTTTTGTCAGTGATTGCAAACTCGTCGTTTCTTTTGCCTATTTTGAAAAGTTGTCCTGCGTCACCGAGGTCATAGGAATATAGACAGTACCAAACAGGGATGTTTTTGTTGAGAAAGTAGTTGGTGAAGTTCAGAATCTCGTTTAGGTTAAACTGGGAAATTGTAGGTGACACACTTACGGAGATGCCTTCTTCATGAAGCTTATTGACGGCTTCAATTGAATTGCGCCATGCACCCTCAACGCCTCTGATGTGGTCGTTTTTCTCTGGATCTAGACTGTCAAGCGATATTGCTACGAAGTCTGCATTGCGCAGATCATCGATTTTCTTGAGCGCCATGCTTCCGTTATCGTAGACTGTTGTGATGAAGGATTTTGAGGAATATTCTATGATTTCGCCTATATCATTCCTTAAGAGAGGATTGCCTCCAGATAGGACTACTTCTATGACGCCTAGTTCGCGCAGAACGTCGAGCCCTCTTTTTATCTCTTCTGTTGATAATTCTCTGGAGTCTTGTTCCCGCCAGACATTACAGCCTTCACAGCGATAGTTACATTTTCGTGTAATCAGCCACTGCACATGGTATGGCTTGTTGGGTACTAGCGAACGGAGCATTATAGATGCAGCTTTTTCTAAAGTCATAACCAAATAGCATGCACCGCAACATGAATTGACTAGTTAATAAATGTCGAACCTATATAAAATTATAAGGTAGGAAAAAAGGGAAATCGACTGAAGGTAAACATACTTTGCACTTCGAAGAAAAATACTTTCAGGATTTCAAATACGCGCAAAGAGAGCATTTGATAAAGCATCATGTTTTGGAAGTTCTTAAGTGGGGGACGAAGACTTCTAATAGCAATCTTTTTGATGGACGAGGCAAGAAGGCGTTGGATGTTGGATGTGCGTACGGATACGCTGTAGACATATTGAAATCGTTGGGTTACGATTCTTACGGCGTTGACATTTCTAAGCACGGGATAGAGCAGGCTAAGAAAATGGTTGACCAAGTCTATTTTGCAGTCTGCGATGTGCAGAAAGGGCTTCCGTTTAACAACGGAACTTTTGATTTGGTTACATGTTTTGAAGTCTTGGAACACCTTGCAAATCCTTTACAAGCAGTCAGAAACATGTTTTATTCATGCAAAAACATACTAGTTTGTACAACTCCTAACAGGATAGTGGAAAAACCAATTAAAACAATACTGAAGGATTTCGATGAAACTCACATCAGCGTCAAAGCTCCACATGAGTGGGAAAAATGTCTGCGTGCGAATTTGCCAAGCAACTTCGTCAAAACTGAAACCTTTTTTGACACAAACTTAAAAACCACAGACAAATTACTATTTTTCAAATCATTCAAAGTACCATACCTGGGATTGGACACTCGAATATTGATTCAGAAATAGGCGTTTGATTATGAAACCCGTAGATGTTGTGATGCTCACAAAAAATAGCGAACACTTGCTTGAGAAATGTTTAACATCTGTCTTCGAAAATGTGCTGGTCAAGCGCTTAATTGTTGTCGATGGTTCTTCAACTGACAACACGTTGAAAATCATGGATAAGTTCAACAGGAAATATGGCAATGTTGAAATTTTGACTGAGAATGGCTCAAGGGCTACGGCAAGAGAAAGAGGCATACAAGCAGTGGAAACAGACTGGTTCATGTTTGCAGACAGCGACATGATACTTTGCAAGGACTGGTTTAAAAGGACTGAAAAGCACATTGAGGACGATGTCGGCGCAATATGGGGATTAAACATTGATGTTATTCCAAATGTCAAGAGCAGGTTTTTTCTGAAATCGCTTGTGTTGGTTGCAAGGGAATGTTTCAATCTCAGAGGCGGAATGCATGATACAATCATTCGGCGCAAGGTCGTTGAAGATATTCGGATTCCGAAAGAATTGCATGCCTATGAGGACGCGTACATAATAAACTGGATCAAAAAGAAGGGCTATAGGGCTGTGATAGGAGATGACATTTACTGTCTGCATTATAGACCCTCTGAAGACTGGAACATCAAAGAGAGCATTTCATTGGCGGCCTTGGAAATAAAATGCGGATTAGTGTACTCGCATATTTTCAGATATATCTTCTATTACCCGTTCTTCATTTATTATTGGTTTCTGCAGTTAGGAGCCAAGAATTTCGGAGAATTATTTTCTCAGAAGAGCAAGCCAAAGATGGTCAGATGAAGGTTCCGGCAGAGTTTGGATTTCTCCGTTTTTCCTGATTATTTTACGATTTTGAGGTTCTTTCAAGAATTCGCCGATGATGTAAGCGGGAATGTGCTTTTTTTCTAGGCTTCTAACTATTTTTTCTGTGCATCTCGAAGTTGCTGAAATGAGTAAGGCTCCTGAACTTATGAGCTGCAATGGGTCGATCCTGTAGAAACTGCAGATTTTCTCGGTTTCAGGCATAACGGGGATTTTTTCTTCAAAGATCTTTATACCGATATTTGAGGCGCTTGCAATCTCGTATATTCCTCCCATCACGCCGCCTTCCGTTGGATCGTGCATGGCGTTGACTCCGCCTGTTTTGAAGGCAGTGATGGCGTCTTTGACGACGCTTATTTGGTCATAATAGTTTTTGCCATTTCGCAGTGTTTGAGAGTCTATGACGGTTTTCAGCTCTTCTTCTCTGTCTGATGCTAGAATTGCTGTGCCTTCAATTCCGGCACTTTTGGTTAGTATCAACTTATCTCCAGGTTTGGCTCCGCGTGCCGTGACGTAGTTTCCTTTTTCCGTTAGACCCAAAGTACAGCCGACGACTATGGGTTGGGTAAGTTGTGGAGTTGTTTCGCAATGTCCTCCAACGATTGCTATTCCCAAGTTTCTGGCGGCGGTATTCATTTGAACACTTATTGTTTCTACGTCTTTTCTGTTTGCGTTTTCAGGCAGCATGATGCATGAGAGAATGAAGGCTGGTTGAACGCCGAATGTGGCAATGTCGTTTGCGTTAATGTTTACTGCAAGCCAGCCGATTCGTTCCAAGGCTCCCGTGATGGGATCCATGGAAACGACTAGTGATTTGTTTCCTACGTCAATCACGGCGCCGTCAGCTCCTGCCGATGGTCCCAGAACGACTTCTTCGCGTTTGACGCCTAGGTTTTTGAAGACAATTTCTTCCAAGATTTCTATGGGGATTTTTCCCGGTGGCAGCTTCATTTTTGGCCCTTCTAGGACTTAATTGGGTTTTGACTTTTGAGTTGCGGAAGGCTACGAAGTACGATTTTTGCGATGGGTATTGCGACGACTAGTCCGACTATCATCTGTCCGATGTTTGCGGGGATTTCTGCAAGCGCAGTTGTTCTTGTGAGTATTAGCTGTTCGTAGATGAAGTATCCAGCGACCATTTCTAGACCGCCGATAATCATGGAGAGGATTGCTCGCCCAGATTCTGGTTCAATCTTGATACCCATTAAAATGATGAGCAAAGCAACAACTGCGCCTAAGAAATACCAGATTTCAGGTTGAACATAGCTTGCTAGAGTGAAACTGCCAAAGTTCAGCACTACATCCCCGCTATAATTGATGGAACCAGTAGCTGCAAGCAGTACGCCAACAATCGCTCCTAAAATTGCGGTAAAGATTCTCCAGTTTGACCTCGAAGTTTGTCTAAACATTTTCCTATTCAGAAAACCCACGATAGCTCCTTCACAGCTTTTTATGACTAAGGTGCCCGGAGCAAATTGAGCGGCGACCATCATGTCAGCGATTGCTGCGCCTACTCCGCCTGCAAAAGCGCCTACGAATGGACCGAAAAGTAACGCAGCCACATAGATCACTGTTTCACCTACGTTGAAGTATCCGCCTGTCGCCGGAATGCTCACAGTGAAAAAAATAGTTGCGACAAATACGAGTGCAGCGAAGACGCTTGCAATGGCTAATTTGAATGTAATCGCTGTAGAGTCTATTTTTGTCTTCATCTTGGGTTCCTGCTAGAGTAACATATCTAGGGCTGTACTGATTTTTAGTCTTTCGCAAGTCCGTGCGAGTTTCCTTTGATATTTCAATTCTAAGGGATGTCTGAAATGGGAAAACCTAAATGGAAGTCTCTTGTTGATAGATAGCAAATTGTGAGTTGACTATCATGAGTGAAGAAAAAGAGAAAGATCCAATCAAACTGCACAAAGAGGCAAATTCTCTTTTCGACGCTGGCAAATATAAGGAAGCTCAGGAAGCCTTTTTGAAGGCCGCAGAATTGTACCATAAAGTGCAGAATTTCTTTGACTCTACTTCGATGTATTTTAAAGCAGGCGAATGTGCGTTCCTCGTCAAGGATTATAAAGACGCTGTTGAACAGTTTGCGAGATCAGCTGAATTGTCTTTCCAAAAACGATTTGACAGATTTGGCGTCAGCGCCTTGGAATATACAAGAGACAGCTACAAGGCATTGAAAAACAGCGCGAAGGTCAAGGAACTGGAAAAGAAAATAAAGGAGACTAAAGCGAAACTAGAAGCGTCGTTCTGACAAGAGAGAATAGTCTCCTCAACCTCTTTTTCCTGATACCCACTAAAAGGATTATTATCCTTCGAAGATAGGAAACAAGCTAGGTGCATTCTGAAGGCTGATGCCGTGCCGATGTCTCTTAAAGCTCTGGCAGAATTGTGCGAAAAGTTGGAAGCCACAAAGAAAAGACTTCTGATGATAAGTCTCGTTGCAGACTTTTTAAGGAATTTGGAATTGGCAGAGGTTGAACCTGCTGTTTTAATGATTCTTGGAAGACCGTTTCCGAAATGGAGTCAGCGAACTCTTGATGTCAGTTGGGCAACGTTGAATGAGATCATAAGACGTATAACAGGAGTGGATTGGAACGTTTTTACGGAAATTTTCAGCAAAACTGGCGACATTGGGTCAGCTACGAAGACAGTTTTTGAAAACAGCAAAGTGAAAAGACAGGTGTCGCTTTTTGAAAGAACCTTAACAATACTTGAGGTTAGACGCAGTTTTGAAGTTATAGCTGAAACCATTGGTTACGGTTCAAGGGAAAAGAAGGAACGGTTAACGGAGGTTTTGTTGAGCCTGGCTTCGCCTGTTGAAGCTAAGTATCTGGTTAAGATTTTCATTGGTGAGATGAGAACTGGTTTTCATGAGGGGTTGATGGAACAAGCTGTCTCTGGAGCTTTTGAGGTTCCTTTGGAAGTTGTGCGGAGAGCAAGCATGACTGTGGGCGACATAAGTGAGGTTGCCGCCATCGCCAGGAGAGAAGGTGAAGAAGGCTTGAAGAAGATTAGGTTTGAAGTCTTTCGGCCAGTCAGTCTTATGCTGGCGCAGATGGCGAATGATGTCGCTGAGGCTTCAAGTGAGCATGATGGGAAAACGGCGTTTGAATACAAGTATGATGGAGCTAGGGTTCAGATTCACAAGTTTGGGGACGAAGTGAGGATATTCAGCCGAAGATTGACTGATGTTACTGAAAGCTTGTCAGAAATTGTTGAAGCCGCTAGAGAGAACGTCAAGGCGAGAGAGGTGATTTTGGAAGGTGAAGTTATAGCTGTTGACAGCCGAGGGTATCCCATTCCTTTTCAGCATTTGATGCGGAGATTCAGAAGAGTTCATGGAATAGAGGCGGCTTCGGAAAGAATCCCAGTGAGACTTTACCTGTTCGATATTTTGTATCTCGATGGAGAAAGTCTAACCTCAATTCCATACTTGAGACGAAGGCAGATTTTGGCTGAAAATGCTGGCAGCATACCTTTGACGAAGCAAATGGTTACAGATAATGTCAGAGACGCAGAACGGTTTCTGAAGGAAGCCTTAGATGCTGGGCAAGAGGGATTGATGGCGAAGAACCTTGACGGCGATTATACTCCGGGGATTCGTGGGAAACGTTGGCTCAAGATAAAGCCTGTTCTTGAACCGTTGGATTTGGTTATTGTTGCGGCAGAGTATGGTTATGGGCGTAGGCATGGGTGGCTTTCAGACTATTATTTGGCGGCTCGTGACGGTCAAAGTGGAGAGTTTTTGATGTTGGGTAAGACGTTTAAGGGGTTGACTGATGCTGAGATCATTGAAATGACCAGAAGGCTTAAGGAATTGACTGTTAAGGAAGAGTTGAGAAGAGTTTTTGTGGTTCCGAAGATTGTCGTTGAAGTGTTTTATAATGAGATTCAGAAGAGTCCAAAGTATGAGTGTGGTATGGCTTTGCGTTTTGCGAGGATAAGTCGTATTAGGGATGATAAGGCGGCGGAAGAGGCAGACACGATTGAGAAGGTAAGGGAAATCTACGAGAAGCAGTTTTTGAAAAAAGGCAGATATAAGACTAGTTGACAGCAGAACTGAGGTGAAGGAGGACAGCCGGATGGCTACTAGAAAGAACTCGTTGTATGAAGAGTTTTACAGTCGCCAAATCGTTCTTAGAGAACTCGGTACGAGAGGGCAGAAAAAGTTGGCCCAATCTAAAGTGGCAGTTGTTGGACTTGGCGGGTTAGGTACGGTTTCATCGCTTTATCTGGCTCTCGCTGGGGTTGGACACTTGCGCTTGATAGATCAAGACATCGTGGAACTACGGAACCTCCATAGGCAAATCCTGTACAGTCTGGAAGATGTGAATTATCCGAAAGTTGAGGTTTCAGCGAAGCAATTGAACAAGATCAATCCATTAGTGAAGGCTGAACCAATACCTGAGAATGTGAATGCTGAGAATGTTGAAAAATTGCTTGCGGGCATGGATTGCGTTGTTGACGGTTTGGACAATATGCGGACGCGTTATTTGGTTAACCGCGCATGTGTGAAGCTGGAAATTCCTTATGTTTTTGGAGCGGCTGTGGGAATTGAGGGGAACTTGGCAGTTTTCTCTTCTCCTGAAACTCCATGTTTAGAGTGTATTTTTCCAAATGTTGATGACAACGATTTACTAGCTTGTGATACTCGGGGTGTGCTCGGCGCCACTGCTGGGATCATTGGATCCATGCAGGCTATGGAAACTGTGAAAGTCTTGACTGGATTGGGTTCAGCTTTGAAGGGCAAGCTTTTGATTTGCGATTTCAGCGACATGTACTTCACGACTATTGCTATTACTAGAAACAAGAACTGCTCAGTATGTCAGGGCACTCTGGAGATTTCAAAGAGAAAAGAGAAACTTGTCTGGTTGTGTGGGAGGAACACGGCTAACATAAACCCGGAAAAGCCGATGAAACTAGATTTGGGAGAAGTCATTGCGTCAGTCAGGAAACAGTTTAAGGTTCGGGTGAAATCTCGGCTTGCTGTAGTATTCGACTACAAGGATTATGAAGTGAGCTTGTTCAATGGTGGACGCATGCTAATAAAAAATGTCAGCGACGAAAGATCGGCCTTGAGGGTTTATGGAGAAATCAGCAAAAAGTTGGGAATAGGCGAATAAGATATTAATTACGTTCTTAACCTAGTTTTCTTTGCTGGGGTGGCCGAACGGTCCAGGCGGCAGCCTGCAGAGCTGCTATATATGGGTTCAATTCCCATCCCCAGCTTCTATTTCTTAAAAAGTGGTTAGAACTGGAGTTTTCAGTTTGTGTATTGTTTTGTGTAATTTGTGTAAGAAAATTCTTTGATGTGATTCCTAGAGCTTCAGAAAGAGAAAACAAGATTCTGCTAACTCTTAGGGGTGCTGGGAAATTTTAAATACGACTTTTCGTTAAACAACAAATTGAAGGAGAAAGTAAAATGAAGAAGATTCTGGAGGTAAATTTCAAGTACAAGGTGACAAAATCTGAACTTGAGAAAGCCTTTCTGCAGGCTGCCCCTAGATTTGGTCCTAGTGGCGATGTCAAGGGGCTTCTATGGAAGATATGGCTTGTGAATGAGACTGAAAAATCATCAGCGGGAATCTACCTGTTTGAAGACGATGCCTCAGTAGAGACGTTCCTGAAAGGAGAAATCTTTGCAATGGTAAAAAGCCATCCAGCTCTAAGTGATGTCGAAGCAAAAGTATTCGACATACTGCCTGAACACACAAAGATTACTCGTGGTCCTGTAGACTGACATAACTCTAAGAAACGACAACCTTCCCATTTTTCATCATCTGATAAAATCTAGTTTGTCAAGGATGCAGTAGCTTCCAGACAGCGATGATCAGTGCAATCGAGGAAATCACTAGAGCAGAGATGTAATACCAATTTCTTCTTAGACGATTTGAGAATCTCTTCTGTTCTTTAGCTAATACCTCCTTCTCTTCAATTACTTTCCGTTGTTTTTCCTCTTCAATCTGTTGTTCTAGGGTCATGCCTTTTTCCTTATGCATAAACTTATTACATGACCTAGAATCTAGCTCACTCTTATCAACAGAAGAACCGTAAACCTTACAGTTCCACCGTTCATTCATGGCAGACCTACCTCTACCACCAAAACACCAATACCCATACTGAAGATATGCACAGTCACGACAAGATTTCTTCTCTACCTTTGTCTCTTGAACAGATTTCTTTCTGAACATTAACATAGGCTCTCAAAATAGAATGGGGGTCTACTACTATAAATGCCCTTTAGTCTACCTGTAAGATGAATAACTAGGCTCTTTAGAGAGAGAAGTGACAATTTAAATAATAGTTATCAGGCATTAACAACGACCTTGAATGAATGGAAAACTAGCCGGAATACTCTTTGGACTCGGGGTTATATTTGCTGGAATACTTCTCTTAGCAGTGGCTTGGGCATCATCAAACCTCTATAATTCTACAGTTGATACGATATTCTATTCACCATTGCTAGATTGGGGACTTGTAGTTATAGGAATCATCATCATAATACTCATAGTTGTATTCCTGAGAGAAAGCTAAGATCCATGTATTCTCTCATCACAATACCAGTTATAGCTGATCATGGTTGATTTTACATACATGAGAGATTGCCTTTCTTCTAGTTGACTCGTTCCAAACAATAACGGGTAATGTTTTTTGTTAGTACTCTCTTCTTTGGCAGCGCACTAAGAAATAATACCTGCACCAAGTTCCACCTTTCTGGCTTAATAGTTTATAACTGAATTGATTCCATAGACTTCAGAATCATGGTGAGTTCAATGATTGAGAATGATTGGTGTGTGGCAGTTTTCAAATGCAGACCAGACAGAATAAAGGATGTTCTCATTAGGTTCTACGGTTTTGTGAAAGACATTGAAGGTGTAAGAGATCAGCATTTTCTAATAAGAGATCTTGTAGATGATGAAGTTGTCTTCAGTTTCAGAATTCAAGTGGAACCTAAAGGCAAGCAAGTCATTCAGAGCAAGATTGCCTACAAACTCGGGACTTTGATTTCTGAAGATGAATACGTAGTTAATCCAAATGCGGACCATCCTCTTGAGAAATATGTTGCTTGGTCTCCTGAGAAGAGAATTGATGAGTTTGGACTGAAGAAATTCATTCAATTCTGTGATTTCCTGAGCAAAATGAGCAAACTAGTCGTACAAATGATTAGGAACGGTTACTTCAGCTCTAATGAAAGAGTTGAGATTGCACATGTTATGTCTTGGATGCTTGGTTGCACAGAATACGGTTTACTGAATCCAAAAGGTTGGGAAATAGGGTATTATGATAGAATAGAAGACAAGAACTGTCCATACTTAAAACAAGAATTTCCAAAGACAACTTAACCTTTATTCTTGTTGACTTCTTCCAATCTTTAACGGGTAATGTTTTGACGTTGTGCTATTTTGGAGAAGCTTTTGTGAGTATTTTTGGTTCTTTCCATTCTTCTCTAATAATGCTGTAGATGTAATCATCAGTCCATTCTCCTCTCATGAAGAAGTTGTTACGAAGTGTTCCTTCCTTCTTGAAATCTGCCTTTTCTAGGACTTTCTGAGAGGCTGAATTTCTCTGATCAGTCTGGGCTTGAATACGCATTATGTCCTTGGATAGGAACAAGTAATCCACCATTATTGTCAAGGCTTCTGTGCCGTAGCCTTTTCCTCTCTCATCAGGAACTAGAGTGTAACCAACTTCCAGTTGTTTAGTTCCAGTTGCCATATGCAGGACATGAAAATGAAATATGAAACCAACTTTGGTTCCGTCTTTTTTCTCTATAATGAAAGGCTTAATGTCAGATGAGTTCTCAAGCATTTTCTCTGCTTCTG
>CAYHEV010000019.1:0-24733 GCA_964355725.1 uncultured Candidatus Bathyarchaeia archaeon | reverse complement strand
TAAATGGTGGTACAGCAGCAGACTGGAAACAAGATATCCTATTGCGCAAAGCTATTATAGAGCAGAAAGAAACTCTTGATAAATTAAACGACTTCAAAGCTAAAGCTTCTAAGTTCGTTAGTGAAGAACAACAACAACAAATGTTGCTTAAAGAAATGGCAGATTTCTTCTCAAAGAAGTAATAATCATATAGACAGGATATCCTTAATTGGGTATCCTGTTTTATTAACCAAATTCTTATGAAAAAAGAAAGATTTGATAAATTAGTAAAACTTATTGCAGCCAATCCATTACTATACTCTACTCATAAAGTTACTATCAAGGATGGTCTTGAAATTCATACTTTTGGTGACCCAAGCAGTAAAAACTTAGATGAAGCTAAAGCTTTATTTAAAGAAAAAGGTTATAAAGGTCATGAAGTATATGTAAAAGCTAATGAATTAAATAATCAATGCAAGCTTATACATGACTATTATACATTTCTATATAATAGTGAAAAAGATAAGATATCAATAAGCTTTTTTAGAGTAGGTTATGCTTATGCTAATAGAAAAGAAAGATTTTATCCAATTAAAAAGAGTATTCCAATATTAGCTTGGACTAAGCATATGTATTGCTTTAGAAAAAGTTTAAAGAATACATATTCTCCAAGAATACAATTAGGAGAAATTGGATTACTGATGGGTACTAATGAAATGAGTAAACTAGTAACAAGTACTCTATATAATATAGATTATACACCAACATCTTGGATCAGTTACAGACATTTCATGAACACAACAAATGAACATGAAGCTCTTGAAAAGTATACAGGAGGTAAAATATCAGATGTTTTAAAGCATTATCCCGGAACAATTCTATTAGCCTTGTACAAATCTTTAAAAGACTTTACAAAGATAGATCCTCTACTATATTATATATATAATAATCATCCTAAATATCAGAGTAATAATCTTTGGGGAGCAGCTGAATATGAAAATTTAGGTGATAGATTAAAATATATTCATTATGATCTTTTTATATTACTTATTTGCAATAAGATAGCAGATGAAGAATACAAATCAATACTTACTATAAGCAACTCTACAGATATTGCTGATATAACAATGGCTGAAGAAATAATAAAATTTAAACTAGAAGATGGTAGTAATTGAAACACAAGAACAATTGGAGATGTTTGGTTGGGATGTCGCCCATAACATGTCCTATATACCGGAGAATTTAAGACTCCTAATAATAGTAGAGCCCGAGGCTTTTAGTAATCTGGTAAAACAGATAGTACCACCTTGGGCTAGACCTGAGGATGAAGGAGACAGATTTATCTACAATAGCCAATCAGGTATAGAGTTTGGTGTAAAGAAGAAAGATTATGAGTCATAGTGCGCTTATAATAATCGTGGGTGCTCTAGGAGTAGTATCTATAGTAGGGCATGCTGTTTATGGTTTACGTGGAGCATCTATAGAGAAAAAAGCAAGAGAAGCTATAGAAGAAGCGCGTGCATTTGCTATGTCAAATCAGCGTGTCCAAGCATATCATCAACAACAACAACAACAGCGAATGGCTCAACAAAATATGGCAATACCTTGGATACCTGGAGGAACTACTTCTATTAAGAAAAACTTAGATCCGTATGAGAGAACTCAGTTAGCTCTAATACAATTACAGACCCTGTTTTTAGCAGGTGAATTAGAGAAGCAGGAGCTTCTTAATGCAACAAGAATGGCGGCATCAGTAGACAGAGAGAACTTAACAGTAGTAGAAGAAATTATTAAATCAAAACTAGGATAATATGGCAACAATATCAGAAGCGGTCATCAAGATAATAGTCACAGATGATAAAGAGCACAACGTACAAATTGAATTTAATGGGGGCAAGGTCCCTGTAGATGCTATTATAGCAGGACTAGAAATAGTATTGGAGAAGCTTAAAGAGTCTCCACAATCACAAGACAGAAGTAATATAAACTGATGGAAGTAAGTGTTAACCTTGATAACCTCAGGGTGATACCTATGGGTAAAAATCAGTACATAATAAAATCAGATAGTGCCCGGATATTTCAATCTTATGATAGCATAATAGCTATCAAAGAAGGTAAACTGGTAGTAATTGATAAAGATAAATGGGACTATTCCAAAACAACAGGAAAGTACCGTAATCAGTTCTTGAATGAGAACAAAATAGATACAGAGAAGAAAATTAAAAGTGGGGAATATTACCTTGCTGACTTAAATAAATAGTATGGAACAAGAAAAGAAAGTTAATATTGAGTTAACTACAACAGAGGTAAAAGACTTGCTCATGAGACATCTTGATGTAAAGCAGGCTCATAATGTAGCTGATGTAATTATTGGACACATGATTCAGACGGAGAAAGGGTTGGGCCAATTATTTAAGGGTTTAATTGGTGTCTTCCCTACTCTGATTTATAGAGAGAAAGACTTTGTCTATGTAAAACTAGATTATCTACCTAGTTGGCGCATGGACAAAGCTAAGACTACTGAATTACCTAGTGTAAAAGATGGATACATCTTAGCTCAAATTCAAGAGTGTAATGTTTATAAGGCTTCTCCCTATAGAGTAACCTATGATGTAATAAAAGAGGGAGAGACTGTAGTTAAACAAGAGATGGCTGATATACAGGAAATTTCTATCCGGGAGAAAGCAGAAGATTTTGTAGATATCTTAGATGCTCTAGAAAAATTAAGGGATGAGAAAGATTTACCTTTTTAAAAAATCTGTATATTTGTGTAAAGGAATTACTTATGGAAGAAAATGAGAATGTTATTGAAGGATTAAAGAAGCTTTATCCCTCAGATAAAAAGAAGAAGAAATTTGTTTATTTAGACAAATATGATGCCTATAAAGAAAGTACAGATGCAAGACTTCATTTATTGGAAAGAAGCATTAATGGATGCTATATATCATTAGCAATATTAACTACGCTATTAGTAATAGTAATAATCACTAAATAAGAATATAGACTCAAGAGAGTCAAAAGATAGTCAGTCACTAATGGCCATAGTGATTACTAATGTTAAAACCAGGGGAGTACCTGGTTTTTTGCATTTAAAACAAGTCCTACTCATAAATCAAATCAATGTCAAACCTAAAAAACAGAAATCATGAACAGCAAAGTAAAAGTAACAGCAGACGAAGCAGGCAATGTAGTAATTGTATCAAAGAACAACCCAGAGTGGGCTCACATTCGTGTAGAGCAATCAAGAGTAGTAATTGATGACAATGGTTTTGCTCGCAAGAGAGTAATCAGTGCTTTATTGCACGGAACAGTAGAAGATTTAAAGTCTTTTGGCTGGAAAAAAGATCAAGAATTACCAGGTAAGATCATCTTTAAAGAGAGCCTTGAGCCCTTTAATGTAGGACAACCTGAGCGTGACTACAAAATAGCAGGTAAAACTGGTATTGTATGTTGTCAAGATGCCCAACCAATATATCGTAAAACCTTCTATACTTTAAATAGTACTTCAGAAGATGTATCGGTAGCTCATAACAATATAGAAGATATCCGCGCAGCTTATGCAACAAGCAGTGAGGTAGAATCTGAAGGTAATGTAGCAGATCTATAAATTATGTAAATTAAACTAAGAAGAAGGGAGTTAATACTTCCTTCTTTTTTTCTTTTTTTATTAACCCTTAATCCCCTAACCCCATGCATGCAAAAATTTAAAAAAGATTACTATAGCAAACATCAAAACTTTTTATACAATAGAGCCTTATATGGTTTGAGTACTTACACACCTGAAGAGGTTGTAATCATGCTTCCAGAAAAGAGAAAGAGAATACTTCAGATTCATAAAAAGACTCAGAAGATCTTAAACTTATGGAAACAAGAAATTGTTAATATATTAGCCAATAAAATATTTACAGACATTTTTCCAAATATGGAAATAACCAAGTGTTTAGTAGAGTATTATGGCACAGATGGAGATCCTGAATATGTTAATAACATGAGCTTCAAAATGCTTAAGATAAGCAAAGAACAAGTAATTAGTAAACTAATTGAAACCAAAATATTACCTAAAAACTTTAATGAATTAAATATAGAAGAAGATGCAAGTAGAATTTCTAGTAAACGGAGGCCTGACACTAGTGTTGAGCCCAGAAAATACACTGGAGGAAGAGCTCTTGAAGTCTCTGATAAAACAGGATAATATCTTACAACAAGCAAGAAGTGGTATAACAGTGTTTAATAAGACACTACCCAATGCCTTACTGATTGGTAAGAAGAATATCCTAGAGCCAGATAAAAAATCTGAAGAATTATGATTCCTAAGAAGAAGATTTGTGAAGAATGCAAGAAGGAATCATATATCTGGAGCAGCAAGACTGGGAGAAAGTTATGTAAGCAATGTTCAAGTAATACTGGAGTTGCCAAACTTAGTATAAAACCAACTGCTAAGGCAAAACCTATCCCAGCACGCTCCCAGAAAAGATCTAAAGAGGAGAGACTTTACTCTGCAAAAAGAATAATTTATCTTGCTAAGAACAACATGTGCGCAATGCATATACCTGGTATATGTATACATAAAGCAACTACAGTGCAACATCTTAAAGGACGTATAGGAGATCTTCTCCTAGATGAGTCTGAATGGATGCCGGCATGTTGGCCATGTCATTCTTATGCAGATACACATCCAGCTGAAGCCTTTGAAAAAGGTTGGGCTAAACAAAGAATAACATGACATACAAGAAAGGGATGAGCAAATCCAAATTTAAGAATAAGATGCGGAACTTCTGGACTGATAGATGGAAATATGAGAAAACTCCTCAGGCCTGGGTTGACTCATTATCACATGGAGTAAAGATTTATTGGAGTAATAGTAAACATAATCTTAATCCTAATCAAGCTCAGGAGCTTTTAGAAGAGGCTCTTGACAAGCTGGTCTTGGAGAAAAAACTCAAGAAAGATGAAGCCGAGAATCTCAAGAAGATGATATCAGGAACAGAAGAAGATGCTTATATAGCCGTATCTGCTATGGCTATACTTAAACCAAAAAAATTCAAGAAAAATGTGGAGAGGGTTTGATGAATATAAGTTCTCTACTCAAGAATGGGTTGATCATTTATATGTAGATCCTTATAGGAAAGCTCATTATCTCTATATTATCAATAGAGCTTTAAGAAAAGCTGCAAGAGATAAAGTAATATCTAGAGAAGAACAAAAATCTTTATGGAAGATGATCAACTCTTCAAAAGAAGATGCTTATGTAGCCTTTAATGCTATAGAAAATAAATACAAATTATTAACTTAAAAACAACAACAATGACAAAACACAAGAGAAAATCACGTAATTGGTCTACTAAAGAGATGAAACAAATAGGAATATTTGTTGACGGTGCAATAGCCGCAGGTAAATCCAAAGTACAAGGGTATGATGATGCAGCTGCTCACTTTGGAGTAACCAGAAATGCAATTAGTATTAGATATGGAAGATACTTAGGTCGTATCAAGATGTCCAAGGCAAAAGCTAATACTGTAAAAGAAGCTACTATAGGTAAAACTAAGACTAGAAAACCTTATACTAAGAGAAATCCTATTGCTAAGTATCCTATTACACACAATGTATATCCTGTAGCAAGAGAAATAACTTTTGATATCAGAGATGTAAAAGTGGATCTAGTAAACAAGAAAATCACTTTTGTTTACTAATTTTATGGAGGAGGAAGTACCATTCAGACCTGAAGGATATCATCAGTGCTATCTAGCGCTAGATTCTCTTCAGATAGGGGGTGATATCACTCCAGAAGACTATAAACTAATCCGGTCTATGCTAGATTCTTCAGATGAGGAGAATCTAGCTATGGCCGAAGTAGCTTTATGGGACAGATATAAATTTATAACAATTAAATACAAGAAATCATGAAAACAACAACTAAAGATGATGTACAAGAAAAAGCCCTTACTGCGCTAAGCAAAGTGAGAGGTGGTACAGCCGCGATGTCAGTTGGGACCGGAAAGACTCTGGTAGGCTTAAGACATATGGATTTACATTACACAGATACTTCATTCTTCTTAGTTGTTGCTCCAAAGAAATCTATATTTCAGAGTTGGATTGATGATGCTAAGAAATTTGATCTAGAGTATCTGCTAGATAGAATCACATTTACAACTTATTTATCCTTACCAAAGCAAGCATTACACTATGAAGTTGTATATTTAGATGAAGCGCATAGCTTACTAGAATCACATGCTGCATGGTTAAATGCATATAAAGGAATCAAAATAGGATTAACAGGTACCCCACCAAAATTCCTACACTCTCTAAGGGGAAGGTTGTTTAGTGCACATATTCCAGTAGTATATGAGTATATTACAGATGATGCTGTAGAAGATGGAATATTAAATGATTATCAGATCATTGTACATGAGCTTGAACTAAATAAAGCAAAAATACTTAAAGCAGGTAAAGCACCTAAAACATGGATGACCTCTGAACAGGCTTCTTATGATTACTGGACTACTAGAGTTATGAATGCCAATTCTCCTAAAGAGAGGCAAATCATGAGTATCATGCGGATGAAGCAAATCATGGGTTATCCTACTAAAGAGAAGTATGCAAAGAAACTTCTAGAGGATATGCATGATAAGACAATTTTATTTGCCAATACTCAAGAGCAGGCTGATAGCTTTGGAATAGCAAGCTATCATAGTAATAATCCAGATTCAGAAGAGAACTTACAAAAGTTCAAGAAGAATGAAATCATGGATCTTGCCTGTGTATTACAGTTGAATGAAGGAGTAAATATTCCTAACTTGCGCTCTGGTATCATCATGCATGCATATGGTAATGAAAGAAAAGCAAGCCAAAGAATAGGAAGGTTACTCAGATTAAATCCCAATGACAAGTGTACAGTACATATACTATGTTATGTAGGTACTGTAGATGAAGCATGGGTAAAGACAGCCTTATCCGATTATGACCAAACTAAAATTGAATGGACAACTTAAAACAAAAACAATGGAAGAAGAAATAATTTATACACCAAAAGAATTGCTGTTTATGATATACCCAGCAAATGAAGGAATTGGTATGGATGATACAGTAGCATTTACAACAAAAGAATGTTGGGCAGAAATAAAAGCTTGTTCAGATGACCTAGGAGGTCACAATATGCCAGGAGAATTACTTATAGAATGTGGTGTACAAGATGGAGAGTATATGGAGTCTATGTTTGAAACAACAGGTGAGTTTCCATTAGCTGAAGTAAGAAAAAAGCTTTTAGCTGCCGGATTTGAAGAAGATCCAAAGTTCACAGAATTCATGTTGAAAAACATGGATAGTGAAGATGTAGAACCTTGTGAAGTAGGGCCTAATGACTAGAGAATTCATTCCACACGAAGAAGCCCTGGCTCTTAGAGAGCTGGGGTTTGATGAGCCTTGTTTTGGCCACTATGAAGATGGTGTATTTATTTTTTGGTATGATAGCAGACAAGAAAGTGAGTTTTTACTTAATTGTACAGCACCACTCTATCAACAAGCCTTTAGATGGTTTAGAGAGAAGTATGGATTAGACAGTTGGGTATACAGACCTGATGAAAAATTAAATATTTGGGGATATAATACTACATTACATAATAATGTTGCTCCTTTTAAAACCTATGAAGAAGCAGAACTAGCGTGTCTTAAACAACTAATTAAAATAGTAAAGGAGAAGAAATGAAAGTAGGAACTAAGGTTATAAAAAATCCAGAAACATGGATAGTCAATGACTTTGATAGCTGGGGTAGAGGTATAGGAATTGGTGAAGTTGTTAAGCCTCCATTTGAATTAGATGATGATGATGTTGATGTGAGATGGTCAGCAGGGAGATGTTTTGAAAAGGTTAAAGGATTAATAATAAAGGAGGAGAAATAATGGATAAAATAGAAAGTGTATTAGTAGGAAGAACAAGAGAAGATAGCTTATTCATAATAGGACTTATGATTATAATCTGTATTATCAGTAGAGAGTTTGTTCCAGTACCCTGTTTTATAATTGGATATCAAATGGGTAAATATAAATAATATGAAAGAAGTAGAAGTACTAGAGCCAGAAGTGGACAAGGAAGTAGAGCATGCCATAGATGAATTGGTAAACCCTACTAAAGCAATAATTCTCTATAATGATGATCACAATACCTTCCCTCATGTTTTAAACTGTTTGAGAAAGTATTGTGGTCACTCTATGGAGCAAGCAGAACAATGTACTATGATAGTGCACCATAATGGTAAGTGTGACGTAAAGCATGGTAGCTTTGAGAAGCTAAAGCCTGTGTGTGAAGCACTACTAGAAAATGGTTTAACAGCTAAAATTGAGTAATATGAAAATAAATCTAAGTAAATTAGTACAGCAAAGAACTGTACTTCAAACAGTAGTCTCCGGATCAGCTGTAGTTGCTCCAGGAGGTATGAAAAAGATCAAAGAATTACTCCGGTTTCTAGAGGAAATAGAGACAGATCTAGAAATAGGTGGAGAATCTATAGTAGAACTAGACAAAGAGCGCTTAGAGGCTATAGAAGAGCGTAATAAGGTGCTTAAATTTATGAGGGAGGCTGATGATGTATGAGTGATTCAATTAAAAGCAGTTATAGATTTCCAAATAACTATGAATTAGCCAAAGACCCCGCAATAGAATTTGCTGAGTGGATAAGAGATCACTATCAACCATTAGCTCCCAATAAGAAAGACTGGTGTTCAGTTAGAGATAAATCAGTAGTAGTAACTACTTCAGAACTTTATGAACAATTTAGAGTAAGTAGAGTATGCGGAATTTAACAATAAAGAAGAATCATGAGTATACAAGTATGTTCAGACTGTCATAGACCTTTCAATAAAGAAGGGTTATTTCCTAGTAATACCTGTCCTAAATGTGAAGACAAGAAAGAAAAAGAAATTATCACTAAGTTTGATTCTCAAAACTGGATCAAATTCATTGAAGATCTGAGAGATAAGGAATGGAGTCATATTCAACAAGCTTGTCCTAAGCATCATTATGTAATAGTACCTAAATCTGGTAAGTATTTAGGGATAGCATTATGGAGATGTATCCATTGTGAAGGAGTTGTTCAATCAACATAAATTTATTATATTTATACCATGCATTTAACAAAATCAGAAGAGTATACTTTGATGAATACATCTCCGGGGTATGAACTCAAAACAACAATTAAAGATAGTAAAACTATCAAGTGGGTAAGAGTTTGGGATCATAAAGCCTTTGTAACAGAGACCCAATTTAAAACTATTACACCACCTCCATTTGAGCACAAGCTCATAAAGTGTGAAGAAATTGATCTAAGACCTGTAGCTAATGTAACAATCTACAAGGTGACTATCAAAAAAAATTAATTAAAATCAACAATATGCCAGTAACAGCAATTAAGACTGATAGTGATAAACTTAAGTTTATGACTATTACTATGGAACCGGTACTTTCAGATGATGGAAAGACTACTAAGAATTTTATAAGTATTGAATTAATGCGTTGTGATGATGATTTTATGCCAATAGGTGTGGGGTCTAAATCTATAGATGCTAGAGATGAAGAAACTTATCATAAAGAACTTAGATTAGCCGCTACTATTCAAGGACAATATGTTCCTGAAGAATCAACAGATCCTCAATGGAATCCAGGTTATGAAGAACCTCAAGAAGAAATAAGCAATGGAGATACCGTTTAAAGTATTATGCATCAATGATGCAGATAGACCTTCTGATATTCCTATAAGCCAATGGATAAAGAAAGGTAAACTATACACAGTAATCAAGGTAGAAAAAATGCTTGTACAAAATGGCAAGATAGGCTTTCATCTTGCTGAAGTAAACCTTGATGGTTGTTTTCCCTATTCAGCATACACTGCTACAAGATTTGGGATTATTATCAACAATAAAGTATTAGTAGAAATTGAATTAAACAAGCTTCTCAAAGAAGCAATAGAAGAAGAGTATGAGGAAACTAACAGAGAAACAGTTAAGGAAGTACGGCCTGAGAAAAAAATGGCTAGATGATAAATCAGGATCATGGTGGGAGATGACTCTACCAGGTAAGATACCGGTAAATATTCTTTATGATAATGATACTGAAGATCTAGTTCTTAGAGTAAAAACTCTAGAAGATTACAGACCTTTCAAAAGAGAGAAATCGTGGGACTTCTTTATGATCAAGCCTGCTACATTAAAGAACTTTAAAAGAATGATAACTTATGGAACATACATTGCCGCAGAGAAATAATGCTATCGTAGCATTCATGGGAGGTCCTAGCTTCCTGAAACAAGTAATTATAGGTAGGGAAGAAGAGATTCTTGCTACCGGCCCGGAAGATCTAGAGTTTCACACAAACTGGAACTGGATAATGCCTGTATGGAAGAAGTTAAGAATAGAGTTAGTTGATTGGAATGAGTACGCGCTTGTACTTTCACTAAATACAGCTCTAGGTAAAGCTGATATAAAAAGGTTTCACGATCTAGCATCTCACTATTGCCTTGAGTGGTGCACAAAAAAACAAATCAAATTATAAACATGGAATTTTTTAAAGTTATGGTGTTTGTCCTTGCTCTCAGGGGTGGATGGTCATTCTTAGCTAGTAATTCATCAGAAGATATTCATAAGATCAATTCTTATGATAGTCTTGTTGTAATGAACAAACAATTATATACAGAATTCAAAAAAGCAAATACAAAATTAATTGACATTAACAATAATGTCCTCTATCAGTACTACATGAAGAATGTAGATATAAAAGATATAACAAACCAATAATATGCAAATAAAACCATTAAGTAAAGAACAAGAGCATGCTCTAAACCAAGAGCGCTTTAAGAAAACAGCTCAGGAAAAAGAAATAGCTAAAGCTGCTAAATCTGCCTGGAAAAAATCTCAGAAGAATGAGCAAACAAAAGGATAACATGTTTACCTCTACTCTACAAAGAGTAGGAGATAGATTAGTATATGCAAGTTCGGCAGATGAAAAGATCTACAAGTTATTTGTAGATAATCTTGTTGAAGGACAAACTGTAGAAGTTTTCTTTGATGCAAACAAAGATGACGGAACACTAGCTCAGCTAGCTAAGATACACAAGTGTATTAGGGAAATAGCAAAAGAAACAGGTACTGACTTTGAAGATATTAAAGATTTAATTAAAATGAGATCTGGCTTCTGCTTTGAGAAAGAAGTAGATGGTAAAATCATAACTAAGTGTAAAAGCTTTGCTAAATCTTCCAAAGAAGATCTAGGCTTTGTAATAGAAGCCTTGATTACTCTTGGGGACTTGGTTGGGATAAATTGCCGATAGGTTCATCAGGAACTTCCATCTCTTCTTGTTTAGTTTTGTTTTGAGCCTTAGCTTTCTTCTCTACTTCATAGATAAGAGACATAAGGATATTCACACTAAACTCAAGCTGACTTTCAGCGGGATTGTTGCTTTTAAGCTTTTCAAGAATTGCTTTAAATTCTTCTAAAGGTACTGTGTTACTCAACATAGTTAAAAGATCAACCATTCCTCTGTAGAAGGTTCCTGAAATCTGAATGTCTATAATAGCATCAGGTGGAATTGTATCATATTTAATTTTAGCCATAGGCAAATATACAAAAATTATGAGCATATTAGAAACAATAAACATAGAAGAAGTAAAGAAAAAGCTGTATGAAAATCTTAAACCCTCAGGCTGGGGGGATAAACTTAAAACCTTTATTCTAAGCAGTGAGTTTGATAAGATAATGAATACATTACTAAAAGAAGCTAAGGAAGGTAAAAGATTTACACCAGTACTTAAACATGTATTTAGAGCATTTGAAGAATGTCCTCTAGATAAATTAAAGGTAGTGATTCTAGGTCAAGATCCTTATCCCCAAGGACCTTTAGTTACTAGAGAAGGCGCTGATGGTATGGTAAGAGAGATCAGTAGATTTCCTGTAGCAGATGGTATAGCTTTTTCATGTAGTAATACTAATGTACCACAACCATCCCTTAAATACATTTTTAAGGCTTTGGAAGAAACCATGTATCCGGATGGGTATACTTGGGACCCAGATCTTAAAAGATGGTCTAATCAAGGTGTTTTAGTACTTAATTGCGCTCTAACAACTCAGATTACTAAAGTAGGAGTACACTATGATATGTGGAAACCCTTTTTAGAATTCTTATTTGACTATCTCAATATTCATCATCCAAATGTTGTTTATGTATTCTTTGGTAAAAAAGCCCAAGAATGGATGAATCATGCTCCGGAAGATGCGCACAAGCTAATAGCAAGTCATCCAGCTTCTGCAGCATATCAAGATTTAGAGAAGTGGGATTGTAATGATGTATTTAATGAATGCAATAAACTGGTAAAAAAACAATTTAATGAAGAAATCATATGGTAAAAACTAAAATAGGTATAGAAGTAGTGTTTAATCACATTACAGAAGGAGGTTTAACACCCAATCAGTTTTATCTGCTACATTGTTTGAATCAGGGTATATCAACTCCTACACTTAATCTTCACCAGGAACTTAGAGGGTTAATAGGTAGTGAATTCATAATGCCTCACCCGGATGCTAAAGGTGGTTTTAATTATCAATTACAACCTAAAGCTATGAGCTTGATCACTAAGATAGATTCATATTTTGGAGTACAGATAAAGAAATCCAACAATGGATTAATGGGTCAAGACTTTGAAGCTAATGCTGAGAAGTATAATGAGATCTTTCCAAGGATGAAATTGCCAAGTAATAAACCGGCAAGATCTCCTCTTAAAGAAATTGTTGTTGCTTTCAGAGAATTCTTTAAAGAGTATGATTATGGCTGGGAGATTATTCACCAAGCTGCAGCATATTATATAGAGGAAGAGGAGAAGAAAGGATTTAAGTATACAAGGACCTCAAGATACTTTATTAGGAAGCAAGATTCAGATAAATCATGGATCTCAGATCTGGCCGGTTATTGTGAGTTGATTAAAAATGGAGAAGAAGGAGATAATCCAAAATTTATTGAAAAAACCTTCTAATTTTTAACACTTAAAGCTCAATCACTTAGGAAAAGTAGTTGTTTTTACACTTGTAAAAAGCTATATTTACTATCCCATAATAAATAATCAGTCAGATGGACAAACCAACAAAGTGGAAGACTCAAAGAGAGGCTTTTATAGAATCCTTGTCTTATTTACAAGGTAGACAAACAGGTAAGATCACAAGTCTTAAAACTCCTTGGCAAAAATTTAATGATGCAACTACTGATGGAATTGAATGGCATAGTACTACCGTAATAGGTGCTAGGCCAGCAACAGGTAAGACACTAGTTAAAGATCTTATTATAATAGGAGCCTTTAAACTTAATCCCCTTATGAACTTCAGAGTACTAGAGTTTCAATTTGAAATGCTGGGTAAAAACTCAGCAATAAGAGAATATTCACAGAGTTTAGGTGTAACCTACAAATATCTATGCAGTGCTGCCGGAACATTGACAGATGAGCATTTTGAAATGTGTAAGGCTTATGCTAAAGAAAAATTAAAATATCCTATAGATATTGTAGAACAAGCTTGTTCTGTTATGGATTTTAAAGATACTATTGAAGAGTATATGTTATTACATTCTTCATTAGATAAAGATGGAAAAAGAACTTATAAAAATGTAATTATTACACTAGATCACTCTTTATTATTAGATAATGCTCCATATGGAGATCCTATGTCTATGTTAACTGCTCTAGGTAAGACCTTAACTGCATTAAAAAGAAAATATCCAATTGCCTTTATTATTATTAGTCAGCTCAATAGAAACATTGATGCTCCTGAAAGAAATGAGGATGGTAAATATGGTAACTTTATATTGCCCTCTGATATAAATGGATCAGATGCTTTACTCCAACATGCTGATACTTTAATAGGTCTTAATAGACCGGGAGTACAAAAGCTTAATTATTATGGAGTTGAGAGATATGTTATTAGCGGAGATCCTACAATCCTAGCAATGCACTTTTTAAAATGTAGAAATGGTGAAACAGGTATAGCCTTTTTCAGAACAGAGTTTGAAAAAATGACTATTCATGAATTACCAACACCACCAAGACAAGAAAGAAGAATAAGAACATAATGAGTATACCAACAGTAGACAGTCCAGAGGACAAGAAAGAAAACCTTAAGAAGCTCAAAGAGTTTCATAAGGCAACAATGAATGAATTGGGAGTAAATGATTACTCGCTAATCCCTAAGTTGGCCTATAGGCCTTCAGGTAAAACAGATTTGCATGTAAGCTTTTTCTATAGTGAAATAAGCAAAGGGCAAGATGTATACCTAGAATTTACAGACAGAAACAATGTACCGGAAGATCCGGATAGAACATTGTATTTATGGAAGTTCAACCCTCATTTTGAAGAGGAGTATGAAAAGACAGAACCAACAGCAGGCACAGGACATGTAAGATATCTTGTACCAGTTGATGAATTCAAAGTAATTAAAAAATATAGTCCTGAGACTATAATCAACACACCTAAAGAGACAAAGACACCAATAGCTGACTTTAGTTTACCCGATCCTGAAACAGATCCTCCTTTAAATGAGATGACTATCAGAGATCTAGCAGCAATCATGCTAGCTAAGCCGGTAAGTAGGAAAGAATGGTTAAATAATATAATTAAAAATAAGTAATGGGACAAGAAATCACAACAGCTGAAGCAGGAGAGTTAAAGAACTTTCTAGCTACACTCATTGAATCAAAACAACTTCCGGCTCATATAAAAACTGTGGAGCAGGCATTCACTATCGCGCAGATGGGTAAAGAATTAGGATTTCCTACAATGCAGGCATTCCATTACATCATTCCTATTCAAGGTAAATTAAGCTTAAGTGCAAAAGCAACTAATGCTTTACTAAGAAAAGGTGGTGTAAAATTCTATACTAAAGAAGATGGTGTATATATCTACAAAGATGGAACTATCACAGATATGAGAAAAGACACAGCTGAAAATCCTGTAGATAGAAGAACAACTATTGTCTTTACTAGAGATGGTGTAGAAGAAACTTGTTCATTCACATGGTTAGATGCAACCGGTCAAGGTTTAAACACCAAGGATAACTGGAAGCGTATGCCTAAGGAGATGTTATATGCAAGATGCTTAGCAAAAGGTGCTAATCGTGTTGGCTCAGATCTATTACTAGGTCTTTATATGACAGAAGAATTAACAGATAGTTTTAATATCCCAGAGATTGCAGTAAAACGCAATGAAGATGGTACTATCAAAGAGATAATAGATGTAACACATACAGAAGTAAAATAATCCAAACAAAAACTATATGAGCAATTTAAGTACAAAGAACATCAAGACTGATGGAGATGGTGGAGTGTCAAAGACATTAGAGCCCGGAACAACCCTATGTAAAATCAATAATATAACTATTGAGCCTTTTAAATTCAAAGAAGGAGCTTATAATGTTATGCTTCATTTAGAAGGTGAAGACCTAGGAGATGATTTCCAAGGATTTTTTATTGATAAAAACAATGAAGCCTTAGGTCGCCATAAGGGTAAAGTAGGTGTAGTAAAAGCTACAGAGTGGGCATTTGCAGATGGTGAGACCAAAAGCGGTGTTGCTGTTAATAGGGATAAAGAGATGCTAAAATATCTTAAACAACTATGCACAAGTCTTGGTTGTATGAAATGGTTTGATGCTCAGGATGAAAAGCATCCTACAATTGAATCAATGTATACAGCCTTTAATAAAGATAAGCCTTTTAAAGATGAATTCTTTAGATTCTGTATTGGTGGTAAAGAATATACCAATCGCGGAGGCTATAAAGCACATGAGCTTTTCTTACCTAAGTATTCTAAGGATGGTGCACCTATTGAAAAAGATAGTGTACAAATTTCTAAACTCATAAAATACAATGAGACTGAGCATATTAGAAAGAAGAAGGAAGAAAAAGTGGAAGGCTTTGGCGAAGCTAAAACAGGTTCAGACTTTGAATTATAAACTAAAAAGGGGAGGCAACTAAGTCTCCCCTTTTATATCATCTAATAACATGACAGAACTTAATCATAAGAAAGTTCTTATACTCAGAGAGCATAATGTAAAAAAGACTAGTCTTAAAAAGCTTAAATACAAAATGCTTAATTTTTATGATCTTGATATAAAATCTGATTTTTACAGAGATTCTTATGTATCATCAGAAATTGAATTATGTAAAAAGAAGGGATATCCTGTACTTCTTCAATTAGAAGGAAAAATTAGATTATTAATATTTAACAGAGTCATATGATAAGAACAAAATCATTAATAACAGACATAACAGAGGTTCCAAGAGAATGGATTTTTGAACACTATTTACAACTGCAGGAAAAGTTAACCGGTCAGGATGTAAAGATCAAATCAGTGTTCAATAAGAATGACAAGACTCCCTCAATGTGCATATATTATGCATCAAATAATACTTACAAGTATAAAGATTTCTCTACTGGAAAATCAGGAGATGCAATCAATCTAATAATGGAGATGAGTGAACCAAAGCTTACTACAAGGGGAGAAACTGCTCATAAAATTATTGAAGATTACAATACCTTTATCCTTAACAATAAGGATGATGGTATAAGACAGTTTAAGAAAAAGTCTAAGTATAAAGTAGTGGACTTTACTACAAGAGGATGGACTAATTTTGATGCTAAGTACTGGGGTAAGTTTCATATTACTTCCAAGTTACTAGAGTATTATCATGTTCTTCCCTTATCACAATACAAACTTAGCAAGGAAGAAGAAGACGGCTCTATCATAGAACAAGTAATCAAAAGTACTAATATGTATGGTTATTTTAGAAAAGATGGTACTCTGTATAAGATATATCATCCTTTAGTGAAAGACTATAAGTTTATCAAAGTACAAGATTATATTCAAGGTATGGATCAGCTTACAATGAAAGTGCCTTTTCTTATAATCTGCAGTTCTTTGAAGGATATAATGGCTTTTAGTAAACTTGGATACAAGAATGCGGAAGCAATTGCACCAGATAGTGAAAATACTATGATTCCAGAGCATGTAATAACAGCTCTTAAACATAAGTATAAAGGTATTTGTACTTTATTTGATAATGATCCAGCAGGATTAGAATCTATGAAGAAGTATAAAGAAAAGTATAATCTACCTTATGTGGTCCTAGAGATGTCTAAAGATCTATCAGATTCAGTGAGGGATACAACTCTAACCAAGGTAAGGGAAACCCTGACTCCTATGCTAAAGGATAAGTTAATGAAGCAAGAGACTCTTAAACAAGCAGACTTTGTAGCATGAGTGTAATAGATCATTCAAATATTCCACCAGGAGTATCTGTTTCAGATTATGTAAAGCAAATGATGGCTACAGGATTAGCACCTATTTATAATTCTCCACCCCCTGCTGATATGAGATTCGATCGTGTAGAAAGAGCTATGTATGCTATGGCTAAAATATCTCTTCTTCAAGGAATGAAAAGACTTACTGATAAGGAAATTGCAAGACTGGTAAGTTTTTTTGACTCTAATGATGAAGAGAACTGGGTAGTAGCAGAAGAAATAATCAAACAAAAATTCTCAGAAATATGAATGAATTTCAGAAGTGGCTATTGGCATTGCCAATCCAAACATTAACTGATGAGCTCAAGGATGAGATCATAGTACAGGCATTGAATGCTTGCGAGAGTGATAACAGCTAAAACTAAAAGAATGAAAGTACAAGTAATTAAAGCATATAAAGCAGAAGATGATTGCATTTATGAAAATGAAAATGAAGCAATCAGTCAGAATATTGATCTTTGTATAGAGAATATGAATCATGATTGTGGTAGTAGTGGATCTAGTATCTATACTGATGTAAAGAAATGGTTCAGAGATCATCCCAAAGATGTAAGATATATCTTAGCCAATATTGATAAAATCAAAGATCTTATTCAAGATTAATGGGCTGGATCTATAATGGCAAACAGTTCCAGGATGAAGATATTCCTCCTGGAGCAGTAGGTTTCATTTACATGATTGAAGCTGTTATTGATGGTAAATCCGTAGCTTATCTAGGTAAGAAGAATTTCCAGGCTCTTGTAAAAAAGAAGCTCAGTAAAAAGAGATTACCGGCAGACAAGAGAAAGAAAGCTTATGAACATGTAGCTAAAACAGCTTACAACAACTATTACAGCAGTAATGAAGTGCTTAAAAAAGCACAAAAAGAAGGTATAAAAATGAAGAGAACTATGCTTAAAATATGCTACAGCAAAACTGAGTTGACTTACCAAGAGGTAAAGCATCAGTTTAAGTATGAAGTATTAGAGCATGATATGTACCTTAATGGTAATATCTTAGGTTCCTTCTATAAACAGAAAAAACATGAGTGAGAAAAAAGAAGAAATAGCCTGTACAATTCCTTTAACTAGTGGATTTACACATATATTATTTAATCTAGCTAGTCAAGGATACTCTCATATATATGCTAACTACTATGGTAGTGGTGATAGTGGCGCTATAGAAGAACTCTATTTAGTAAAAAGAGGTAGTGTTCATGAAGAAGAAGGAAGTCTCCCAGAACTTGAAGGAGATGCTGTACTTGCAGATATAGAAGATGAGTTAGCTGAATTATTAAGTAATAAGATATATGATATAGTAAATAATGAAGGTGATTGGTATAATAATGAAGGCGGTGGCGGAAAGTTATTTATTTCTACAGATGATGGTAAGTATAGAGGTGATCACTATGTCCATGTTACAGAATCCATACACAATGATGTAGAGGGTCGCCTTGGAGATTAATATGGCGCATCCATCAGAACATGCTAAATCCTCAGTAAAAAAATGGGGTGGCGTAGAAGAAGACTATTTACCAGTACATGAATGGTTTGATGCTACTAAGGCTTGGGTAGGACATTCTATACATAGGATGTTCCGTCATCACTCAGAAGGAATCTTTGAGTGTGAAAAAATCTTTGGTAAGCATATCTTCAATAGTGAAGGTAAAAAAGTCTATGTAAGATACATAGGAGAACAACATGTAAAGGAAGATTGTAATGGTCATATTCCATCAGCTAAAGAATGGCTGGACAATATAACAGAGAAAAAAACACCAGTATGGATGCTAAAGACACTACCGATACAAGATTAGTAATTGATGAAGCAAGCTATAAGAACTTAAAAGGGATGTTGAACTCAACACCTGAAGATGTTCAAGTAGCTCTCAGCTGTATTAAAACACTAAATAAACAAAGAAACTATGTTGCAATAGCTTTTCTCAGACAAACTACAAGATGTGATTTTTTTAAATGGGCTGAGCAATGTAAAACTCACTTAAAATATCAAGAAAGTTTGGGTATTCCTGTGGGATATATCATAAAATTTTCTGATATTTATAAGGCTTTAGACAATGAAACTGCATATAAAGATGAGAACAAAAAATTCTTTACTGCAAGATATATCGAGTTTCTAGAGAGCATTCTTGAAAAAATGGATTTTGTTGAAAGCATTGAAATTAAAGTAAAACTTAAAGATTATGAATAACAAAACAGATGAACTAGCAAAAGCCAGTAAAGATCTGATGTTAAAGGAGCCCTTCTATGGACTATTCCTAATTATGCTGAATAAGCAATGGAATAACCGCGCTGTACCAACAGCCGGTGTAAGTAGACAGGGAATTAACTATCAGCTTTATATAAATGAAAACTTTTGGAATAAGCTAAACACTAACCAGCATATAGGTTTATTGAAGCATGAGCTTCTACATATTGCCTTCTTCCATATTACTGATTATGATCATCTCTCAGACAAGGAAATTGCTAATATAGCAATGGATATAGAGATTAATCAGTATATAGATAAGGATTTCCTACCTCCAGGCCCACAGCTTCCAGAATCATATCCGGAATTAAAGCTTGAAGCAAAGAAAGGTACTCAGTATTATTATGACAAATTAATGCAGGGTAAGCAAGCCGGAAATTGTCCAAATCTTAATGCTATGTTAGCAGCCAGTGCTGTGGGTATCCCAATGCCTGGAGAAGGTGATCAACCTGGTGGAGGACAAATGGTAAAGATTAGAGCCAAAGGTGGTGGAGAGATAGAAGTACAACTTCCTGATCATAGCACTTGGGGTGAGTTTGAAGACCTTGATGAGGCTACTAAGAAGCTAATTAAGACTCAGACAGGACATATCTTATCAGAAGTAGCAGATCAGGTTCAAAAGAGCCGTGGAACAGTTCCTGGAGAGATGGCAGAGATCCTTAAAAGGATAACCATCATAGAAGAACCAAAGTTCAACTGGAGAGGCTATCTAAGACGCTTTATAGGGGGAAGTACTAAAACCTTCACAAGAATGTCCAGGTCCAAACCTAATTTCAGATTCCAAGAGAATCCCGGGTTAAAACATAAGACGCGTAGAAAGATCTTAGTAGCAATTGATACCTCAGGTTCAGTAAGTACTAATGAACTTAATGAGTTCTTAGGTGAGATGAATCATATACACAGAACAGGAACAGAGATCATGGTTATCCAGTGTGATAGCGCTATTTCTCACATGGAAAGATTTGATCCTAAAAAGGATCTTGAAATTCATGGTAGAGGTGGAACAAGCTTTACTCCTGTTACTGATTACTATGATGAAAATTTCAGAAAGTATAACTGCTTAATCTATCTTACAGATGGTGAAGCACCGGCTTCAGACAAATGCCGAGGCCCTGTATTATGGGTAATGTCATCACAATCACAAATCAATTCAGATCTTCAAGGTCTTGTAATAAAATTAAACTAAAAATATGTCATCACAAATTTCATTAAATGCAGAAGAGTTAAAAGGATTTTTAACTTATATCCATAAAAATAATCAATTGTTGATTAGTAAGAAGCTACCAGCTCAAACCGTAAATGTAGAAGGTGAAGCTGGTGGAGGAAAGACCTCAACTATAGTACAACTTGCCAATGAAATGGGTATGGTCTTAGTAAGGAAAAATTTAGCTGAGTTAGAAGATGTTTCTGACTTAGTAGGTTATCCTTGCAAGGAACATGAAATGATTGCCAAAGATGGTGAAACAAAGAAATGGGTAGTAGAGGGAACAATGCCTCAGTATATTACAGCAGGATACAAACCAACTAATGAGAAGCGCATGACTCATGCAGCGCCAGAATGGGTGCAATCACAAACAGGTCCTATCATTCTTTTATTAGATGATTATAGTAGAGCAAGTGAAAAATTTGTTCAAGCTACTATGACTTTAATAGAGAATCAAACCTATAACAATTGGAGTTTGCCGGCAGGTTCTATGGTAATTTTAACGTCTAATCCTGATAATGGAGTTTATAGTGTAACTGCTTTAGATAATGCACAAAAGACTCGTGTAATTAATACAAATTATAAGTTTGATGTGCATGTTTGGGCAAGATATGCTGAGAAGACTGGTATTGATGGCAGATGTATTAACTTCTTGTTGTTACATCCTGAATTATTAGAGAAGAATGCAGAACTTAATGCAAGAACTGTAACTATGTTCTTTAATAGCTTGATGTCTATTCCAGATTTCATGGCTCAGCTACCCTTGATCCAGCAATTAGGTGAAGGAACTACAAGTTCTGATTTTACTACCATGTTTACTACATTTATCAATAATAAGTTAGATAAATTGGTTACTCCTAAAGACATGTTACTTCATGATAATGAAGCTTATATTATAGGAGAGATTAGATCATGTGTAGGTGTAGGTGCTCAGTATCGCGCAGATATCGGAAGTGTATTAGCTCAAAGGTTAATTAACTTTACAATAAACTATGCAGAAGAAGGCACAATTACTCAAAAGATCACAGACAGGTTAATCAGATTTGCTACAGATGATCTATTCACTAATGATTTAAAGTATATCATTATTAAGAAGATCATCAATGCAAATAAATCTAAATTCCAAAAATTAATGCTAAACGCAGATGTAGTCAAGATTGCTATGAAATAAGATATTTGGTGGTTACAAGCAGAATGTGTAATTTTGTTTGTAACCATTAATCTTAATCATGAAAAAAACTTGTAGTATTTGTAAAAAAGAGAAAGACCTAAAGGACTTTCATAAATGCAAAAATAATAAATCCGGAGTAGCTTCTTTATGTAAGCTGTGTAATAATGCTAGAGCAAAATCTGCTGAAGCTATTAAGCAAAGATTAGTTAGATACAAAGTTAGAAAAAAAGAAATCATAGCTTATAATAGAGCTAACAGAAAGAAAAATTGGACAGCCCATCAAGAAAGATCTAAAAAATATTATGAAGCTAATAAAAGAACATGGGTAGAAAAAGGTTGGAAACAAAAAGGAATATTAAACAGTTCTAGTCAGTATTTTACTCTTGAAGACTATGATATAGTTTTAGAAAGTCAAGGAGGAGTATGTGCTATTTGTAAATCAACAGGATCAACTCATAAAAAAGGCTTAGTAGTAGATCATAATCACAGTACAGGTGTATATAGAGGAATCTTATGTGCTTTTTGTAATAGTGGTCTTGGTTACTTTAAAGATGATCCGGAAATAATGAAAAAAGCAATGAATTATATAGCAATGAAATAAATGGAAGAAGTAGTAGAAAAATATGTACCAGTAGTAGCAACTCCCCTGAAAGATGGGGAGCCTGCTCCTGTACTGGATGAAGAAAAATATGAGACTCTATTAGGTATGCTATCTAGTAGAGATGAAGGTAATCACAAGATTGCGCAACTTGTTCTTAATACATGTGATATAGAAAAATCTATTTATTGGATCTGGAAACTAGCTACAAGACATGGTGGTCAAATGGTTAATCTGAGAACAAAGGCTAGCCGGGCATTTAGAGATAAAAGTATGTTATTTAGTATATGGGGCATGTCTTCTTTATCTTTTCTAGAGCACTGTAATAGGAATGATATTATAACTCCAGAGATCTATCAAAGATTGGAGGATGATATATTAACTACACTGACTCATCAGGTAAGGAATACATTTTACAATGTACAAATCACAATTAGGAATAAGTATAAACACTTACCATTTACAAAAACACCAATACAAACAGACCATGAAGAAACCACAGGGTAGAAACATCATCATGATTGATGTTTTAAAGAAGCCAGAGAATACAATAGAATACTGTCAGATAGAATTATTTGACAAAAATCCTCTCAGAGGACTGCAGAGAAAGTATACACCAACAGAAGGGGATAGGATCTTTATCTATCCTGATAGTAACATTCCAAGATTTAAACTAAAGAAGTTCTGTGATCAATACAAGGTATCTATAGCAAAAGTTAAAGAAACAGCTAATGTATTCTTTATGGATGATCAAACTGCTAATAAAGAAAATAAGTATTATGATACAGATAACTATCCGGATCTAATGTATAAAGATTATTTTCTAGATTTCTTAAAAAGAGCTACTAAAGTAAATGATCAAAGATATGTTAAGTTAATTGCTGATCTTTCAAGTTCTACAGAAGATGTTATTTTTCTTAATGGTTCTTATACTTTTCAGAATGAAGGTCTTAATAAACATAAGTTAAGTGTTGTAAGACAAGATGAGGCAGATGATGATGATTGTCTAGTAGCTAATTGTTTAAATCGTGATAAGATCTATTTTATTAAAACAGAAGAGCAAAGAAAAGCTTTTACTGATATAGAAAATAAGAACTTCTATCATCCAGATGCTATGCTAGCCTTACTTAATGAAGGTAGTGTAGTAGATAAAGAAATGTATGATGGAATTATGAACTTGTTTGAGAGTTCTGATAAAAATGATCACAAAATTGCAATGGAGGCTATGGCTAATTGTGATTATCAAAAATCTGCTGTGTATCTATTGATGGTATTTTATCATCATCAGTACAAGATTTATAATTCAGATACTAAAACACATGTTAACTTTAAAAGTTTCTTAAACTTCTTTAAGCTTTCACATAGTCACGGTATTAGTATTGATGATATAATTGATAAGCTAAAAGATAAAAGATTACTTAATAGTAGTAACTTAGCTATAGTAATGAAAAAAGCAAAAAAGGTCATGAAAGCAACACTAGAAAGTGATACAGAGTATTTTGAATTTACTGATGTAGCTCCTGTAGAATCAATTCAGCAGGAAGTAGCAGAGACAGATGCTGAAGAAGCAGCAGCAGCACAGCCTCAAGTAACAATAGCGCCAACACTAGATTCATCTCCGGGTGCTTTTGGTCAACAGCCTTTTGCTATAGTAGGCTTAGGTGAAGCACAACCATTATTAGACTTATGATAGAAATAGTAAAAACACCACAAGAGTTAGAGAAAGAGTTTTATAGTAAGCCTCTTCAGTTAAGTTATTCAGGCTTAAATAAATTACTATTCTCACCTAAACTCTATTACAAACATTATGTCCTTCAACAGAGGGAAGAAAAACTTGAGAGCTATCTAATAGATGGAAAAGTTATTCACAATTTGTTGCTTGATGATGGTAGCTTTGAAAAGAATTTCATACTTTTACCATCTATTCTACCCACAGGCAACTCAAGACTCGTTATTGACAGAATCTACAACCTAGTAAAAGAAGGTCCCGGATTACTCAGTGACTACAAAGCAGAAATCCTAGATATACTCAAGAAAATCAATCTACATCAAGCACTAAAAACAGATGAACAGAGATTAGCCAAAATTATCACAGAAGAAACAATAATCTATTTTGAATTCTTAAAACTAAAAGGTACTAAAGATTTAATAGATAGTGAAACACTAGAGAGATGTAATGAAGCAGTAGATGTACTAAAGAATGACAGCAAAGCAGCTGAACT
>CAYHEV010000018.1:0-25127 GCA_964355725.1 uncultured Candidatus Bathyarchaeia archaeon | reverse complement strand
ATTCTTGTTTGTCACAAGCATGTTTTCACTATGAACTGGTATCGACAAACTTGATATAAATGACTTTTCGACTCTATGCTGCGCTAAGCTGGTTGCGAATTGACGACTAACGAGGTTTGCCCATCAGAATAAACACTGCAACAGCCCCCACACAGACGAGCACAACAATGATGGCCAAGAACAGCATTTGAGGAATCCCAAAAACGTAGTGCTCAACTTCATAATTCAGTGCCACAAACGAGTCTTCGTTCGAATCTGCGTTGGAAAAGTGCAGAATGTATTCTCCAGCCTTGTCGCAGACAAAACTGTAATGGACGCTGCCTGTGCTGTTGTATCCCACTTTCACGTTTCCTTCTGGATCAGCCAAGTAGAAGTCCACGGCGTTTTCACCGTGTCCGGTGATGGTAAATTCTATTAGAACATGATCATCAACTTCAAGGTTGATAGACCTAGTTTCCGTCTGACCTTTGCTTACCCAAAAACTCATGGTTGCCGCATCAGCAACTTGGACAAAAATGAAAAGCGATATCGCAACGAGAAGAAGATAAGCTAACCTGTTCTTCTTGAACTGAAACATAAAGTAGTTTATCTTGCCAACGTCAATAATGCTTGTGCATCACCAATACAGAGACGAGATAAATATCAGAAATCTAACTGTAGCCAAGACTCCATCGTTTAGAAAGTTAATAAATCCACAAACATGTTTGCTTTCTAGAGGCAGTTTGGCATGACATGCTACTTTAGACATCTTCAAGGAATCTTCAAAAAAGCCGGAATAGAAGTCACGAAAGAAAACAAACAAGAAATTGACAGAATCGTTCATGAAATAGTAGCCTTGAAATACAAAAATTGCCCAGCAACATGGAAACAAGTGAAAAAAGCAATAGCAGAAGACGAAGCTGGCTTCGTTTCCAAGTTGAAAGGAGAATGGAGCAAACGTGCATAACAATCATAACGTTTCATAGAATATTGAGAAACTGGATGGCGTTGCCGTGAAAACTGTTCCCAAAGACAAGATAGTATACACTTTCAGCCCAAAAAACAAGCCAGCCGAATACGTTAAACCTGGTGAACTTGTCGCGTTGAAAACAGAAGATGCTTTTGGAGGGCAAATCAACAGCGAGAAAAAATCCATTGAAAAGCTCGATTGGACCAAGGTTGATGGAGCAACTGGTCCCTTGTTTGTTCAAGGCGCAAGAGCGGGTGACACGCTTGTCGCAGAGATATTGGACATAAAGATTGAAGAAAGGGGCGTGATAGCTACAATTCCAAGATCTGGAATTTTAGGCAGAAAAGAGTTCAAATCCTCCACTAAAATAGTTGAAATAAAAAATAACTACGTTCATTTTGATAACAACGTTCGTGTTAGGATTAATCCCATGATAGGAACGATTGGCGTGGCTCCGGAATCAGGTGAAATTCCTTCAGGTTCGCTTGGCAAACACGGCGGAAATATGGACGTCAAAGAATTAGTAGCCGGTACAAAACTCTATTTGCCAGTCTTCACTGAAGGAGCTCTATTTGCTGCTGGTGATGTTCACGCAATCCAAGCTGATGGAGAATTATGTGTTTCTTCAGTCGAAGTAGCGGCTGAGGCTCTTTTCAAATTTGACTTGATCAAAGGAAAGAAACCTGAGTGGCCGATACTTGAGACTCAAGATGAGTACTCGTTCCTGGCTTGTGGCGAAACTCTCGAGGAAGCAACAGAGTTTGCTGCAGAGGCAATGGTGAATGCGTTGATGCGAGAGCATGAGTGGGCTTTTGAAGAAGCATATATGTTCGGAAGTCTTGCTGTCGATTTGCGCATAAATCAAGTAGTCGATCCGAAGAAGGGGATTAGAGCCGCTATTTCAAAGAAGTTCATAACCATAGATAGTCTACTTGAATGAAATTCCAATCATTTTCGCTGGTTTCGATCTTTCCAATCTTGATCAAGTTATTCATGGTGCATAGTATATTAATTAAAGAACAAAAAAAGTTGGTGATTTTGCCTGAGTGTGTTGCTGCTTGGTTTGTTTCTTTTCACTTAACGTGGTGGCGGTGGAGGAGCCGAAGCGTCTGTTCCCGACGGATAAATTGCTGCAGTTTTAGGTTTCCTACTTTTTCCTATGAAGAATCCTATGGCAAAGGCAACGACGAAACTGACTACACCGATGGCGATATAGGTTAGCATAGTCATCAAATCCAGACCCGGTGAGCCTCTGGCCACAGTCATTGAGGTCGTAACGCTGTTCTGGCTATCGAATTTCTTGTTCACCTGTGTTGAATATGAAGATAGGACTCCGTTGCCATCGTATGCGATACTATCGGTTCTCGATCCTGTGTAGCTATCGGGCTTTCCGTCACCATCAAAGTCTGTGTGGGATTGAGCACTAGTAACGTCGAAATCAAAGATGGCTGTGAAGGCTCCATTTGAGCTACTTTTATCTTTCACCGACCATCCGTCGTTTGATTTACCCTCACTTTCCACGAGTGCTTTCCATTCGTCTCCACGCTTGTCCCAGTCTGTACTGACTAATAAGTTAGGTGAGCCGCTAACCCCGTATATGTCCCACGTGAAGGGGACAGGGTCTCCTTCTACTGTTCGCTTCGAAAGCATATTAGAGCCTTCCATACTGGTAGCGGAGATGATCAAAATCTCGACTGAGACATTATATCCACCCGTGCTCCTCTCGATGTTCTTTAGCTTGATGGTGAATGTGAAAGATGAGCTGGTTGACGATTCGCCTTCTTCAGTTTTTGCGGTTGTGGACCACACTTCGGTGAAAGTGTACACGTCTCCTTCCTTGTACCCGTAGGAAGCGCTTGTCGATATATTATGGATGGAGCAGAGAACTGCCGCCAAAGACAGAGCAAAGATTACTAATAGTACACACAGCCTCTTGAGGTTTGAATTTCTCAAATTCATCTTGTCTTTCTCCTTGTTTACAGTTATAATCCCTTAGTTGTTGCCTCTTGTCTTTAAAAGTCTTCCCTTGACCGGATGTATCAGATCCAAAAATTATCCTATTTCCATCACCGATGCTGTTGATCTGTCTCAAACTACTCGTTTATTCTTCTGGTGTTGTTCTAAGCTGCTGCGCAATGCGACGAAGAGAGAAGTGAACAAAGACTATATACTTGGAATAAGGTTAAATTCTGGAACCTTCACCGATTTGTGCATGAAGCCCACAACATTCATAGGGTTAATTCTAGTTACTGTCCTTTTCTTCTTTGCATCTGTCTTTGCTTTTGCCACAAACTACTGGCCTACTGGCTTGGCTGTTTCAGCCATGTTCTTCATCGTGGGCTTCGCAATTATCTACTTCATATCCAGGAAACCAACGACCGTCGTTCAGACGCTGGAAATGTCAGGACAGATGAAAGCAGTGGCGCTCAAGTGTCCCAACTGCGCAGCCTCGATAGACGCAAATCAAATCAAGATTGTGTCTAGTGTGCCATACGCAACGTGTCCCTACTGTGGGCATACGTTTGAGGTGACTGAGGAGCCGAAATGGTGAAAGCCCATTCTCTTCTGATCTTGCTATGCATCGTTTTTCTCTTAGTTACGTTTTCAGACTGTGCTTCTGCGTCTTGGAGCGGAGTCTTCCATATTGAGCAGGAAGGAGCAAAAATCTGGATAAACCAGAACGGCACAATTGACCTATTCTACAACATAACCGTGAAGCTTGACTATGGCGATGACATCAACTACGTAAACGTTGGCCAACCCCAAGCAGACTTCACAATTGGAAATGCCAAAGATCAATATGGCAACATCCTCACAGCTTCTGACGTAAGTTCTGGAAGCGACTACAAAGTCAAGATCACTCTTCACACACCCCTACATGCTGGACAAGCTGTCTGGTTTACGCTTATCACAAACGTTGCCCACATGATATACAATGACACACAAAACCCGGGAAATGTTGGTATGCAGTTCATTCCTGTATGGTGGTCGGCAACCGTTCAGGATCTTCGTGTGTCAATTGTTCTACCTTCCAACGTCAATGAAAGTATGGTTAAAACTTCTGTAGATTGGAACAACACACTGCTGGAACCTGATGGACGATTAACAGTTTTCTGGGAAAAACAAGGCTTGTCATCCAATGAGAAGTTTCCAGTTGGAGTTTCTTTTCCGAAAGAGTATATTCAGAGTTATGATACGCAGCCTCCTAGCACAGTTCCGCCTTCTGGTGGAACTTCTTTCCCGCCGTATTCGCCCGTGTTCTTGGTTTTCGGAGTGTTGATTTTCTTTTTGATAATAAGCGCCGTAGTATATGCGATTAGTAAGAAGCCGTATCTGATGCCCAGAGTAAGCATGGAAACGCTTGGAATAAGACGTGGCCTGACAGCGGTAGAAGCTTCTTACCTGCTTGACATGAAGCCAACCAAGATAGTTACAGAGATGCTCTACAGCCTTCTCCAGAAAAGAGCTGTATGGGTTGAATCGATAAGTCCATTCATCAAGCTGCGAATTATGCCGACATTTCAGAAAAAAACTGGAACGGCAGAAATGCCTCTGCGATATTATGAAACTGATTTCCTGGACGCGATAAGAGCTGAAGGAAATCTTGACGAAGAAAAACTGGCAGGAACAGTGATGCTGGTCAGAGACACCGTCGAGGAGAAGATGCGCGGCTATTGCAGACAGGACACGGTTGACTATTATAGGAGTATAGTGGCAAAAGCTTGGGAACAGGTTGAACAAGCTGGTACACCTGAATTATCCTCCAAAGCCTATGATGAACATTTATTGTGGCTTTTACTTGATCCGAACTACAAGTCGCTTACGCAAACTGCGTTCCGCAACAGAGCCTTTGAGCCGAGCCCCATGTGGTTGTGGTACTGGTACGGCTATCAACATTACATTCCACATCCTACATATAGACCAAATCTGGAGGCACCCGCTCAAGCAGCGAAACCGCCTGTGATTCCAGGTGCTGACTTTGCAAACAACATCGCCGCTGCGGTGGAAAACACTTCAAATAACATCGTAGCTAATCTTGAGAAGTTTGCTAACTCAATTCTTCCTATGCCTCCATCTAAAGCTTCAAGCCAGCCCGCTCACCATGATGCCAACTGTGTCTGCGCTTGTCACGCTTGCGCTTGTGCATGTGCCTGTGTATCATGCGCCTGCGCCTGTGCTGGTGGAGGAGTAGGCTGAAAGGAGTAGTTGAATCATGAGCCTCTTGCGCAAGATTTTTAATCCGCCTGAAATCCCCAAAGGTCGATATACCTATCGTGGAAGAGACAAGTTTGCCGGTTTGGCGCTTCAGCTTCGTGTTGAGCCGCAGAGACGAGGGATCATGGTTATCAACGCCAACACGGTTCTTTACCTGAATGAAACGGCGACAGCTTACGCCTATTTCTTCATGCAGGGAATGAAGACAGAAGACGTTTTGAAGAAAATTCGCCGCATATACAGAGTGAACTCGCAGACTGCGAAAAAAGATTACGAAAAACTGGTTTACGCGATTAGCACTTTAGCGCAGACGGAAAAAGTGTGCCCCATATCTTTCCTTGATGTAAAGAGTGTAGAACCTTTCACTCAGCAATATTCCGCGCCGCTGCGAACGGATTTGGCAGTTACTTTCAGATGCCAGAACGACTGCGTTCACTGCTATGCCGGTGGACCTCATGAGACCATTGAGCTTAGCACTGAACAGTGGAAGGAAGCCATTGACCATCTTCATCAAATTGGCATCTTCATCTTGACATTCACCGGTGGCGAACCCACTTTGCGCGAAGATTTACCAGAATTGCTGCTTTATGCGCAGAATAAAGGAATGGTTACAGGACTCGTTACGAACGGTAGAAGATTGAAAGTCAAGGCGTATGTTGAAAGCTTGGAGAAGGCGGGGCTTGATTTTGTTCAAATCACGCTAGAATCGCATAAACCCAAGATTCATGATGCCATGACAAAAGCGAAGGGAAGCTGGAAGGAAACGGTTAACGGAATAAGAAATGCCGTCTCCACAAAAATCTACGTTACCACGAACACTACTCTCAGTAAATACAATGCAAAAGATTTCCTAGACACAATAGACCTTCTGAAGAAGCTTGGCGTTGCCGCTTTCGGATGCAACAGCCTCATCTACTCCGGAAAGGCAGGCGAGATAAGCGAAGAATTCGCACTACCCCTTGAAACATTGAACGAACTTTTACCTGAAATTCGCGATAAAGCCAATCTGATTGGATTGAAGTTCCTGTGGTACACGCCTACGCAGTATTGCCATCTTGACCCAGTCAAGCTTGGTCTAGGCGTCAAATCATGCAATGCCGCGATGATCAACATGTGCGTCGGACCGAATGGTGACGTTTACCCGTGTCAAAGCTACTTCAAAAGCCTTGGCGACATCCTTAAGGACGATTGGCAAAAAATCTGGAATAATCCACTCGCAGTGCAATTGAGAAAAAGAGAATACGTTGAGCCGAAATGCAAAGATTGCCCACAACTGCAAATCTGCGGCGGAGGGTGTCCACTGGAGTTGCAGGAGAAGAGCTACGTTTGCGCTGAATCCCAATAAGGGCTTATGAAAAAGGTTTTTAATCCATAAGCAATAAGGTGGTTAAACATGTCTGGTTTCATGTGAGGAATTGTCATGGCAAAACTCAACAAGGTTGACGAACTTGTGGTTTCAACGCTGGAAAACTCAAAGGAAGGAATGACGCTTGCAGAGATCACCGAGAAAAGCGGAGAATCGTCGAAAAAGATTTTCAAATCTTTGCGCAAGCTTTTCGAGAACGAAATCATTGACGTTGAAAACCGCCGCTATAGACTAACGAAGCACTAGACTTTACTGTTTTGTATACGTTGTGTGTGGGTTTATGAAAGCTTTTATTTCAGTTGATTTGGAAGGTATGCCCTACATCGTTATTCCCGGTCACTTGAGCTTGAAAGGAACGTTGTATGATGAAGCTAGAAAAATCGCTACAAAAGTCACGCTGACAGTTGCAGAAGAACTGCACAAGAACGGCTTTGACGAGGTTGTGATTGCGGATAGCCATGGTCCAATGGTTAACCTTTTGGTTGATGATTTGCCTGAATACGTGGAGATTGTTCGCGGTTATCCTCGGCCGCTCAGCATGGTGTCTGGCGTTGAAGGTTGTGATGTTGCCTTGTTTCTGGGGTATCATGCCAAATTCGGAACTGCAAAATCCACTTTCGATCATACTTATAGTGGTGCAAGCATCAACAGAGTTGAAGTTAATGGTATTGAGGTGAGCGAGTTTCTTTTGAATGCTTATGTGGCAGGAGAATCAGGTGTGCCTGTTGTCATGGTTGCTGGTGAAGCTCAACTGTTAGAAGATGATGTTAAGAAATATGCGCCGTGGGCTGAGACTGTTGCTTTGAAGCGTTCCTTGAGCAGGTTTTCAGCCAAAAGTCCCAGTATGGTGAAGATCGAGAAAGAATTAATGGAAACTGTCAGGCGAGCTGTAGCTGAATTTAAACGGAACAAAGCTAGACCACTAGTAACTAGAAAGCCTGTAAGGATGCGCATAACTTTTTTGGCAAGCCACTTTGCAGACATTGCTGAACTGTTACCTCTTGTGAAGAGAATCGACGGATTGTCAGTGGAATATAGTGCCCGTAGCATGAGCGAGGCCTACAAGATATTTGAGCTGTTGGTGCTTGCAGCAAGTGCCATGACAAGTCTTCTTGCGAACCTAGGATAACTGGCATAGATGAAGCGGAAACGAGACTACAAACGCGGGTATCCTGTAGCGGTTCTGGTCGGTTTCGAAGAGAACCGTGCAGTTCTGTGGCAGATCTTCAGCAATATCGCAAAACCATTTACGACGGTGGAGCTTACCGAGAGAAGGAAAGACAAAGAGGCTTTGTACGCTTTTCATGAATCAATCGTGGATTCCTTGAGGCCTTTGCTCAAAGAGGGTATTAGGAGCGTAGTACTTGCAGCTCCTATGAGGACGGATTATTCTAGAGAATTTCGTGATCATGTTCAGAAACATCACGCGTGGCTGGTTCAAGGTAAAGGTTCCAATATGATAGTGTTCGGGGAGCTTATCGGTCCAGCGGGCACGCTTCATGAAGTGGCTGAACTAGTAAAAGCACGAGACTTCCACAGGCTAGTCGGTGAGACTACCTCTGGAGAGGCTGAACGCATCGTGGATATGCTGGAAAAACGTCTCAATGACATTGACAGCGGCGCAGCTATTTTGTTTTCGCTTAAAGAGATTGAGGATCTGATCTACGGCCAATGGAAAGGTGACGTTCTCAAACCTGAATATTTGATGCTTACAGACAAATATTTGGTGGGCAGCAAAGAGAGAAACCGGATTAATAGGCTACTGCAGATTTCAAAGAATAGAAACGTCAGGACAAGAATAATCGATGCGGAAACTGTTGCAGGCAAGCGGCTCTCCCAATTCGGAGGTCTAGTCTGCTTCACGAAGTTAGTTGAAAGAGGGGCGTAAACTGAACTTGAAATCGGTAGATATATGAGGTTCTCTTCAAAGTATTGCGTGGGAAGGTTTGAAATCTCAAAGCACTAAGACGTGGTCCGACCCGTCGTACAGCTGAGAGGTTTCATACCTTCCCAAACTCTAGAAACTATCCTGAGTTGGTTGTTTTTCATTTTCTTAGAAGGACTGCAAAAGGAGATACTTTGCTCTACATGCACAAAATATTTTACGTGGTTTTGATAGTCAGGCAGTTGAGGGCTAACGTTGGATGATCTTGAAAAATTCAAGCGTTATCGTGAGCGCATGAATGCGCGTATACTCTCTTCCAACAGTCTTGGTATCAGACGGTTTTTTGCATTGGACAGTCGCGCATATGAGAGGGGTAGCTTAGACGTTAAGACGAAGGAGTTGCTGGGTCTAGTCGCTTCCACTGTACTACGATGTAATGACTGCATAACTTATCATGTTATCCGCTGTGTTCAAGAAGGTGTCTCTGATGGGGAATTTTTCGAGGCTCTGAACGTTGCGTTGGTAGTTGGCGGATCTATCACGATTCCGCATTTGCGCCGTGCGGTGGATATACTTGATCAATGCAGAGAGAAGCAACGAAAAGGCCAATCCGTTAAACTCTGATCTATTCGAGTCTGACTTATCAAGACACGTTTAGTCTATCATTTTGGACCGGCCAGCAGTAAGGTAAATTTCATTCTATGGAATGTCCCAATGTCTTGGCAATCACTGGTCTAGTACAGACTCTATTTTCGAAACTTTTTGTTGGTTATGGGAAAATACGGATCTGTTCACGGATCAATATGAACCTGCCTGCGGACAATGGTGACTGTGCTAACGCTTCCAGAGGATGAAGGAGAGGGTTTGAGCGAGTCTGTGGATATGTCTAGCCAAAGCTGCTGCACGCTATTCCTATGTCACGCATGTCTACAATGTGATCATCGCTCATGTCAGCGTTCGGGTTCCACCTAGATGTTCCTGGCGTTGACCCGAAGGCGTTGCAGCATGCGCCTATATCCCTCATGTTGCATACGTTATCTGCATTTACATCTCCCGGTACGCCAATCTTGATTGCGCCGGGTCTGGTGAAGGTGTTGTCTGCCACATCTATCTCATCTTGAACTATCCCTACGAACGCTGTTATTACATAGTTACCTTTGGCGAAACCTATTGTGTTCCACACGAAAGTCAGAGTTGTCTGGGCTTTACTAGTCAAGTTGTTGACAGTTGTTGCAGCTACGAGGGTGTTGTTTGCATACAAAGTTACCTTGAATGTTTCTGCGAAGTCGCCTTGATTTTCAACCTTCACGTACACGTGTGCTGTGTAGTCTTGCGAGATGATAGGCATCGGTATGCTTCCATCCTTGCATGTTGTCACGTTAGTCACTGCCACATCATGGTTTGGAAACGGAAACATACATGGATAAATCTTTGAAACTGCCACCGAATGAATACATCCTCCGGTCACATAGTTCCACTTAAGCCCTGCGGCGTTGTCAAAAAACCAAACTGATCCTAGTCGGTCACCTGAAGTTCCATACTTGCCAGCAAACGTCAAATCGACTGACTGAATAATGCCCGGCATCGCGTCGACTATCTGCTGGACTATTCCCATCTTTGTTAGCAGACGTGCATTTGCTGGAGTTCCGCCAGTGGCTACGTAATTGCCGTTTTCAGAGACTGCAACAGTGTAAAAATCGTCATATGGATTCTGTGGATTGCCAATCTCCTTGCCCGGCCAATATGTCCAGATTGGATTAGTATCGCCAGCGCCCCATCCCGGCAACGCGTCAGCCAAGTCGTTCCAATAGTTGAGATCACAGCCGAGAGAATCGTTTGGGTCGTCGTTGACTGACACCACACTTCTTCCATTGCATGGCATGTCAACCTTTACGTAACCCGCCTTAGGGAGTGCGTAGAACCACACGATCGACCCTGTTCTATCAAGCAAAACGACTTTTGCAGGATTCTGATCCACTGTTACAGGGGATGGATAGGCGCTTACGGCAACATAATCTCCCAAACCAGCTATAGCCGTCCAGAATGCGTACATCCCAGACATTCCGCCACCGAAACTCCATACGGGTGATCCATCGTCAGGTCCCCAGCTTGGTGCTCCATCCTGCAAATGCGAAAAGTAATGCACAATTCCGGAATTGTAGTCACCGCACACTATGTAATTCCCATCTTGGGAGATTCTAACGATAGTTTCAGGGGAGCCATCCCAATAGTTCCAGATCAGATTACCTGACTGATCAAACAGAAACAAACCGTTGTCACTTGCAGCAGCCACTACTGCGAAGCCGTTATAGGTGTTATTCTTGACATCAACTGATTTTGACTCAGTGCCCCCAGAGTCGCCGTCGTAACTTGTGGACACAGGCAGAGGAACTGACCATAGCACATTATCCGGTGGCTCTCCGAGGGCATCATCAAAAAGCGCAAGATTGCCAGTAGCTGGTATCGTCAATGACCTTGCTCCTGCAGCTACGAACCGTCCATTGTTGTCCATAGCAACTGATGCAACTGGATATCCAAGACTCCATCTCCATTGCAGGGTTCCATGAAAATCCCAAATATATATGTTTGTATCTTCTGAGCCTGCTGCCACTTTTCCGGTCCTGCACGAAATGAAAACGCCGTACTCTACCTCGGTAAGTACAGGCAATGCTGGGTTGTAGAGTCCTTGTAGGGGCTCGAATTCGTCAGGAGTGTTTTGTCCTTGCATATTGTTTACTAGATCGTTCAAGTAGTGGGGTTCATAGACGATTCGAAGTTGAGGGCCGCCGGGACTCGGTGAGCCAGTTATAGTATTGTATATGTCATATGAAATGTAGGTCGCGTTATTGTGTATCGTGTCTGGAGGAGTTGGTGGATGACCGTGCGATGGAGGCGGCTTCACGATACCGTTGCCAGGGACCACTTCGGCGTTGTCTGTGTAGGGGTCGCAGAATGCTATTCTGTGGTTTGGCAAATCGATCCCTGGAACTGTAACGTAGTGTCCTCCTACTCGCACCCATGACCCTGAACCAGGCGGCTGTTCTTGCCAGAATCCGAGTAGCAGTGTGGTGTCTTCACATTTCTTAACTTCATTGTATATCATTTCGAAGTCAGGTATCTTCACCATCTTGACGTAGAGTTTTTCCTGCAACCCAACGCTGGATATATATCTTTCAATGCCTTGAGCCATGTCAATGACTTTCGTGCCGTTATGCGATACTCCTGTACGCGTGCCGTCGGTATCCATATACGATGCCAAGTCTTCAACGAATGGTGGAACATTGCTTGGGTCGTGGTCGTCCCATAATCCGTAGGAATGAACAAGCGGAAATCCGTCATTTACAGTCAGAGGAGGTATTGGGTTCAGCTCAAACTCAGAATCCAGCCACCACAAGCTGTTCGCAACTGCTGTTGGTCCACACCAACTCCACTTTCCCGTTTCAGGGTTTCTCCATCCGTCTTGTTTCTGATCGAAGTCCGGCACACCGTTTGGAGCGTAGTCTACGTAGGCGGGTTTCAATAACCACTGCATTACGCGACCGTTTATGATCTGGTCAACTAGTATGGGGTTTTGCGTTGGGTCTTCAAGGTAGTAATCAGCAATGTTCAAGGCGCTCCCTCCAAGACCAGTGCAGTGAAACACAAAATAAGCAAGCGGCACCGTGCCATGGGCTGGTCCGCCTGCTCCTTCTACCAACACAAAGCCATTTTGATCATCAATAATCCTGTTGATCAACTGGAACGTAGGATACACGTTGACATCTACAGCGTCGATCACTGAAGTGTTGTATGTCAAGATTATTCCGTTGAAGAAGACATCGGAGACGTTTTCGACGATTACATCAACTTGAAAATCTGAGCCAGTCGCAACTTCAAGGCTTGCTGGATCAACTCTGAGGGTCGTTGGTGACTGGCCGTGTACATTCCTACCGATGAATATGTGCATCGCCAAGAGCAAACTTGAAAGCAACAGAATCACAATTGTCTTCGTTCCAATTTTCGGCATTTTTTTCTCTCCTAACTAAGCAAATAACCGTGTTTGATGGGAAGTTGTATTTGACGTTTCTCAGAGTCTATGGAAGGAGGTTCTATGGGCTAGTTTTTCCGAAGTTGCTGCACGCCATGTCTATGTCAAACATGCTAACTACGCCATCGTTGTCTACGTCCATATTAGGATTCCAGTTTAGGGCTGAAGGTGTAGCTCCAAAAACGTTGCAGATAGCGCCTATGTCTCGCATGTTCACAACATTATCTGGGACATTACTGGTGTTAGGTGGACCGACTACGTTGCCTGCAATCGTCACACAAACCCATCTGTCTCCAAGAGCGTTGTCTGCTAGATCTGTCTCAAATGGAACTGGAGACACGTAAGCGCTTAGAACATAGTTGCCTTCGGGAACGTCGGTGACGCTGATGTTCCAGACTACAGTGATTTCAACTAATTCTCCCCTTCCTAAATCTGTTGCCACAAAGGTTTTGCCGTCTGGAAGAGTGATTATCGTACTGTTATAGTAGACTGTGACATTGACGCGCGATCGCCATGTCGCGGTAAAGAGTCCTTGGTTTTTGACTGTGACAGTAATGTTCATGGCACATCCTTTTCCCACCACAGTTTTTGAAGACACGTCAACAACTGCATTATCCGGTGTTGATGGAATCTGAGCAAAGACAGCTAGCAAAACGTGGTCAGCATCCATCGCAACCTCGTAAGGATTGACATAGACAACGCTAACATTGTCAAGTTCCCAATGATCAAATGCCCAATCTGAGGCAGGAATGGCATCAACAGAAACCCTAGAACCTTCATCATGACTGTAATTACCTGCAGCAGGACTGGTTGTGCCCGAACCAGCAACCTGAACAGTGAGCTGATGTTGCGGGGATGGAATCTTCGTGAAAACTGCTTTCAACACTTGATTTGTATTCATCGTGCCTTTGTAGGGGTTGCCGGGACCGGCAATGACGGCGTCACGTTCCCAGTGATCCAGATTCCATCCTGAAGCGGGAAAAGCATAAACCTGAAAGGTTGCGCCTTCGTCATATATGTAGTTTCCGGGAGCGGGGTCTGTTGTGCCTGAACCTGCGACTTCAATAGTCAGATAATGTTGAATCCTGACGAAGGCTGCTTTCAGAATGTGGTCAGTGTGCATCGTCACCTCGTAGGAGTCATTGGAGCCAACGTTTACGATGTCAAGTTCCCAGTGGTCAAGCTTCCATCCTGAGAGAGGAATGGCGTCAACATGAACCTTGGAGCTGACATCATATATGTAGACGCCAGCGGCGGGATTGGTTGTGCCCGAACCAGCAACCTGAATAGTGAGTCGACTCTGTGTCCCTAGTAAATGGTTGTCAAAGTGCCCATCTTCAACTGTCAAAGGCATGATCCTTTGAGCAGGATCCAACAGGTAGGTACCATTGCCGAGGGGTTTTGAGTAATTCAGATGCGAATATCCTCTCTTGACGACGGAAAACTCAAAAGTCGCCAAGACGTCACTTCCGTTTGCTCCTGCGCCGAATAGCTTTGAAGAACCCAAATAGGCTGTGCCCAAGGCGTTATCGATGACAGCGCTAGGGGTGAAGTCGAACCTGAAAATGCTTGTGGCTGGAATTGAGGCGCTGACACATTGAAGTATTGTCGGATCGAATTCCACCTGAATCTGCCAAGTAAACAAGTCTAAGATGTTTGCTGCCGGCGCATTTATCTTGAACGTCGATCCGGGGGCAATAGTTGGGTCGTCTAACGCTGCAGGAACAATGTAGATGCTTCCAATCGCTAGCGCTTTAGGAACTGCAAATGCCCCATTGGATACCACGACTACTGCCAAAACCGCAAGAGATATTGACACTCTTTTGTTGTTCATTTGTTGCATCTTCTTTCTTCCTTACGGACGAAGATCTTTTTTCTTCTGCATCTGCCAATGACGTTGTTCTTGTATCTTCTAGGAGTTTGAATTTATGAATTTGGAATCCACTTGTAACGTTCTGTACAAGACGGAATAGGCTTCTATGCAGCTCGTGCAAGGATCTCCGACTTTCACAAAATGTCGCAGCAGTGATGTTTAAGGCTCCTTTAGTAATGTTGAAGAAACGACCAAATGCAACGAATTGAAGAGCGGATTTGGAGACTGTGAAATTGCTTTTGTCACAAGCCAACCAGAATGTATTTTGATTCTGGTGAGTTACTAAGCCCTGGCGTCTTGGGGTCTAGCTGTTAATCATTTTGTCTGCTTTTTAAAATACTCTTTTAGTGGCTGCCAATAGAAGTCAGTCCATCCCTGTTCGATTTCGGTAGCCTGTTCCGCAGGAACTCCTGAATGGATCATTAATATCTCAGTGCCATTCTCTACCTTCTCAAAACTCAGCTCCAACTTTGAAGGCGGATAGCCTTCTGGCCACTCCGTCGTTATCCACTCCTGAACTATTTTCTTCCCCTTTTCTAGCTCCAGATCCTTTCCTGAAATGTACCCATCCCATGCCGTGAACTTCCTACCGACCTTCGGATCACATGTAGCCCTGCTTCCGGTAAACGCAGAATGTTTTTTTCCGTCTACAAAAAGCCTTGTAAACCTTGTCAGGTTCGGTCGGAATCAATACTTTCTGTCGTATCGTCGTTACCTTCATCCTAACAGTCACCTTCTTATAAAATCAAGGGCACTCTCCTAATGATAGCCATTGTGGATGCAAGTTAGCTGCAAGAGTCTGCAAACATGCGTACTTGTATGCAATCGCTGTGTACATCTTATGAGTAGCTTTGGTGAAGCTGGTTTCGGCAAAACATAGGCCAGTTCCCGGAACCACGATCTGTCCTGATTGCGTAGAGGGCAGAATCATTCGTGATGAACACACGATTGAAGCTGATGCTCGGGCTTCCGAAACCATGGCCCTCCAACTCAACGGACCAGCATATGTTTCCATTTGTCTCATCTATTGCGTAGAATATTCCGCTTAAGGACTGGTAATAAATGAATCCGTCAGCTGCGGCAGGGCTGCAATAGCTTATCTCTGGATGTCGAATGCCTGAGATTCCATTTGCAAGTTCTGCCGTATGCCACATTTCGGTTCCTGTTCTGAGATCGAACGCCCATATTCTACAGTTGTAGCTTGGGATGATTATTCTGTAATTATGAACTAATGGCGTGCTCGAGCCTCCTTTTCCCTCAAATTCCCGTATTACTTCGCCATTTGTTTCATTAAAAACATAGGTTGACATTGCACTAGTTGTTGTATTGCGTGCAACTTGGACGACCATTCCTTCATAGACGACGGGAGAAGAATCCCATGACGCGCCATGATTTACATGCCACACATATTCTCCAGTTGTTGCGTTCAAGGCATATTGACCAGGAGGATCATAGGCTGAAACAAAAACAACCCCATTATGATATGCTACTGAGCAAACTATATTCCCAATTTCGGATCTTTGCCAAATCAGATTTCCGTTCGTCTTGTTTAGAGCATAGACTCCTGCACCACCGGTCGTGTAGTAAACGTAGTCTCCATTAACCACTGGTGAGCCGACCCATTCTGTGTTGTTGGGTTCTATGTAATGCCAAATCTCTTCTCCATTAGTTTTGTTTAGTGCCATTGCTTTTGGAAGGCTGATTTGTTCTCCATTAGGTCCAAAGCACTCGCCAACATAGATTACGTTGCCATCTATGCACGGTGAAGCGTCGCATTGTCTGACGGTTTGGCTCCAAATTATGTTACCGTTTGAAGCGTTCACTGCATAAACCTTGTCGTTTCCTTTAGAAGGAGCGTAAAGCACGCCGTTCTCATAAGTCGCCGTGCCGAAATTGTCAAACCCGTTAACAGCATCCTGTTTCCACAAAACCGCATATACTGGTTCACTCCTCCAAACGTATATAACAACAGACAAGACGATTACTACAAGCAGGACGGGTAACAGCCACTTAGCGATACGTTTCCAATCCAATTTCCGGCACGTCCAACGATCAACAAAAACTACTATAACATTTACTTTTATGCTTGCCTAGAGGGGAATTGAGAACTTTAGTGTTGCACTTCTCAGACCTTCAATATGGAACTGCTAAGAAGCTTCTAAATAGCAGATCCTCTTAGAGTAAAGCTATGCCGTGGGATTGACATTGAAGCTTTTGCTTGATGAGATGTACGCGGGATTGAAGGAGTATTTTGAGACATTAGGGTGGAGAGTATTGACTGCTCAAGATGCCGGTCTGAAGGCTGCGAAAGACAAAGACATTGTGGAATATGCAAGAAATAACGATTTGCTGCTTGTGACTCAAGATCAGAAACCAGCAGATTTGGCGGAGCTCACGGGAGTCAAATACGTGCTGATTTCCAGCGCAATGATAGCCAAAATAGCTGATGCCAAAATAAAGGAGAAATACGCCAATATAAAATAGAAATGACGAAGGCTGTCAAGCAAGCGTTTTTTGTTTTTCCGCCGAAACAAAGTTTGAAGCTCTAACGCCTACCAGTCTCACTTTCATTTCATGTCTGAGATAGGCTTGTAACAGTTCTCTAGCTGTTTTCTTCAAGTCTTGTAAACGGTTAGTGATAAATGGCAGAGTCTTGCTGCGTGTGTGTGTTTCAAAATTCTCGTAACGAATCCTGATTGTGACTGTTTTAAAATAGACCTGTTGCCTTTGAGCATCATTGAATACTTCTTCAGACAGCCTATCCAAAGTAGCTTGGATAAACTCTGAGTCACCTGTGTCTTCTTGGAAGGTTACGTCACGACTTATAGACTTGATTTCGCCTCTTTCTTGAACTTCACTTCTGTCGATTCCATTTGCCATCAAATAAAGCTGATTGCCAACAACGCCGAATGATTCCGCCAGCACCGCAGGATCATAACGCGCCAAATCGCCTACAGTTTCAATTCCAAAGGTCTTTAGTCTTTGCTCAGTTTTTCGCCCTACCCAAAGAAGTTTCCGAACTGGCAACGGGGCTAGAAATTTCTCGACTTCCTCTTCTTTGATCATTGTCAAGCCATCTGGCTTTTGGGCGTCACTGGCTATCTTTGCGACAAGTTTGTTCGGACCTACTCCTATGGAACAAGTGAGCCTTTCTCTTTCGTGGATTTCTTTTTTTATTTGTTTTGCCAGAGTTTCTGCTTCCGCGTAATCTTTCACTCTTGACGTAACATCTAGAAAGGCTTCGTCTATCCCCCATTGTTCAAATTTGTCTGCGTATTTTCGCAGTATGTTCATAATTTCGTTGGAAACCAATGTGTAAAGTTCGTAGTTCAGTGGCAGATAAACTGCTTGTGGGCAGAGTTTCCAAGCTTTAGATATTGGCATTCCTGATCTCAGGCCGAATTTTCTGGCTTCATAGTTACACGTGCTTACAACTCCTCTGCCCTTTCCTTCTTTTGGGTCAGCGCCCACAACAACTGATTTGCCCTCAAGTTCAGGATGATTCCGCTGTTCAACAGCCGTGAAGAAATGATCCATGTCCAAATGGAATATTATCCGTTTCTTCTCACTCATGTCTCTTCTTTTCCAGATAACGCTGTTTCAAACTGAAAATCCCGCGTTTTGTAATATGAACCTATCGCAACACTGGAAATGTGCACATACTAGACTATGTTCAGTCAGAGTAACGATTCTGCGTTCATAACCCTTAATGCCCTCTCTAACAAACAATAGCAGACGCCAAAGTGCAGGATAGAACCATGAAAGATAATACTGTTTCAAGAGAATCTGCTCAGCAAATAGTTGTCGAATTCCTCAAACAGAAAAAGAGCACACAAAGAATAGATGTTTCTACCGTCGAGCAAAAAGACGGAGGCTGGGCAGTCAGAGGCACGACTCCAATAGATTTGGAAGGACACCCGTGGGCTGAGAAATTCGAGATAATCGTAGACCTTAGGGGAAAAATCAAATCCACCGACTTTGCCCTACTATAAGGACTTTCTAACTACCCCTTTCTAGTCTGTCATCTCCGATCATGTGAATCAAATCCCTTAAATTAATGATAATTTATCATAAACTGCGACAATCGCGGCTATCCTCTCTCTTTCGTTCCAAAAGTTATATCTAAAAAAACGGCACATAACACTTTAAGGTGCTGATGCTGTTGTTCGAAAAAATCCTCGTCCCGTTGGATGGTTCTGGGCACTCTGTGAGAGCGCTGGACATTGCAGTTCAAATCGCCAAGAAATTCGGCGGAAGGATAGCGTTGATTCACGTATATTCTGTTACCGTCAGACCTATCGTGATCCCTGAACCTACCACACTGACTCCGCCTGGGGTCCCAGTCATAACGCCCGCGGAAGTTTCCAAAGTGGCTGAAGCTGCCAGAGAAACGAGCATGAGAATCCTGAGTGACGGTGAAGAAAAAGTCAAAACCGAGGGAATCCATGTTGAGACTATGCTTAGGGAAGGGCATGCGGCTCAAGAGATAATTAAAGTCGCAAGAGAAAACCAGTTTGACCTAATCGTGATGGGTGCTAGGGGTATAAGCAAAATCAAAGAAATACTGCTGGGAAGCGTCAGTGACACAATACTCAGAAATGCTCCGTGTCCCGTTTTAGTGGTCAAACAATCAGACGATATAAACGCACTGACCTAGATTTTGAGGGAAACCTATTCTTTATAGCCATAAGCCTTTGCTGTGGTCAAAATTGGAAACGAAGTTGATGATTCATGGGCTTGTTGGATTTTATGTTAAAGTTATTATAGGCAATTTTGCGTTAGTTCTGCTTAATGAAGCCCGGTGGTGCAGTGGTCAAACATGGCGGCCTCTGGAGCCGCTGACGAGAGTTCGAATCTCTCCCGGGCTACCACTCTCTAGAGATCGATAATACTTAATTGCCGAGGGGTTCGCTCATTTCCCCTCCTTTTTCTGTGAGGATGGGCTCGTTTTGGCTGATCCTGGGGTTTTGGTCAGATTCAGGACATATGAAGAGTTCTGGAGTTTTTGTTTTGGTCAGTGCAGAGACTTCAAGGTTGGCTGTGCAGCTCAGTGCCAGATTCGGAAGAAACTCGAGATTCCACCTTTCAGCAATTCGTATCTGGGCAAGATGAAAGGAGAGATCAAGTAAGGTGCCCGATGGGAATGGCTCTCCATCTTCTGCGAATGGGCGTTATTACTGTAATAATAGCAGTAGTTCTAACATAAGGCAATCCGTTTTTGAGAAGCTTGATGAGAATCCCTTGCTGACGGCCAAGAGTCTATGTAAGTTGTTGGATTTGCCGTATGCAAAGTACTGGAATTATGTCGGTAGGCTCCGGTGCGAGTGGAAGTATTACCATAGAAATGAGCACGGCTCAAAGTGTTCAATTCACGCATGGAGAGGATGGTGCTACGTCCCCCTGAGTATCAGAAGAGATAAGGCTACCCAGAACGGATGGCTCTCAAGTAAGGCTCGGAACCGATGGTTCCTATGGAAGGATAGGCTAGGACGCCTGCAGTGGTTTGAAACAGGGAGAGTCAACCTATACGTGCGGAAACCTGCTAGCCTTGGCAAAGCATATCAGCTTCTTTGTAATGGGTTCAGTTTCACGTGTTTGATTACGGATGTTAGAACCTTAGAGACAGTCCTTGCTGCAGTCCGGTTCAAGGGAGCCCACTACGTGTTTGAAATGAGTCAGCGCCTGCCCAGTTTGGTTATTGACCTGTTTTCTAAGAGTAATGGTGTTGTGATCAAGGTTGGGGATTCTTCCCATCCAAATGGGATTGAAGTCGTCACGAGTTATCCTGACTGGGCAGAAAGAAACGAACGCTTGCTTGAAGACCTTAGGGGAATCTTGATAGACAGCATCAACCAGAAACAATGCCTGAGTAATCTAGACTACATAGCCTAAGGCATTCTAGCAGGCTCAGACTGTCAATCTGTCCCGCGCTAACTCATCATGGATAGTCCAGAACTTCCGTATAAAACGCTCACCCTCGTGCAAATCATCCGTAGCGAGGATCCAATTAGCGCGCGCCAATCGATTCTTCCACAAATCATAAGAACTGAAGTAGAAGACATAATGAATGATGCAATATGAGTAGAAAACCTATGTTGGTAATGATTTTGACTATTTTTCTCTTTGGTTTCTTGGGCATGACATTCAACGCTCATAAGGTTGAAGCAAGTGGAACTGTTTACATCAGGGGTAATGGAAGTGTTGTTCCTGATACAGCGCCTATCTCAAGTGACGATAAGATTACCTATACCTTCACAGACAACATTAATGATTCCATTGTTGTGGAGAGGAACAACATTGTGATTGACGGGGCAGGCTACACGGTTGAAGGAACGGGAGCTGAGGAATCCAGAGGAATAGTGCTGACTGGAAGAAATAACATAACAATTAAGAATATGGAGATCAAAGCATTCGAATTCGGCATCTGGCTCGAGTATTCTTCTAACCATAACAGTATTTCTGGAAACAACATAACAAACAACAACGTGGGCATTTACCTCTATGAGTCTTCAAACTATAACACCGTAATTGAAAACAACATAAAAAACAACAACAGAGATGGTATCGTTTTCTCTAATTCTTCTAGCTATAACAGCATAGTTGGAAACAATATAACAAACAACAACATGTATGGCGTTGAGCTTTTGTATTCTTCTGGCAACACCATAGTTGGGAACCACATAACAGCAAACAAAGGGGATGGCATCTGGCTCGCCTCTTCTTCAAACAACAGCATGGCTGAAAATGAGGTAACAAACAACGACATTGGCATCTATCCCTATCATTCTAGCTACAACAGTATAGCCGGAAATAATATAACAGCAAACAATGACTATGGCATCGCCCTCGGTTCTTCTAATTATAACACTGTTTCCGAAAACAACATAACAAACAACGATTGTGGCGTCAGACTCCTCGAGTATTCCAGTTATAACACTGTTTCTTTGAACAACATAACAAACAACTGGTATGATGGCATTCGACTCGATTCATATTCTTGTAACAACAGTATAGTTGAAAACAACATAACAGCAAACAACTACGATGGTATCCAGCTCGCTTCTTCAAACAACAGCATAGTTGAAAACAACATAGCAATGAACAGCTTTAGTGGAATCCACTCCATAAACTCAAGCAACAACATAGTAGCTAACAACATAACCCTAAATCTACATGGATTATTTGTCTGGTCTTCGTCAAACAATATTATCCATCACAATAACTTCATTAACAACACAGTTCAAGCCTACGCTTATAATTCGACAAACTTTTGGGATGATGATTATCCTTCTGGTGGAAACTACTGGAGTGACTACACTGACGTGGATAACAACAGTGGACCTTATCAAAATATTACAGGAAGTGACGGGATATGGGATGATCCTTACATCATAAGTGGAAATAATGAAGACAGGTATCCGATCGTTCCAGAATTCACATCATTACTATTGATGCCATTATTCATGATAGCATCATTGCTTGTGGTCATAATCCACAAAAGGAAGGGAGCCTACATTAACACCCAATAGGGGATGGTTCTATACGAACTCAATAGTCTTTTGGGGTTATTAGAAAAAAAGCAGAAAGAAGGGAGGCAATGAACAAGAATGAATAAAAAAGAGGTTTTAGGTCTTGTTGCCGGGGCAGTGTTCCTGGTCCTTTTAGGACTAGCAATCTATACATTTAAACCGATACCAACAGAAACTCCGATCAGGCAGATGAAGATTGGCGACTATGTGCAGTTCGGGGTTTACGCTGAAAAGCCGATACTATGGCGGGTCATTGAGGATTCCGCGAATCCCAATGCAAGTGTCGGCGACGTGATAACCGGCGACCCGCTTTTGTTTAGCGACAAGGTAATCTGCATAAAGCCGTTTGACGCAGCAGGACCACATGACGACGACAACAGACTGAAGCATGGCTCAAATCTATGGCAGACCTCCAACATGCGTTCCTGGCTTAACTCACATGCTGAAGCAGGTGATGTCATATGGGCGTGCGGCAATCCTCCTACAAATGACAGTGTGGATTCTAACGATTACGCTGGCGAAAAGGGATTCCTTGCTGATGGTAATTTCATTGAGTACGAACGCAATCTGATAAAGCACGTGACGCAGAAGGCTCTTCTGTACTATGAAGACTGGAAACTGGCAGAAGGCGGCTCGGAATATTATAATTATGGGGGTCATATAGACACAATAGTGGCCAACTACTACAGTGCCTGGTACCACAATGTAACCGACAAAGTATTCTTTCTTGACCCAATACAGGTAAACAGGTTATATAACCGGTTCGGCAGTTATTACAACAATGGTTTGGATGATTATTGGTTGCGCGCTCCGGATTCCGACAAATACGTCGACAGCTCCTCAGCGAACGTCCTCTATATCCGCGTTGGGGACGGCCATGTGATGTACAAAGAAGCGAACTTTGGTAATATTGGTGTTCGGCCCGCTTTGACGCTGAATCATGAATCTGTAGTTTTCGAGTCAGGGAATGGATCCCGTGTAAATCCCTTTGTCACAGCCGGGCAGTAATCGGCGATCGATCAATTGTTTGTAGCAAGAACAGAAGAGGAGACTATGATGGTTCTCGCCGATTGTTCAATCTGGAAGCAGGTATCCAACCGTCCTTGGCGTCTCCCAACATATCTTTCCGTCTGGCCAATTACTTGAGAAAGCTGTCGTAGCGTCATAGTTCTCTTAGCAGGTGGAACCTTCTTCTAGAATCTAGTTTCACAAACATAATACACCGACAAGCCCCCTCTAGAACAAGCGCGCGCTTCTTCCGAAGCAAGCAGGCTTACTCTCTCTTGTACTCTCTACAAAAAACACACACAAAAACAAAAGAGCTTACAATGATCGTACATGTGAAAAACATTGCAGATTTGTCGAAAGAAGCTGTTAGCGCTTATTTCGCATATTCCACCACATTTTAACGTTATATATAACGTAAAACCCGCAAACAAGGGTGGCTAACCACCAAGAACTAACCTTCTTGCCTTCAAGAAGAAAGGTTATATAAATACTGGCAACAGCAAATAAGACAAAAAGCATTACCGCAACCAATCTGTACTTTTTGAAGATGTCAGAAAAGAGCATTCCAGCAAAAATAAAACACATAAAGCCAATAAATGCCGGAATAATACGTGGGTCTATGCCGTAGCCATAGGTCATAATATTTGGATCCTCGAACAAAGCATCGGATGATTCGACGCAGAATGACCCAATGAAGGCGAGGACAGTAATGGCAATAACGCTAAATCGATCTACTTTCATTCTGAAACCCTACCGGATCCAGCTGATCCCCTACAACAAGCGTTTCCGATCTTTCTTTAATAGTTACTTCTTTTGAAGAAACCATCGTATCCAAGTTTCCTTATTTGTTCTTGATTGAGCGCGCGTTTTTTGGCTTGTACCCCCATAAACCATCAAATAGTCGCGCGCGCTACGTCAACAAACGAGTCAGAGATCTACAAAACAAAGGCTACGTCAGAGAAGATCGGATCAAGAGCACAAAGGCGGGGTTTGAAGCAGTCGAGTACGAGCTCACTGCCAAGGCTTACCTAGCTCAGATTTTGAATTCGATCAGCCTAGAAGATCTATTCAATCGAATGGACGAAGACGTTGCACTAGAAATCTTGGCTGCGACAACAATATTGTCCTCAGTCGATCTGTCTGGAGTGAAGGGTTCGCGGAAATCTTTTTACTGAAAGCGCAGAATATATGCTTGGTTTGGTCTACGCAATGGGGTTCTTAAGGAAAGAGATAGACACCGAAAAGATGAGGAATGAAGGAAACACTAAGGCCTTGGTAGGATTACTGAAGCATAAGGATCGAAGCGTAAGGAGAGAAGCCGCCAAAGCGTTGAGAGAATTGAGAGACCCCGGCACCGCTCCCGCGTTGGTCGAAAGCTTGGCAGAGACTGACGCGATAACATTTCTGGAAAAGGTAAGAGCACTTGAGAGCATTGGAGCGCCAGCAATTGATATTCTTCTGAGAGCTTTGGGTAATGATGAAAGCAACATTAGGAGGGGCGCAATCGCTGTTCTGGGGCGCATTCGAGAAGGAAGGGCTGTCAAACCTATAATAAGGATGTTGAAACATGAAAGCAGTCCCGATCTAAAAAGAACTGAGATAACGGCTCTTGGAAGAATCGGCTCTGCTGAGGCTCTTGACCAACTGATACGAGAACTGAAAAAATTGCTTCCGAAGGTCACATTCGTGTACTTTGAAGACACGATTGACACTGAGAAAGATGTCGCGTGCATAGTTCTAGCTCTAAAACAGTTTGGTCAAGCTTCTGTGGCGCCCCTTGAGAGCCTTCTCTCAGATCCGAACGAGAATGTCAGCAAAGGTGCTCGAGAGATTCTCGAAAGAAAATTCCATTGGAGAGACCAGCAGAGTTCCACACGCAGGCGTAAAATGTCGCGGGCGCGCGCGCAGAGCCTCACATGACAGTGATCAACGGCATCCAAAGGCAAGAAAGCCAAATCCATGCGCTCAGCAACGCCCTCAAACAACAGCTCCTAAAAGAACTCCGAGAAGATCCAACATGAGCAAAAAAGTATTATTGAACTCTAGAGCCACGCAAATCCCGGGCTACCAAATCCCAGGTGCGAAATTCCTTTTTTGGGTGGACAGGGTTAAGTCATAGGCCCCCTTAGTGGAATAAATGATGAGGAGATAAGTGCTAGACTTGTCGCAAACGAATTTAGGAACAGGCATGCGCGCTACTTCTTTCTTGGAAAGTACTTTCGAGTGCGCAGCCCAAGCTTAACTACGCCAAGCATTAGGGGAACTTCCATCAAAG
>CAYHEV010000017.1:0-26564 GCA_964355725.1 uncultured Candidatus Bathyarchaeia archaeon | reverse complement strand
ATCGAAACTTACATTGCTAGGGTCGAAACCTTCATAAATAGGGAATGTCGATAAGACTGTGCATTTAAAGGGTGAGGCTTATGTCCAAACCATTCTACGTAAAATTTGAAGTATCAAAGGAAATTGCAGATGCGGCCTATGAAGCCCTGCAAATAGCCGCAAAAACAGGTGCGGTTAGAAAAGGCACAAACGAAACAACAAAAGCAATAGAAAGAGCACAGGCAAAACTTGTAATCATAGCTGAGGATGTTCAACCACCAGAAGTTGTAGCTCATTTGCCACTTTTGTGCGAAGAAAGAAAAATTCCATATGTGTTTGTTCCAACTAAAGAGAAAATAGGCAACGCAATAGGCATCGATGTTCCTTCCGCAGCTGCATCCATCGTCAAGGAAGGAGACGCTACAGGATTAATCAAAGAAATAATCGCAAGGATTGAGCAGGCGAAAAGAGGACCAACGTAATGAGTAGAGAGGAAAAAGCGGCGACCGCAGAACACGAAGAACTCATACCCGCAGAAGTTATTCAAGTCATTGGCCGCACAGGCGTAACTGGCGAGATCTCACAGGTCAGAGTGCGCATCTTAGAGGGAAAGGACAAGGGACGCATCATAACACGCAATGTTAAAGGTCCTGTACGAGTTCAGGATACTCTGATGCTTAGAGAAACAGAGAGAGAAGCAAAGAAAATTACCAGATAAGATGAAACAGAGACGTTGAAAGTGATTAGCTTTGCCTAAACCAAGAAAATGTTCATTCTGCGGCAGCGAATTTCCAGCGGGTACGGGCATGATGCACGTTAAAAATGACGGATCAATCTTTTGGTTCTGTTCAAGCAAATGTAAGAAGAGCTCCTTGAAATTTGGAAGAGATGCACGCAAGCTAAAATGGACGAAATACTTCGGAAAAGAAGAGAAAGGCAGAGCTTAACCGATCAAACCGGAACCTACAGAGAAACTATCTTTTTGTATCCAACATTTTCAACAGCAGTTTATAGTGAACGCGCGTTGCATCACTGACGATTTGGAAGTCAAGTATCGTTTTTTGATATATTTCAGGCTGAGAAAGAACTGATTTATTAAGATATGCGATATGGTGTATTCAGAGGGAGCGACATGTGGATGAAAAATGGAAAGAAACCGAAAAAACGTGATCTGCTAGAAATGCCTGAAGTTGAAAGAGCACAAGTAATCAAGGAAGTTAAGGAAAGTCTTCGACAAAAAGCTGTGGAAGCGAAACTTTGGCAATCTTTGGTTGAAGCCCAAAACTTGACCATAAACGGTGACAAAGTCTACTGTGACGATATCCAATTGAAAGGTGTTTCCATTCAGGAACTATTGAAAAACATGTGAACGTCATTTACCCTTGTTTTGTTATACGGTTCATTTGGTCAACACATAGCCAGTACATAAAATCAAGAAACAGACAGGACACATTGGAACATACTCCAAAGTGTCTTGCAAAATCTCCATTTGCCAGCGCCCAATGGGTTAGTATCTTTTTCTTGATAGTCTCTATGATCTCACAGAGGATTTGGTAGCGGGGAGTAGATTTGAACTACTGATCTCTGGGTTATGAGCCCAGCGGGTTAAGCCTGGCTACCCCACCCCGCTCCTTTCTGCTGGATAGACGCAGTCTCAAACGTTCTTAGTAAATGTTACTCTACCATATATTAGCATTCTCGCTTCAAAAACGTTTTAGTATTACACGCACGTTATCGAGCTTGGTGTCCATCAGAATGGAAAAACCCTATCTCCGCCACAGTTCCAAACCTGTTCTTAAGAATCCAATTTTCGTTCAAGGACTGCCAGGTTTCGGCAACGTTGGAAAGATTGTCGCTTATCTCTTGGTAAAGTTCTGCGGAGCAAAGTCTTTTGCAGAATTGTATTCACCTTCTTTTCCAGACTATGTTTCAGTTAGTTCAAAAGGAATTTGTCGTTTGCCACGTTACGAGTTTTACGCTGCCGCTATGGAGAAGAATGATTTCATAATAATGACTGGAGACACGCAGCCCTCCTTCGATGATGTTGTGGCGCATTATGAAACTTGCGAGGAAATATTGGATTTCGCTGAAAAGCAGAAGTGCAGTATGATCGTTACTATTGGAGGGGTGCCAATCACAGAAGAAAAGACTCAAGTCTATGTGGCTGCCACTTCACCGAGACTTGCGTTAGAGTTTATGGAAAAGGGAGCCATAATCTACAGCAAAGGCAGAATTGTAGGGGCTACGGGCTTGATGCTGGGACTTGCAAGAGAACGTGGACTAGAGGGCGTATGCCTGTTAGGTACAACGACTGGTTTCAGAGCTGACCGCGGTGCGGGTTTTGCTGTTTTCAAGTTTCTAATGAAAGCCCTAGGTCACGAGGTAAAGGAAGGGTTATAAGAGGAAATATTAATTTTAGATCTATTAGAGGAACGTGAAATGCATGACTGAAGAAAAGTCTAAGACGGGAAAGTTGGATTCAAAATTCTGGAGGGCATTTCTAGTACTATTGGCGGCTGCCTTTGTTTTTGTTGGACCGACTTATGTTGTTTACGTGTTTCAAAGAGTCGCTGCAGGGAACTACGTTATTTCAATGATTTCAGGGTTCGGCTTGTTCATAGTTGGGTTATTGTTGATTTGGTATCTTGTCAGGAACAAAGTCATATCCTAAGAATTAGACAAGAATTCGCTTGGTTTTTGCCTCCGATACCCTAGAGTACATCATCTATTCAGACAGAAGGTTCTTCATCGGCAACTTAGAAATGCCTATCCCATGTTAAAAATTGTTCGGTTAGCCAATTATGGCTCGTAAAGCATATAAGATATGCTGAAAGATATAGTGATTATGCAGGAAGACAAAGAGAAAAAACTCGAAGAAATCCTGAAGAAAAACGAAGAGCCATCCAGACGAACAACAATTATTTTGGAAAAAGAGGAACGCGAGTATATTGACTCATTGATTCGGGAAGGGAAAGAACCAGGCATCAAACCACTCATTTCCAAAATGCTTGATGTCTACAGAAGCATGATGGTTTATGACTGGCGTTTTCCCGGCGAATACTATTGCGGCATAAGCCGCATAGCATTCGTTAACCTAGAGTTGCTCAACATTCTGATAGGAAACATTCCAAAAGAGAAGTGGCGCGATATAGGTAGAAAAATGGGTGAAGCCATGAAAGTTTCTATTGAAACGACAATCAGCGTTCAAACAACAGACCCCGAAAAATGGCCAGATGTCTTCAAACGTTTACGAGTACAAGGATTCGGCGACTTCTTTCTAAAAGACAAATATCTCCTCTTGAAGACCCCATTCATTGGTGAAGCCGAAATTTGGGCTGGCTTTTTAGAAGGTTTGTTAGGCATAGAATTGGGCATCAAAACCTCTTCTCCACCGCTGGTCTTTGAAGTTATAAATAAGCCAGAAGAAAAAGCGAAAGGATAAAATCTTATACTCTAATCGCGAAAACTAAACTGAAGAAGAGGGTTTTGAAATGTCTCTGCACGAAGCCGTGTTTTACGAAAAAATAGAGAACAAAAAAGTCAATTGCTACTTATGTGCGAGAAGATGCGCTATAAATGACGGGGGAACAGGTTTCTGCTTGGTGAGAAAAAACGAAGGAGGTATTCTTTTTTCACTCAATTATGCCAAGGCAATATCTGCAGGCGTGGATCCTGTTGAAAAGAAGCCACTTTCCCATTTCAACCCAGGAGCGTCAGTCATGTCTATCGCCACAGTTGGCTGCAATTTTCGCTGTCAGTTTTGCGACAATTGGATGATAAGCCAAGAGAAAAAGCTAGCAGGTAAACATTTTCCTCCCGAAGAGGTAGTCAAAGCCGCGAGAGATAATGGGTGCCTAGGAATAAGCTACACGTACACGGAACCAACAATATTCTTCGAGTACGCCTATGACACAGCCAAGCTGGCTCATCAGGTAGGATTCTTCAACACGTTTGTAACGAATGGTTACATGACGCCAGACGCGGTGAAAACTATTGCTCCATATTTGGATGCGGCTACTGTGGATTTTAAGGGCGGTGGAGACCCAGAATTTTATCGTGTTTTCTCAGCTGTTCCGTCAGTTGCGCCAATTTTTGAGGCCTTAAAGGAACTGAGGAAAAACAACATTCACATCGAAATTACAAACCTTGTCGTGCCCAAATCTGGCGACTCTCTGGAGCGGATCAAGGAGCTGGCATTCTGGATCAAAGAGAGAATTGGCAAGGATACGCCTTTTCATTTGCTCCGTTTTCATCCAGATTATCAGTTGACGGCGATTCCGTCGACACCGATTGAAACTTTGGAGAAAGCGTATGTAACTGCAAAGGATGCTGGGCTTGATTATGTCTACATCGGAAACGTGTCAGGACACCCGTGCGAGAACACTCACTGCCCAAACTGTAATGAGATGTTGATTAAGCGCTACAACTTTGCGATTATACGATGGAATCTGACGAAGGACATGCGTTGCCCCGTATGCGGACAAAATATTCCAATCAAGGGTAAACTGCACCCAACTGGACACTCCTACCCTTATGCCTTGTTTTAGTAAACCCGCAACGTCTGGAGCAATTGAGGAAAATGTGGAAACTTTCCAGATGTGACAACAATGTTCAGCGACAAGATGATTAGGAAGACTCTGGGCAGATATTTCTCCGTCATTGAAGATGAAAAACCAGCTAAATTCGTGATCTCTAGAAAGCTTTCAGCCGAGTTCGATAAGAAGGATTCTTTGAAAGGGCTTTGGCAAGAACATGCTGGGCTTACAGAAGAGTTCTACAGACTGGAACGTGAAATCGACGCTGGGGATAAGAGTTTTCAGGAGCTGCCAACGCCTGACAGGGCGTATCTGGATTTGAAAATTGAGATTGCCACCAGAATCCTTGAGGCTTGTCATTTCTGTTCGCGCAGATGCGGAGTGAACAGGACGAAAGGCATGTTCGGTTATTGCAGGTGTGGCTCGGAGATAGTGGTTTCAAGTATTTTTGAGCATATGGGCGAGGAGCCGGAACTTGTACCTTCAGGAACCGTTTTCACCATGGGCTGCACAATGCGTTGCAAGCATTGCCAAAATTGGACAATTTCACAATGGATTGATAACGGTGAAGCCTACAAACCCAAGAAATTGGCCAAGAAAATTAAGCATTTGCGCTTGAGTGGCTGTAAGAATGTCAACCTTGTGGGTGGGGAGCCGACGCCTTGGCTTAAACATTGGCTTGAGACTTTTAAACATGTCAGTGTGAATGTTCCTGTTGTTTGGAACTCAAATAGCTATTATAGCGCAGAAACCGCCCAACTGCTGGCAGGATTTGTTGATGTTTACCTTCTAGATTTCAAGTATGGATCTGACGAATGTGCTGGAAGGATTTCTGACGCGTCAAACTATCTGAATGTGTGCATACACAACGGTTTGGAAGCGAAGAAGAATGGCGAGCTTATAATACGCGTACTGGTTTTGCCAAACCATCTGGAATGTTGCACAAGACCAATCGTGAATTGGATAGCTGAAAACTTGGGCATAGAAACTAGAGTTAATCTTATGTTCCAATACAGGCCAGAATGGCGGGCACATGAAATTCCGGAATTGCACAGAAGACTGACTCGAGATGAAATGGAAAAAGCCGTCCAGCTAGCAAGAGAAGCAAAACTGGCAAACTTGACAGCATAGAAATTCTTTGCGAAGAACCGTCCATTAATACCAAAACCTATTATTACACGCCAAATGCACAGATTAGACCAATACAAAAAGTGATCAGATGACCTACTGTCCCGAATGCGGTGGCGAAATGCAATACATGATAGCCACTAAACACTATGTGTGCAAAAGCTGCGGACTGTCTGTAACACAGCAGGAACTGATGGAACTAAGAGAAAAACTGAAACCAAAATTTGAAACCGAAGAAGACAAGAAGAAGGAACAGAAAAAAGAATACTTGAAATGGTGGCTGAGCAAGAAAAAATAACCGAAGCCCGACAGCTTTTGAAGCAGAAAACAGCAAACAGCATAAAAGAACCAGCCAGCTTATTTTTGAACATAATACGAGAGGTTTACAAGATGAGTGGACAACTGGAAATAATCTGTATCGGCAACGAATTGTTAATCGGCAAAATCCTGAACACAAACGCTCACTGGCTCGCCAGATATGCCACCGCGTTAGGAATTATGGTAGAAAGAATAACAGTCATAGGCGATAGCATAAGCGAAATCGCAACTGCCGTACAAGAAGCCTTGCAGCGAAAACCACGGTTTATAATAACAACTGGTGGACTGGGACCGACATTCGATGACAAAACATTGGAAGGAATAGCCAAAGCTCTGAATCGCAACGTAGAAGTCAACCAGAAAGCCTTGAAAATGGTTAAAGAAAAATACGAAGCCTACGTCAAGCAAGGAAAAATGGAAAAGGTGGAACTAACTCCGCCTAGAGTGAAAATGGCAACACTTCCAGAAAACACAGAACCGCTACATAATCCCGTTGGTACAGCTCCAGGAGTGAAAATAGGAATCAGAAAAACAGTACTGATAGCTTTGCCCGGTGTCCCACCGGAAATGGAAGCGATTTTTGAAGAGTCCATCGTGCCCTTGCTCCAAAAAGAAGCCGGTGGAAAAACATTCTTTGAAAAAAGTATTTATGTAGACGCCATAATGGAGTCTACGCTGGCTCCATTAATCGACCAAACAATGCACGATAACCCTGCTGTCTACATAAAATCTCATCCAAGAGGCGAGGAAAAGAAACCGCATATAGAAATTCACTTCTCGACAACAGCGAGAAACCCAAAAACCAGCGAAGATTGTCTTGAAAAGGCAGCAGTTCAACTGTCGGATCTTATAGAGAAGAAAGGTGGAAAAGCAACGATGAAAAATGCGGTAATCAGTTTATGATTTGGCTGGGCAGGCTAAATTTTCAATATTAATTAAGGGTTCATAAGTGCCTTAAATCAAGTAAACAACAACATTTTTCATGATGGAACAGAGAACGAGATTTTCGAAAGGAATTTTGGTAATAACAATTTTGCTTATACTTACATGTTTGTCCTCAGCCATATTGGCAGAAAACCATAACGTTTCCTATCAACTTGTAAATCATCCTGATGGTTCGACATTCTACAGGTTAAATGTGGCTGTTTCGGAAACTCTTTATGAGTACTATCTTGAGAAAAGCCACAGCCTAAGCACAGGCGATGATTTTGCCAGATTTGTCACTCCTTACGCTTTGAAACCGATAGCAGATAGTGTGCGCGAAATCTATGCAGACGATGAGGATTTTGCAAACGGCGTGTTAATGATTGTACATCAAATACCCTATGAAGTCACGACAGCACCAAAATATCCTGTGGAAGCAATTGTGGAAAACAAGGGTGACTGCGACCTGTTCTCATACATCGCAGCATCAATCGTGAAAGCTGGCGGACTTGACACTGTGCTATTGTATTATGAGAGTGAAAGCCACATGAACATAGGCATTAACCTCTCTCATGCTCCACGTAATGCAAGATCTGCAGAGTACCATGTGACAAACAACGGCATCAACTACTGCGTGGCGGAATGCACTGGCGGAAACTGGCAGAACGGATGGAGAGTCGGAGAATGTCCAACCGACCTAAGACAAGCCTCAGTGCAAGTGATTGATCTTGAAAACAGCGAGCAACCAGCGGGAGGCCAAGTTTCCGCAAGCCTTCAAAATTTGGCAACTTCAACAGTGTCTCTTTCGGTTTCGCCCATGTTTCTTGTTCAAGAAGGCATAGTCTCTCTTTCAGGACAAATCTCACCTACCACACAAAACCAAACCGTTACGATCTACGCGAGAGTGAATGCTTCACCATGGAGAGTTCTAGGCACAACTACAACCGATTCCAACGGACGCTTCACATATGCGTGGAACGCGGAAACGGCAGGAATATATGACGTTAGAGCAAGCTGGTCTGGAAACGAAAACTATGCCAGCGCAGATAGTCCCACACGAAGTGTGACAATACTATCCACATTCTTCCTAATCTTACTCAGCATGATCATAGTTCTAGTCTGTGTGGGCACAGTAATGTTTTTCCTCTCAAGGCGAACTGCTCAAGAAATTCAAGAACCTCAACCACCGGAGATCTCCTAGTAACAGAAAAAGCTTTACTTGTAGAAGTTTGTTACCAAACGTTGATGCCCACTAAACAAGCAGGGTGATTTGAAATGTTCATAGTTTTCATAATTGGAACTGCGGGTTCAGGAAAAACCATGTTCACAGCGGCTTTTAACGAATGGCTGAAAATGTCCAAACAAGACGTAGCAACAATTAATCTCGATCCAGGAGCGGCGGCACTTCCATACATGCCAGACGTCGATGTCCGCAACTACGTGAATGTTGAAAACTTGATGGATGAATATAAGTTGGGTCCAAATGGGGCTTTAGTAATGGCTGCTGATTTGATCGCTGATGAAATTGAACAGATTTCAAAAGAAATTGAGGACTTGAAATCTGATGTCGTTCTCGTGGACACTTCTGGACAAATGGAGCTGTTCGCGTTCAGGGCAAGCGGACCTTACATCGCCAGCGAATTAGCAAAAGAGGAACCCAGAGCTATAGTTTACTTATTTGATTCGGTTTTCTCAGCTAATCCCCTCAACTATGTTTCAAACATGTTTCTTTCGGCAGCAGTTCAGAACCGTTTCTTGTTGCCCCAAATACACCTTTTGTCAAAATGCGATCTGCTTCCTAAAGAACAGGTAAGCAAAATAGTAAACTGGTCAGCTAACAAAAATGATATAGAAAATGCAATAGAGCAAAATCTTGAAGGGACAAAGCGTTTACTAAGTAGAAACATGATGCAAGTAATCTACAAACTTGGCCTGAGATTTTTGTTGATACCAGTCTCGGCAAAGACAAACGAGGGAATTATTAATTTCAACACGGCTTTGGAACGCGTTTTGGCAAGTGGGGACAAGTACACGTATTGACACTAAGTATTCTTTCGTGGCTTAGCAGTCGTCAATCAGTGTCCATGCGGCCGCCAATGTGCCATACTGAGCTTTTTCTGAAGTGTCGCCACTTCCAATAACTATCGCGTCGTTTTCATGAGGCTCAAGAAGCTCAATGATTTTTGCTGCGGTCTTTGGAAAATCTTTGGCCACATCGTTACTCACAGATGGAATTGCTAGCCGACCATTTTTGAATATTATTGTCGTGGCACTTTTCGCACCGACCATTATCGCCGCATCCCGCTGATCCATTCCTGATCTGATCTTAAGTCCGTGCTTTCGCACTAAAATGATGAAATTATGATCTGAAAGAGCCAGCTCACTCTTTCCAAATTCAACTTTCTTTTTGAAAACGGCCGTGTATTTTTTCCAAAATCCTGAGCCTTTTTCGGTTAGAGCACAGCCGGATTTTGAGATTTCAATCAAGCCGGAATCTTTCAACCGTCTTATGATAGTCCGGATAGCACCTTCACCGACACTTAGATTGTCAGCTAGCTTGTTTCGCCCAATGTTTCTCTCTGCTATAAGTTCCATAGCGAGTACCATGTGCAGCACAGAAAATGTTGGAGGGGGTCCAGATACTTTCTCAGCCGCGATTTTCTCCAAGAGTTCTTTGAAACCGCACGGCATGAATTTTCACAAAAGTAGATTAATTGCATATTTGTTATTAATTATTTGCAGAATAAGAGATGTTTAGAATTCAGAGTTCTGAGATGGCTTAGGGGTTGCTTTTTATAGCGTAGTATTCTCGAACTATGCCAGCTGTTAGTGCTATGAGGCCTACTGCCAACAAGTAGATTAGTGGGAAAATGAACACTGACAGCAGATTTTCATAAGTTGCCCCTCTTGGTATTAGCGGAGTGAAAAACACGGCGATCCACATTATGACAAACGTCGCGATGCAGCCAAATCCAAGGCCGACTGCAAGTCCATGGACAAAACTGTTCCTATTGCCTGCATAGGTTGTTTTGCTCAGTTTTGGTTGTTCGTCGTTTTTTTCAGTCGCTACTTCTGCATCATCACTGTGCTGTTCAGTTTCTTGTTCTTGTTGAACAGCCGTGCCATTCTGTTCTTCAGGACTTTGCGTATTTTCCTGTGTTTCTTGTTGGGTCTCCATGGTGGTAACCCTTCACGTGTTCTGTTGTAGAAGTAAATTAATAAGACTATGTAATCTTGGATTTTAATCTAGAATACTAACCTAAAATACGTAATCAGGTGGAGAGTTAGGTTCATTTTGAGGCAAGTTTAGGCGTAAGTTGTTCTACGGTAGTTTTGAGTTTGTTCCATTCGTCTAGGTTTCTTACATCAAACTTGTGTTTCCTTTTCCATGCATCGGTTTTTTTCTGCCAAAGGTATAAGCCAATTGACCGCTTTCCATAAGCCTCGAAGATGACTACGGCTTCCCACCATTTTTGGCTTTTGAAGATTGTAACGTAGTCCACAACTTTGTAAAAGTCGGATATTGGCAGTTTTTCTTTCTCTTCCACTTTTTCAGTCATAGGCCTTCATCTTGTCCCCAGTAAAATCTGAACCCTCACCATTTAAGCGTTTCAATCGCATACTTTATAAATGTTCAAACATCCCATCCGAGAGCACAGTAGTACTTGAACCATCCCTACAGAAAACTCTGACTGTGGGCTTTGATATCAGAAGGTCCATGTGATTCCCGGAACAGTTCTTTCCTCCAGGCATGTCCATATTGCCGCCGAACGCTATGTGAACAGTGCCCAGCATCTTTTCGCTTTCTAGAAATTCTTCCACGAATCTTGCCTTCGGGTTTATGCCGAATGCGAACTCGCCCACGACACTTGACCAGCCATCAGTATTGAGCGAATCCTTAACCTCACTTAGTACTTGCGTATCTGTAGATGAAATGCCCTGAACCTTGCCACTTCTGACGCTTAGTTCGATAGAGGTCTTTAGCGGTTCTATTCCTCCTACAGCCATGTCGCACACAAATCTGCCTTCAAGCGAATTTTCCACTGGTGCAACATAAACCTCGCCTGTTGGAAGGTTCGTCCACTTCATCGTTTCCCAGTCAATTATAGTGTCTGTGATAAACGGTCTTTCTTCAACGCTCAAAGAGACCTCTGTGCCAGCAGGATTCGTAATTTCAACTTTGGTTGCCTGGCTCAGCTTTTCCATTAAACTGTGCGCGAACGTCTGCATCTGCTTATGTTCTTCAATCGTTAACGCCAACGCACCTTCTGTCAGCATATCCAACGTGACACCTGGACAGTGCGCTAAGCGAGCTCGGTGTTTTTCCATTTCCATCCGCGTGAATTTCATCCTAAATGGGGTTTCCTCCCGAATCCCACGCAAAAGGTTGATGTAAATATCAGGTTCTTGTTTAACTAAGATCTTCACAATATCTGGAGAAACCTCTTTTCTGAAGATGTTGTTACCGGTTTTTAGATGGATCACATGTGTTCTTAGACCAAGTCTCAAGGATCCAGCTGCAAAGGCTTCACCAACATTCGTTTTAACATCATCGCAGAAAATAGTGACGCTTTCACCTTTCTTTGCTTCATAAACACAGGTTAACGCATTCTTAGCAGCCTGCCACGCATCCATAGATTTCATCTCAGAGAGTAAACTGGAACTGCTGAATGATAAAGCTTTAGAGAGCCGGCAACTGTTTTTTCTCGAACCCGTTAGATGAACTAACGGGTTCGTGGGTTCTTGCATGTCCGATATGCAGGATATCCTTGGATTTTCGAAAGAAGGACTGCCATTGCGTTCGGAAAGAAGTGCATCCTGCTGAGTAGGATGAATGTACTAAAATCAGATGTTAACAGACCAAGATTGACCGAAATGATCAACACTACTGGCAAAGTCTGACGTTCATGATATAGATATGCTGAGAAACACGAAGAAAAAGTGAAGCCCGTTCTAATCAATCAGAACCTTGCTTCTACTGGGTTCCGTGGCTTCATCAATTCCCTCAAGACCACTGTAGCATAGGAACCTCGAAGCAGTGTAAAGCTTAACCTAACCTTGTATTTAGATGAGATTGCTGAATCACTTGAAATATTGTCCAATGAAAAATCGTTCAGGGGAATAATGGCAGTTCGCAGTTCTCCTTTCGATGGTAGTTTTGGCATGGCTCTGACTTTGAAGTCTCTTGGCTGAACATCTTCTTTGCTCAAGATTTGTTTCTCAATCTCTCCTTGAACGCCTTGCGAAGTAGACTGCTTGAAACCAATCAATGGAAGTGCCAAGCGCATCTTCCCAAAACTTATTGCCTCATTGATTTCTGTTAACGTTTCAGCGCTTGCGATCTTGCGCATCTTCTGCATTGGCAGTCCAGAATTCTCCACATTCACCACATAGTCCCCTATCTCAGCCTTGCTCAGCTCAAGCCCAGAGGCGATCCTTCTACTCAAAAACTTGTTGAAAAGGTAAGATTGATAGGCTTGAATGAAAAGCTCCTGTAACTTGATCGGGAGTCTCTTGAACGCGCCGATGTAATCAGCTGGTTCTTCGGCTAATTGCCTAAGCATTAGACGTTCATATCGCAGTTGTTTCGGAAAGTTCTCATAGGCTTTTTTGAAGTCTTGTGTAGTCTGCAACATTTCTCGCGCTCGTCTGGATTCTGGATGCTCATGTGGACTTGGTTTGGCCAGAAAAAGCATTGTAGCCTTCCCGAAATTTCCTTTGATTATGGCTTTTCCAACTAGATGGGTTATTGGGCGAATTGTGCCGAAGCGTTGATATCCAAAAAAGTTCGGAACACCCCCAAGCGATCTAAGCTCATCAACGGTCTGTGCTATCCGTTTCTCAATAACCGATTTCGTGTGACTTACCGAATTGATATCGATGTGAAAACTGTTTCCCAAGAGATAATATGATGAGAATCTGTTGCGAAAATAACCTATTGGGCGGATTTCCAAGTCTTTGATGAGAACTTTCTGAATCTCTTCAGCGACTTCACCTTCAATCGTGATGTGCTGGGCTGTAACGGCCTTTGCGTCCTTTATGCCGCCAGTGTTAACCCGCGCCATGCTTATGCCAAGCTGATCAGCAACGGCTTTAACGGCTGAAAAAGTGTCCCAGTTCCGCTTGATCAAAACACAAAGCAAATAACGATTCGGAACAGGCGACGACCCCAGAACTTGATGTTCACCAGACCGTACTATCGACGCCTTGGAGCCGTCGACGAGCACTTCCTCAACGACAAAATCCTCAAGGGATTGCCTGATAACTCCGCCTATTCCCAACGAACGTGTGGCATAAACCTCAATGCCGATCTGCCTCTCCAATTTTGGAACAAACAAAACCATTACGCCCATATTCAGAGAAGAGGCAGCCTAGCCGTCAACTTGTCCACTTTCTCAGCAGGCGCTGGACCAATCCCCAAACAAGTTATCGTGTTCGGAGGAATCTCTGTCAAACCCCTATCAACAATCAACGCACAAGGCAACGCCAATTCCTTCGCCTGCTCCTCCAACTCTAACAACTCCTTCTCACTTTTCACTTTAACGGCAATCTTACGCTGCCCCTCCCATAACCAATCTTCCCACCACTCTCTATGCCGCTTACGAGCCTCTTCTGCTGCTGAAACCGCCGCATGACCAGCTTGAACCGCAGCCTTACCTTTGCTCAACCGCAGATCAGAACGAAAGACAACGACCTGCTTATAATGAAATTCACCCATATCCGATTCCAACTGCTTCTTACAACTCTATTTTCTTCACAGATTTTAAGAGTTTGCAGAAAGATACCGCAAAAAGAAATAGAAAACTACTGGAATCATTCGAGGATTCCGCAAAACGCGCAAAAACGACTGTCCCTGAAAATCTATATCCCCGAAATTGCGGAGCGCCTTGTCCAAACCAAGTTTTGAACAAAAATCAATGGCTTCGTCGATTCTTTCATCAGACATCGCATTCAGAGTCCTCCTGAATTTAAGCATGATTTCCACGTCGAACCCCATGGCTTCATCGCATCGCCTTTGATAGGCACGTAGAAAATCTGAAGAAAAATCCTCTTTACATAAAGCGGCATAAACAACTTCAGCCGCAATCTTTGCACAAGTCATACCAAAAACCACGCCACCGCCAGTTGTAGGTTTCACTTGCGAAGCTGCATCTCCAACAGCCACAAATCCGTTGGAGTAGGTCTTCGGTATTGGTCCTCCCAACGTTATCGGATGAAATGCTTTGTGCAAGATTTTTGCAGTGCCTAATTTACTTGATGCTGCTGGATACCCAAGCATTAATCGCCGCAGAGCTGCACCCGGATTTCCATTTCTTACGGCCAATCCAACCTTAGCTCTTACATCACTTTGGGGAATCAACCACGCATAAAAGTTTGGAGCATAATCCTTGCCGAAGAATAGCTCAACAACGTCCGGTTCCACATTCTTGACCCCGCCAACCTCCGCTTCCACACCATTAACAAGCATACGCCGATTAAGCGTTTCCAAACCAGTCTGCCGCAGAAGTCTAGAAGAAATTCCCTCAGCATCTATGACAACCTTGGCCAATACTCTTTCCGGAGCTCTGCCTTCGCGTTTGACAGACACGCCCTTCACTGAACCATCTTCGATGACCAGAGACTCAACGCGTGAACCAAAAGAATACTGTGCCCCCTCTCTTTCCGCCATCTCTGCAAGGTGCTTGTCGAAAGCCACACGATCAACAGCACATGTTACAGGCGAAGCAAAACGGATCTTGAATTTCTTACTCTCCGACGAATGAAAAACCGCACCGTGAAAAGTGTTCTCCATAATTCCTGCAGGAAGCTTATGCAATCCCAGCCGACTTAGCCCTTTAATGCTCAAGTGACCAGCACAGTGTGAAGGAACACCGATTTCACTATGCTCCTCAAAAACTGCCACATCGACGCCAAGCTTAGCGAGATTCAAGGCAGCGAATGAGCCGCATGGACCACCGCCGACAACTACGACATCCCTGGTTTTCATGACGGCACACTGACAAAGCGAAATGTCACTTACGTCACGAACTCAATCCGTCTCTTGCCGCGCGACATCGAAGTCACACGTATTTTTCCAGCCACCTCTAACCGTAGCAACAACTCGTCAAAGTCCTTGAAGCCAAGATCTGCGAATTCTCCCGTTAAAGCTTCAAAAAGATCAGTGTCAGCCATAGCACCTTTCTTCGCTAAAATCTCTAATAAAACATAGTATGCTGGACGAGTTTTCCAAGTCTTAGTGGGCAAAGGCACACGCATACACTCCTAAGCAACCGGTGTTGCGGGCTTCTGCACCTGTCTTACCTGATGCATGAAATTCTTGTACCATTTCTCCATGTCAGGACTAACTGAAGGTCCTATCTGTTTCATCGCATCTTCAAAATCTCTGAGTGAAACTTCTTGGGTCTTGATGTCTCTCCGCAATGCATGAAGGGCGCTTTCCCTGCAAAGAGCTTCAATGTCAGCGCCAGAATAACTCTTGGTCATGGTCGTCAATGTTGCCAAATTGACGTCCTTGGCCAAAGGCATACGTTCAGTGTAGATTTTGAAAACCTGCAGTCTGCTCTTTTCATCTGGTTCGGGCACGTAGATCAATCTGTCAAATCTTCCAGGACGAATCACGGCTGGATCCACAATGTCAGGCCTATTGGTTGCCGCAATAACGACTATATCTTGCAACGATACGATACCGTCCATTTCGGTTAAGAGCTGACTTATGACACGTTCACTTACACCGCCGTCAGAAAAACCCGCTCCCCTTCGAGGAGCAAGCGAATCGATCTCATCAAAGAATACCACAGCAGGCGCCGCCATTCTAGCTTTCCTGAAAACCTCGCGTATTGCCTTTTCAGATTCGCCAACCCACTTGGAAAAGACCTCAGGACCTTTGATCGTTATGAAGTTGGCTTCGCTTTCAGTTGCAACGGCTCGGGCTAAAAGAGTCTTACCACAACCAGGAGGACCATAAAGAAGTATTCCTTTTGGCGGCTTTATGCCAAGCCTCGTGAATATTTCCGGGTTCTTCAATGGCCATTCCACTGCCTCTATGAGAAGCTGTTCAACTTCGACGAGTCCGCCGATGTCGTTCCAGTGAACGGTGGGCACTTCGATGTAGACTTCACGCATGGCAGTCGGCGTCACTTCCTTGTAAGCACCCATGAAGTCTTCCATCCTCACTTCCATCTTCTCAAGTACGCTCGGTGGAATACGTTCGTCTTCAAGATTTATCTGCGGCAGATATCTGCGAAGAGCTTTCATGGCGGTTTCTCTGCCTAATGATTCCAAGTCGGCACCAGTATAGCCATGAGTCATGTCAGACAACTTCTTCAGGTCAACATCCTCTGCTAGAGGCATTCCACGAGTGTGAATTTGCAAGACCTCGTGTCTTCCCTGCTTGTCTGGAACTCCTATCTCGATTTCCCTGTCAAATCTGCCTGGTCTACGCAAAGCAGGGTCAAGTGCACTAGGTCTGTTTGTAGCGCCTATTACTATTACGTTTCCTCTACCGGAAAGGCCGTCCATCAGTGCGAGAAGCTGAGCCACAACTCGCCTTTCAACTTCGCCTGTTACTTCTTCACGTTTAGGCGCGATCGCATCAAGTTCGTCTATAAATATTATGCTTGGAGCGTTCTGTTGAGCTTGCTGGAAAATCTCCCTAAGTCGAGCTTCAGATTCTCCATAGAACTTGCTCATTATTTCAGGACCATTGATCGAGAAGAAAGTAGCTTCCGACTCGTTTGCAACGGCTCGGGCTAAAAGAGTCTTACCACAACCAGGAGGACCGTGAAGCAAGACACCTTTCGGAGGCTCGATTCCAAGTCTCTGGAACAACTCGGGATGCCTTAAAGGCAGCTCAACCATTTCTCTTACTCTCTGAATCTCCTCACGCAAACCGCCAATGTCCTCGTATGTTGTGCGCGGTAATCCTTTTCCCTCAGGTGCAGGTTCATTCAGAATTGCAAGTTTCGTCTCAGCAGTGACTTTCACTATGCCATGCGGGCGGGTTTTCGTAACTGTGAACGGTATGGCGTGTCCAAGCATCATAACAAGAGTAGTGTCTCCTTCGACAAGCGTCCGTTCCATTAAACGATTCCTCACAAAATTCGTGAAATCTTCGTCAACATTCAGTCTCATGTCAACTGGTGCCAACGTGAGACTCAAAGCACCTTTGACTTTGGCAGGTCTCACAAGAACATACTCGTTTATAGCCACGCCAGCATTCTTGCGGGAGAAACCATCTATGCGCAACAAGTCCCTATTCTGATCTTCACTGTAAGCAGGCCATGCTATAGCCGAAGTTGTTCTTTTTCCAACTATCTCTATCACGTCGCCCGCCGAAATTCCTAGTTTTTGCATAGTTTTCTGGTCTATTCGGGCTATGCCCCTTCCAACATCTCTTTGTCTTGCGTCTCCGACACGCAACTGTATTTCACTCAACTAGAATCCTTCCCAATAACTATCTACCGATACGTTTCGAAACAAATACGTGAGCCTATATAAATGTTTTAGGAAGACTTTCAGAACCTATTTGCTTGTTCTTCGCACCATGAGAGTCTGCACTTGACTCACGCCTTCCGTTGATTCGAGTTTTCTTTCAAATTCATCAAGTAAGCCAGTTTTGTCCTCTGGGAACTTGATTTGAACCAGTAATGCCTTCAAACCGTAGGCAACCAGTTCTTCTCCATATCCGTGAACAGAGGAGGACTCGGGAAGGCTACTTTCAATTCTCTTTTTCATTCCATCAAAATTCTCAACAATGTCTGTTGGAAAGACTTTGTACGTCACTACAACGAAACCCATATTTGACTCCTCTTTTCACTTGTTCTATGGGCCGATGAAACCGCATTTCGGACATTTATATGGGCGCCCGAACTTTCGGCATTTTCCGCAACGTTTGATCTGGATTTCTCCACAGTTTGGACAGAGGAATTTTGTAGCATCCGCTCCCGGTGGAATCGGCTTGTCGCAGCTTGTGCACGTAACTAGAGTTAATGTTGCCGGTTTCTCGGCCATCATGATCATCTCAGCGAGTGGTTCAGTAATTGTAAGACTTCCTTATATCTTCTATGTTTTACCGTAACAGATTTATTATTTTGGAACAAAACAATATCATTGGGATAATTTTTGGGCGTAGACCTTCGTGACCTCGTTCCAAAAACAACTGTTAGACTTGAAGATTTAAGCGGAAAATCTATCGCAATAGACGCCTATAACGCGCTGTATCAATTTCTGGCAATAATCCGCCAGCCGGATGGAACACCCCTGAAGGATAACAACGGAAGAGTCACAAGTCATCTCAGTGGATTGCTTTACAGAACGAGTAACCTTGTTGAATTAGGTATAAAACCCATCTACGTTTTCGACGGCAAGCCGCCAGTGCTCAAGGAAGTTGAAATTAAGAGACGCATGAAAGTGAAAGAAGAAGCCATGATACGATATGAACGAGCTTTGAAAGAAGGCAAAACTGAAGAGGCACGCGTCTACGCACAGGCAACATCACATTTGAAAGATTACATGGCTGAAGACAGCAAGAAACTCCTTGACTTAATGGGAGTTCCATGGATCCAAGCTCCAAGCGAAGGAGAAGCTCAAGCAGCGCATCTAACAAAACACGGAGATTCAGACTACTGCGCAAGCCAAGACTATGACAGCTTGCTCTTTGGCGCGCTACGATTTGTGAGAAATGTGACAATTTCTGGACGGCGAAAGCTTCCAAGCAAGAACATATACATCGAAGTTGTTCCAGAAGTCGTTGAACTAGCACAGGTTCTGAAAGAATGTGGGATAACTTACGAGCAATTGGTTGATGTAGGCATACTGATTGGAACAGACTTCAATCCTGACGGCATAAGAGGTTTAGGACCGAAAACTGCGTTAAAGCTGATAAAAGAACATGGAACGCTGGAGGATGCAGTTTCTCATCTGAAAAACGTCGAGTTTCCTGTTGAACCTCAGAGAATTAAGGATATATTCCTAAAACCAACCGTGACAGACGACTACAAAATAGAATGGAAAGAGGTAGACACCGAAGGCGTGGTGAATTTCATCTGTAGAGAAAGAGATTTTTCAGAGGATCGAGTAAGAAAGACTTTGGAGAAGATGCAAGAAGGAGCTAAGAAGACCAAAGGAAAGACCACTTTAGAACAATGGTTCGGCTGATTCCACAAATGGAAATCTTTAATTTCTGTCCCGACATAGTACATCGTTCCAAAATGGTGATACAACTTGGAAAAAACCCAAATCTCGCTTCCACCAGATGAACTGCCAACAAAATGGTTCAACATTGCTCCATTTCTACCGGAGCCTTTACCTCCACCAAAAGAACCTGAAACAGGACCTTCCAGAATGGAGTTTCTCGGGAAGACAATGGTCCATGAATGTCTGAAGCAGGAAATGTCATCTGACCCATGGATTCCAATTCCTGAAGAGATAAGAGAATTATACATTCAAGCTGGACGACCTCGGCCTCTCTATCGTGCCATAAGACTGGAGAAGCATTTGGGGCTAAAGAAAGTTCGACTTTATTACAAGCGTGAAGATTTGTCGCCTACGGGTTCACACAAGGTAAACACTGCACTTGCGCAAGCCTATTATGCAGCCAAGGAAGGAAAAACCGCATTGATCACAGAAACTGGAGCAGGTCAATGGGGCAGCGCTCTTTCTTATGCAGCTGCGCTCATGGGACTTGACTGTGTCGTCTTTTGGGTTCGAAACGTCTACGATTGGAAGACTGATCGGCGCACATTGATAAAACTGTTAGGTTCAGAAGTTTATGCTTCTCCAAGCAAGGAAACAGACATCGGAAGAAAAATCCTAACCCAGAACCCGAACCATCCAGGGTCTTTGGGGCTCGCTGTTTCGGAAGGTTTGGAATACGCTGAAAGCCACGATGGAAGCGTCTACTGCTTGGGTTCCGTTCTCAACCATGTTCTCATCCATCAATCAATAATCGGTTTGGAAACCATAAAACAGTTTGGACTAGTCGATGATTCACCGGACTTGATAACAGGCTGTCTAGGCGGCGGCTCAAACTTCGGCGGAATAGCACTTCCTTTCGCTGGCGAAGTTCTGCAGAAAAAACGTAAATGCGAATTCCTAGCCGCTCAGTCAGAGGCTGCACCCAACCTCGTTCAGGGCGAATACCGCTACGATTTTGGCGACGTAGCTGAACATACACCGTTACTCAAAATGTACACGCTTGGGCACAAGACTGAGATGCCGCCTATAAAGGCTGACGGTTTACGTTACCATGCGGCGGCACCATTGATCAGCGCTCTCCGACACAGTAAACTTCTAAGAGCAGTATCCTACCCTGTTGACGAAAGAGCTATCTTTGAGGCCGCAAGGACGTTCATTCAGACAGAAGGATGGCTTATTGCGCCAGAATCAAGCTATGCAGTGCGAGCCGGAATAGACGAAGCATTAAAAGCTGAAAAGGCCGAAGAAGAAAAGGTCATCTGCATGAACATTAGCGGACATGGCTTTCTAGATCTGCAAGCATACAAAGAAAAACTTTCAATATCATGACTGCTAGAATCTGTGACCGTGATGCCCAGTTAATGGAACGAAAGCTACTCCTCCAAGGTTTTCCTCTTCGATTTTTCCGTCACTTTTCTTCGTTACCCTCACCAGATTCTGAAACAGAGACGCGCTTCCTACTGGAATCAGCATGATTCCGTTAGGTCTTAGTTGTTCAAGTAGTGGTTTCGGAATGTCTGGTGCAGCAGCCGTCACCACGACCCGATCGTAAGGAGCCTTTTCAGGATAGCCCATTGAACCATCCGCACAGACTATCGTGACACGATCGCCGTATCCGACTTTCATAATGTTTTTTCTCGCATATTCCGCCAAATCCTGGATTATTTCGACCGTATACACGTGACCCCAATTGCTTCTAGGAGCGTCGCTAGGAGCGATTGTCTCCGCTATGGTTGCGGCATGCCATCCTGATCCGGCTCCAACTTCCAGCACTTTGTGGCCGATTTCCAGTCGGAGTGCTTCGTTCATTATCGAAACCATATGTGGTGCTGACGCTGTTTGTCCGAAACCAATCGGGAGTGGCGTGTCGACGGCGCCGTGAGACTGCATATTCTCTGGGAGAAACTTCTCACGGGGAATAGAACGAATGGCTTTAATGACCTGTGACGAATGGAGAACACCGTCTTTTGTTAGATTGTCAATAAGCTTTTCCCAGTCTGTTTTCTCCAAGCTAGCGCACCGGTAAAGTATTTGTAGAGACGACCTTTTAACGTATTTGAATTATAAAGAAAGATGCAGAATAAGAAGCGAGGGCTACTTTACCGTGACTGATTTTGCCAGATTTCTCGGCATATCAGGGTTGTAGCCTCTTTCAACAGCCATATAGTACGCGAATAGCTGCAACGGAACTACGTAGGGTATCGGTGACAGAATCTCTGGAATATCCTTCGGAACCTCGACATAATCGTCAGCTAGATCCTTGATTTCTTCATCATCTTCTTCTATGACAGCGATTATTGACGCGCCCCTAGCTTTCATCTCCATTATGTTGCCAACCAACGTCTTCCGAGTTTCATCTCTAGCACAGACAAAAACCACCGGAAAACCAGGTTCTATAAGACTTATGGGTCCGTGTTTGCTTTCTCCAGCTGGGAATGCAATGGCTGGTACATACGCTATTTCCATGAGTTTAAGTCTGCCCTCATACGCCGTAGCTGTGCTTATACCCCTGCCGAGGAAGAAGAACGTTCTTGCATCTTTGTATTTTTTAGCAATTTGCTTTATCTTTTCTTCTTGTGTTTGGATGATCGTATCAACTACATCTGGAATTCTATTTAATCGTTCAGCGAGGTAATCCATTTCATCTTGTGAAACTTTGCCTCTTTTCTTTGCAAGTCTAAGTGCAAGGTTAGCAAACACTGAAAGTTGAGAAGTGAATGTTTTTGTTGCTGCCACACCGATTTCTGGACCAGACTGTTGACCTATGTAGACTCGTGAAACACGCGTTAAAGTCGAACCTATAGTATTTGTCAGTCCAAGAACGGTTGCCGCTCTTTGTCGAGCAATATTGACAGATGCTAATGTGTCTGCTGTCTCGCCTGATTGGCTGACGGCCAAAATTGTGCTGTCAATGCTGACTGATTTCCCATGCTGTTCAACAAATTCAGAAGCTATTACTGGGTATGTGGCTAGAAAGGCGAGTTTAGAAAACATGTATGACGCTGCTAGACAAGCATGATATGAAGTTCCGCAAGCTACCAAGAAAACTTCTCGAGCACGATCGAGAAAAGTTGACATCAAATCAACGTAATGCTCTTGCGCTCTAAGCGCGTCTCGCAGAGCATCTGGCTGCTCATGAATTTCCTTTATCATGAAATGTGGATAGCCTTGTTTTACAGCCATTTCAGGCGTCCAGTCAATTACCTTGGGTTCACGTTTGACGATTTTTGAATCTGCAATCTTTCTGATTTCAACGCCGCTTAACGAGATGGTGGCGAGCTCTCCGTCGTCGACTATGAGGGCTTTGTTGGTCAATGGCAGAAAGGCTGGGATATCAGAAGCAAAAAAAACTGCGTTTTCGTTTACTCCGATGACTAGAGGACTTTCATGCCGAGCGCACACTATTTTGTCCGGTTCTTTTGTTGATAGCACGGCGATTGCGAAGGAACCGTCAAGTTTTTTCACGGCTTCAAGAACAGCATCAGCAAGACCCAAAGAAGGGTTGTTTTTCAAACCCTCCTCGATAAGGTGCACTATCACTTCCGTGTCAGTTCTAGATTTGAAGACATGACCATGATTTTCAAGCTCCTGCTTCAACTCGGAAAAATTCTCTACGATCCCATTGTGCACAAGAGCCAAGTTTCCACTACAATCGATATGTGGATGAGCGTTAACCTGCAGCGGTGCTCCATGTGTAGCCCATCTTGTATGACCTATGCCTATGTTCCCAGGCAAGTCATCCAGATTATGGACCATGTGGACCTCATCGATTTTTCCTTGATCTTTTTTTATGTATAGTTCACCGTTGCTAAGCGTAACTTCTCCAACGGAGTCGTAGCCTCGATATTCAAGTCGTTTCAAAGCTGCATGTATTATAGGTGCAGCTTTTCCATCCTTCAAAATACAACCGAAGATACCGCACATTTCGAGAGCCTCATTATGTGTTTCTTTTTCTTGTAAGCCCTATTCAAGCCTCTCTGACTTTAATAAGCGTTTTTAGTAGAAATTCTTCACTTCTAAAAGAAGTTCTCAAAGTGTTTCTGCTGTTATGGCAGAGTTCGTCGTGAACTTGGATTCTTTTTCTGGCGAATATTATAAAAATTTTTATAATGGATGAGGGTTCTATGCTTGCGAACAACTATGAATAAGAAGTGGCTTCTCTCCGAAGAAGACAAAACGCAGAAAGTTAAGGAGATTTCGATAGTTAGGGATCCGCAGAAATTGAAGATGATCTTGGACAAGTTGAGCTGGGTCATTCTTGGAATGCTTTCCGAAAGAGAGATGTACCCTTTGGAGATAGCCAGAAAACTCCAAGTTCACGAACAAAAAGTCTATTACCACATAAGGAAGTTGGCGAAAGCAGGAGCTATAACCGTCGTCAGAGAAGAAGAGAAGAAAGGTGCCACAGCGAAGTACTACAAAGCTACGTCACCAGCGTTTGGAATAGAGCTTCCGCGGGAATACAGATTGATACAAGGACTATCGCTTTTAGGCTTGAACGAGCATATCAACAAATTCTTCAGAGAGTTCATCAACGGAAACAGTATGTTCGAAGCAAAAATCGTGGTTGGCAGCCCTACACCGCACGGACCATTCAGAACAAGCGCCAGAGACGGTCACTACGCCTCGCATTTGACGTTCTTTCTTGGGCAATTTGCCAAGATGCCTGAAGAATTCGCTATAAAACTTGACGTGGATGTTAAGGCAGAAAAAGAGGAAAAGAACAATCTCATCCTCGTGGGGGGACCTGGCACAAACCTTCTGACGCAGGAAGTTAATGATTATTTGCCGATAAGGTTTAACATGCAGCCTTCGGAGAATGGCTTCATGTTTGGCGGCTTAGTGTCCAGGAAAACAGGAAGTGTTTACACGGCGGATGTTGTTGGACTCATAGCGAAGATTGTGAACCCGTGGGATGAAACTAAGCGGATTTTGGTTTTGGCAGGAAATAAGGCCGTCGGCACGAAAGCTTGTGTTCTAGCTTTGACAAATTATTGGGAGAAAACCTTGAAAGACTATGATGGCGAGGACACTTTCGCAAAGGTTATCCAAGGGCTTGATTTGGATGGCGACGGGAAAGTCGATTCGATAGAGATTCTTGAATAGACAACAAGAGAATAGGTCGACATTATGTTTACCGAAACAATTTTGGCACGCGGGCATGAAAACATTCTATCGACTAACAGAACGACACTTGAGATCACCAAGGAAGAACATCTATCAAAGAAAGGCGACTGCATAATCGCAGTAGCAGCAGACAAAGCCATAGCGGATCTAAGCAGTGATTTCAAAGAGAGCTTATGCAGGGAAAACGGTAGACTAATCATATTGATTGAAGCTGATGGAACTTCGGAAACAATAAATGCCATCGGAGATCCACTTCTGATTTTGACACATCCTACGGACATTGTTGTAAGAAAAAGCAGGTACATTTCTGATCGGACATTGGCTATTCAAGCAGACAAAGCCGCATACGACCTGTCAAGAAGATTGGTGGAGAAACTTCAAAATCCAGAACAGAAAGTGAAGATCACTTTGGCAGTAGGGATCTAACGGATTTTTGCGTCCAAGACGGCTTGCCACTCGTAAGGAGCTGTTTCACGCACAAACCTAGAATACAAGAACTGTTCAACTCTTCTTCCAGATTTTTCAACGGTCTCCACAAAATGAAGCTTTGTTTCCTTTAGCAAATCAGATTCCCTAACAAAGCTGTAGAAGTGCACTACGCCGCCTTCCGGTTTCAGTGCTTCGCATGCAACATCTACGAACTCTAGGGCTTTTTCGGGTAGATTCATGATCACCCGATCTGTAACGCCTGCAAGTCTTTTCTTGACAACTTGTCTCGCGTCTCCTAAAACTGGATGAACCTTTTCATCTACTCTGTTAAGCCGAACATTTCTCTTCAGAAACTCGACTGCAGACGGATTCACGTCTACAGCGTAAACCTTGACGTCTTCATGAAGCTTCGCAATTAGGACTGCAAAAGGGCCAACACCAGCAAACAAGTCCACGACAGTCTCGCCCTCCTTAACGAGGGATGCAACTCGTTTATGTTCATAGGAGAGTCGCGGTGAAAAGTAGGCTTTCGCCAAATCCACGTAATATTGGCAACCATACTCTTTATGTATGGTTTCAGTCTTAGGTTCACCAGCAACTACATTGAACTCCCGCACTCGGTGAAGGCCGCTAACAATACCTGCCTTTGCAAGCACAGTCCGCACATTTTCGTGCACTTTCAAAATTGCTTGGCCGATGACTTTCTTATATTCGTCAAGTTCAGGTGGAACTTCAACTATGGCTATGTCTCCAACAAAGTCCACTGCTCGTGGTAGACTTACTAACAGATGGGAAGGAAGTTTGTCCTCAAGTAGTTCAACAAGTGTCTTCGCTCGCTTTTTCTTTTCCTGAAAAACATGTATCAACACTTCGAATTGTGGCATATTCTCTCTAAGCTTTTCCAGTTCGCTTTCTTGTGGCTGGCGAACAATGGGAATACGAACAAAATCTGCGTCGCTTTGAATCTCCAATTCCCTATTGACGATTCCCAGCTTGTTAGCTAGGATTATGGTTTTCTCCCCACAACTTTTCGGAACCTTGATGCAAATGGATTCTTTACACATCAAATCACAGTAATCTGATCTTCTCTTATACAGTATTTGAAGCACAAAATAAAACGATTCGCTAACCGTAGGGATAGGCTTATGCTTTGTATCAACAGGGGGTCTATACATGTCTGGAATTATTTCGCAAATCATCAATCGGCAAAAAAGGTACTGAAATGAAATGGATGGAATTTCATCTTCTACGATGCGTTTCTATCGTTCTATGAGAAGAACAGCAACAAGAAAACGATAGAAGCGAGTGAAATCGACAAACTTGCTAACTTGTCAGCCAAAATAAGACACGAGCAACAAACACTAAGCCAATTCGCCAAGAAAGACTAGAGCATTCTTCTATTAGTTCTTTTAAGCGAGTTTTTGGTTTTGCGGAAAAGTTATAGCTGAATCTCGCTTATGGAAAAGGATGCTCTATGTTCCACTTGGCTAGTTCTCTTCTGAATTTCTCCCGTTCATCTGCGTCATGAATCTCTTTGGTTTCGATTTTCAGCTTTGAACCCCAGCTATCAAGCCTTCTTTTGCATCTTGGGCACTCTTTAGGATTCTCAACTCTGACCGTCCACTTGTAGGAGCAAGTCGGACATTCACAGATCGATTTCTTCATAACATCACCTAAGATGATAGTAAACCTAATAGTATAAAAGCATTCTATGAGAATGTTCTATCATGGTTTTTAAGCAAGTTTGACCCGTTGATTCTTGGAGAAAGCGAGAAATCAGACGTAGGATGTCCGTTGTCGGGAGATATCTCCACTCGAACGGATATAATATCATACTTTTCCAATCTCAACTGTGACCGAGTGCGCGTCAAGGATGCTCAGCGTCACCGTTATGAGTAAGAAAGAAATGATGTAAGAGCACAATTCTCT
>CAYHEV010000016.1:0-27213 GCA_964355725.1 uncultured Candidatus Bathyarchaeia archaeon | reverse complement strand
AGCCATCTAGTGTATCGCCTTTTGAAAACGATAAATAGTGAATGGATGAAGCTATTAATAAGCGATGGAGATCTGGGAATGGAACGTGCAAAAGTTGTCAAAGATGAAATAATCGACCAAAATAAACATTTTCTAGCGGTATACGTGGAAGCAAAGAATTCATGTTTAATCTTGCTTAGTGAACGTGAGGACAAGCTTGGAACGCTTGCGATTGCCGTGCCTAAACCGAAAGATTTGCTTGGAACACCATCCTCGTCCGTTCTCCTAGGTGATAAGAACGCAATTTCAGCTCGCATGTTTGCGGAGTATTTGGCTGCAATGAAAGAGAAAATTGCTCTGGTTTCTGTTTATTTGGAGTCAACCGACGAGATGCAAGCTCAGTCGCTTCTTAAGCAATTGGTTGAAAGAGTTGTCCACTTCGAAAGGGAAAAAGAGGGAACAATGACATGAGCATTAGAGAATTCCTTGAGCAGATGGAAAAAGAAAACGAAGTTTTGCATGTGAAAGACGAAGTGTCCGTAAACTTCCAGATTTCACAGATTGTGAAGAGTTTTGACGACGAATGCCCAATTCTTCTGTTCGAAAAGGTGAAAAACTATGATGCAAATATTGTTGCCAATATTTGTGGAACTCGGAAGAGGATTTGCACGGCTGTTGACACCGGCAGGGACGCACTTTATGAAAAACTAATCGGAGCTTGGCGTTCTCCAAGGAAGCCGAAGATTGTGGAAGATGGCGCGGTCAAAGAGATCATGCAAGGAAATGTCGACTTATCTAGGATTCCCGTTTTAACACATTTTGAGAAGGATGCTGGTCCTTATATTACTTCAGCGGTTATTCATGCAAAGAGTGTTGATGGGGAAATTGAGAATGTGTCAGTTCATCGTCTTCAGATTCTGGATAGAACCCACTTGGCGATTCGTTTGGTTCCGCGGCACCTTTTTGAGTTGTGGAGTGCAGCAAAGGAAGCTCGCAGGGATTTGGATGTGTCAGTTTCCATTGGTGTTCATCCGGCCGTGTTGTTAGCTGCTTCTTCGCCTGTTTCTTTTGGTACTAGTGAGTTTGACGTGGCGAATGCCTTGTTGAATGATAGACTTCAGTTAATTGAGTGCAAGCACGTACATGCTTGTGCCCCAGCGGAGGCTGAGTTAGTTTTGGAGGGCAGAATTTCTGCAACGAAACAAGTTGTTGAGGGACCTTTTGTTGATGTTACTGGGACATATGACGTCCAGAGAAAGCAGCCGGTTGTGGAAGTTGTGGGTATTATGCGTCGTGATGATTATGTGTATCATGCATTATTGCCATCTGGAGCGGAGCATAGGCTTCTAATGGGTTTACCTCATGAAACATTGATTTGGGATAGTGTCTCGAAGGTCGTGCCGAAAGTTTATGCGGTTAACCTTTCAGCAGGTGGGTGTGGATGGCTTCACGCAGTAGTATCAATTGAGAAACAGCTTGACGGTGATGGAAAAAACGCGTTGCTAGCTGCTTTCGCGGCGCATCCAAGTTTGAAACATGCAGTGGTTGTGGATTCTGACATTGATGTGTTTAATCCTTCGGATGTAGAGTGGGCAGTTGCGACCCGTTTTCAAGCCAGCGAAGACCTCATCAAGATCAAGAACGCGCGGGGTTCAACTTTGGACTCCTCGGCGGATCAGGAGACCGGATCAACAACTAAAGTGGGTGTTGACGCCACTATGCCTTTTGCGAAGCCAAAAGAGAAGTTTGAGCGTGCGAAGATCCCTGCTGACAAACGCGCTGAAGCAATTTCTCGCAAACTGCATTGTCTGTGAGTGCAAATCTTCCGCACACCAGTTTATATATCAGGTCTTTAGAAAATAGAGGAGTCGGTGATTTTATTGACGCTTAGTAAAGAAGAAAAGGAAAGTAGCATGTCATTGAAAGTCGAGGACGTGATGGTGAAAGAAGTAATAACGCTCGACGACGAGTCAACAACTAAAGAAGCAGCCGACATAATGAACAAATTTGAGATTGGTTGTTTGATTGCAGTTAGAAAAGGAAAAGCTGTAGGTATAATAACCGAAAGAGATCTTTTGAAGAGAGTAGTGGCAGAGGCTAAGGATGCTAATAGGACTAAGGTGAAAGATATTATGACGAGCCCGCTTGTTGTAGTTGAACCTGATATGGAACTGGAAGAAGCTGTAAAAATGATGTTCCAAATGAAGATCAAGAAGTTGCCAGTTGTTGATGGAAAACGCCTAGTTGGCTTGGTGACATTGACCGATATAGCTCGTTTCCAGCCTCAAATGATAAAAATACTTAAGCAACTAGCTGCAATGCAGACTACGCCGAAAAGCATGAAAAAAGTCATAGACTACTATGTCGTCTGACAAAATTAACAGCTCCTCAGTTCTTGGGTATTATTAATGTCCATACTAGCGACTGAACGATTGTGATTACGATTAACGAAAGCAGCAGAGTTATCGTTTTTTGTGCAAAAGCACTACCATGATGTTTGATAGGAAACACAATAAATGAGAGAGTATGATTACAAAGTGTGTCAAGCTTTACGGACGCCATTACTGATGAAGAGAACCTCAGTCTTGAAAGTTGATTCGCAAAAACCAGAAATGGAAAAGATACGAATAGCAGCAGATTTAATCAAAAGAGGTGGTCTAGTGGCTTTCCCAACAGAAACTGTTTATGGCTTAGGAGCAGACGCATTGAACCAAAAAGCTGTTTCAGATCTTTTCAAAGCAAAAAAACGCCCGCTTGACAACCCACCAATAGTGCACATAAGTGCTCTGCAAGATATTCGTAAACTGGCCAAGAAGATCCCGCGCAAAGCTGAAAAACTGATGAAAGAGTTTTGGCCTGGACCTTTAACATTGATTTTTGAGCGTTCGGAAATTGTGCCGGACGTAACGGTTGCCGGTCTAGATACTGTGGCTATCAGAATGCCCAAACATAATGTCGCTCTGGCCTTGATAAAAGAAAGCCGTTGTCCAATAGCAGCGCCAAGTGCAAACCTCGCGGGAAGACCTAGCCCAACAACAGCTAAACATGTATTGGATGACCTCGATGGAAGAATAGATGCGGTTTTGGACGCAGGTCCCACCCGTATAGGAGTGGAATCTACAGTTCTGGACATGACCGTTAATCCGCCGCAAATTCTCCGCCCTGGAGGAACACCATATGAAGTTTTGAGGAAGGCTATTGGCAAAGTGGAGCTTAACCCAGCTGCCGTTGCCGACAAAGCGTTGCCTTTGGAGAAGGTGTGTTCGCCAGGTTTGAAACATAAACATTATGCACCGAACGCAGTTGTGATTGTTGTGGAAGGTGATTTGCCAGCAGTTGCAGTTAAAGTGAATGAATTAGCTAATTTCTACATTAAACGTAGTAAAAAGGTTGGAGTCCTAGCTACTGATGAAACTGTTGAGCGTTATGAGGTGGGGGTTGTGAAGTCTCTTGGAAGCAGAGGCGATTTGGCTAGTTTTGCCAGAAACTTGTTTAGGCTTTTGAGGGAGTTCGATGCTCGTAAAGTCGATATCATAATTGCTGAGGGAGTACCTTCTGAAGGTTTAGGTTTGGCTGTTATGAATAGACTTCGTAAGGCTTCAGGATATAATATCATTAGAGCTTGTTAGAAAAATTTATATGAAGCGAATTCTTGCGTTACTTTCATTGAAATTCAATATAAATGTGACAGAGTGTAGGATGCGTGATATAAAATGTCTGAAGGAACTTCCGAAAGAATCCCTGTACTAGTATTGAAAGAAGGAACAGGTCGCACGACAGGAAAAGAAGCGCAAAGAAACAACATTATGGCTGCAAAAATCATAGCTGAAACCGTGAAGACATCGTTAGGGCCGCTTGGAATGGATAAGATGTTGGTAAGCAGTTTCGGCGATGTTGCCATTACTAATGACGGCGCGACGATCATGAAGGAACTTGACGTGCAGCACCCGGCAGCCAAGATGCTGGTTGAAGTTGCAAAAACTCAGGATAATGAGGTTGGTGATGGAACAACTACGGCTGTGGTTTTGGCTGGCGAACTACTCAACAAGGCTGAAAACTTGCTGAATCAGAATATTCATCCAACTGTGATTATTGATGGCTTTAAGAAGGCAAGTGACAAGGCTCAGGAAGTGCTGGAAAAAATAGCCATTCCAGTAGACATTGATGATGAGAAACGACTCATAGAAGTTGCCACAACCTCCATTGAGACCAAGGGCATAGAGGTAGCAAAAGAACACTTCTCGAAGCTAACTGTGAAAGCTGTCAAGCAGGTTGCAGAGGAAAAGGATGGAAAGATTAAGGCGGACATTGATTTGATTAAAGTTTTGAAGAAGCATGGCAAAAGCTTGGACGAAACTGAGCTTGTCAAGGGCATGGTTCTTGATAAGGAAGTTGCTCATCCGCAGATGCCAAAGATCGTCGAGAACGCAAAGATTGCACTGTTGAATGCGAAGCTGGAGATCGAGAAAACAGAGTTCAACGCAAAAATAAACATCGAAAGTCCAGATCAGATGAAACTCTTCTTGGATGAGGAAGAGCGTATGTTGAAGGAGATGGTTGATCAAATAGTGAAGAGCGGTGCGAATGTTGTTTTCTGCGAGAAAGGCATTGATGACGTAGTTTTGCATTTTCTAGCGAAGAACGGTATTTTGGCTGTAAAAAGCTTGAGCAGCGGTGACATGGAGAAGATGGTGATGGCTACTGGTGGCAAGATCATGGCAAGTTCCAAAGATCTGACTGCTGATGTACTTGGAAAGGCGAAGATTGTTGAGGAAGTCAAAATTGGCGATGATAAACTGGTCTATGTAAGAGAATGCAAAAACCCGAAAGCTGTAACTATTGTTATCAGGGGCGGAACAAGTCATGTTATTGATGAAGCCGAGCGTTCGCTTCACGATGCGTTGTGCGTGGTAAGAAACACTATCGAGGATGGCAAAATTGTTGCTGGTGGCGGTGCACCTGAAGCGGAAGTTGCAAGACAGTTACGCGATTATGCGGTTAAGGTTGGTGGGCGAGAACAGCTAGCTATTGAAGTCTTTGCTGATGCCATAGAAGCAATTCCTTTGACGCTGGCAGAGAATGCAGGCTTGGATCCTATTGATATTATGGTTGCCTTAAGAGCTAAACATGAAAACGGTGATTCAGCAACTTACGGCGTAGACGTTTTCAGCGGCAAGATCAAAGACATGCTGGAAATGAAGGTTGTTGAGCCATTGCGAGTCAAGCAACAGGTTGTAAAGTCCGCTACTGAAGCAGCGAACATGATCTTGAAGATTGATGATTTGATCGCTTCAAAGGGCGGTGGTAAAGGACCACCTATGCCGCCGGGTGGAATGCCCCCATACTAAGAACACCTTACATCCTCTTTTTTAGTTGCAGCTCTTGCGTTGCCTTTTTTCCCGGCAAACTATAGGGCAGTTCCTCTCTAGTCCATAAGATCCAGCCCCGCTGTAAACAGATCAGGTTTCTGTGTGGTTTCTGGATAACAAGAGTCTTCGAAATTCTCGGTGCCACAGAACTGACTAAACCGAAGATTTTTTTTATTTTGGCTTTTCGTGTTTACTTTTTTCTATGTGCATCTTCAAGTAATCTTTTCCGTAGGGGAAACACCATTCGAAATATTTCTGGCAGGGAAATTCTGAACAGTCTCGCATGCAGTGGGCGACACCGTGTTTCACAGCGCAATCTAAAACTACACATAAGACGCCTTTTCCGCTCCATTTGGTTTCAACTTTCTCCTTGGCTATGTCTTCAACTCCGGAGCTGCAGACGCAACCAAACTTCTTGTTCATTTCGCAGACATCACAACAGATGCCACAAGCAGCCACATGTTTCAAGGCAAACACCATTCCAACTTGACATGTTTACGTTTTGTTATGATAAAAATCTTTACAGCACCAAGACACAAGTAGTGAATAGACTGATCTAATATAAGAGAGATTGACGCCATCGGCTAACAGAAATATGGTTGGTAGACGTGGGCTTTATTGTGGGCCTTATGTAATTCATATGTCAAGCAGAGACTCGGAACAGGTTCGCCGAAAGGTTGCTAAACAAGAAAAGTATAAGACCTGAAAATATTCAGTGCGAGGGCTGTCAGATTACCCATGTTTCCTGATAGGTGTCTGAAGCATTTTGTTTCCGTTTCACTTTCTCAACATGGGCATTTTAATTTGCTTTTGTTTTGCTACATCTTGTGCTTTTTCGTATCCTGCATCTGCATGTCTTACTACTGCTGTTCCGGGGTCTGTTGTTAGAACGGTGGTTATGCGCTTTTCTGCTTCTTTTGTGCCATCTGCTACTAAACACATTCCTGCGTGTATACTGTAGCCTATGCCTACTCCTCCGCCGTGATGTACGCTGACCCACGTAGCCCCAGCCACGGCATTCAGCAAGGCATTAAGAATTGGCCAGTCTGCAATCGCATCACTACCATCCTTCATGTTTTCTGTCTCCCGATTCGGCGAAGCCACGCTGCCGCCATCAAGATGATCTCGCCCGATCCAAACAGGCCCACTAAGCTCGCTACTTGCAACCAAATCGTTTATGATCTTGCCAAACCGTGCCCTTTCACCGAAGCCGAGCCAACAAACCCGCGCAGGCAAACCTTGAAACCTCACCTGTTCCTTGGCCTTTCTTATCCACCTGCACAACTCGGTATTGTATGAAAATTCCTTCAAAATCACGTCATCAAGCTTGAAAATGTCCTCTTTGCTGCCCACGAGTGAAGCCCAGCGGAAAGGTCCTTTACCCTCACAGAATAAAGGCCTCACGTATCGCTGCACAAACCCGGGATAGGCAAAAGCTTCCTTGAAGCCGGCATCGTAGGCTTGTTGACGCAGATTGTTTCCATAATCAAACGTCACCGCACCTTTTCGCATCATCCCAACCATAGCTTCAACCTGAACGTGCATGCTCTCCATCGAATGATGCACATACTCCTTGGGATTACGCTTCCTAAGCTCATCTGCCTCTTCCTTGCCAAAACCTGCAGGATAATAACCATTCAACGCGTCATGTGCACTGGTCTGATCAGTCACAACGTCTGGGATTATGCCATGCTTGAGAAACTCTGGATACACTTCAGCCGCATTGCCCAATAAACCTACACTGCGTGAAATACCCTTCAGCTTAGCTTCCATCACCAGTTTTACGGCCTTATCCAAGCTGTCAGTCCACATTTCCAGATACTTGTGCTTGAGTCTCCGCTCAATCGCCCACTTGTCAATTTCAACAACCAAGGCCACACCATCATTCATGGTGACTGCTAAAGGCTGGGCTCCGCCCATTTCCCCCAAACCAGCCGTCAAAACAAACCGTCCACGCAAGGAGCCGCCGAAATGCTCTTTCCCAACAGCTGCCAAAGTCTCATAAGTGCCCTGCAAAATGCCCTGTGTACCAATGTAAGCCCACGAACCAGCCGTCATCTGTCCATACATAGTCAGACCTTTCTGTTCCAACTCAAGGAAATAATCCCAATTCGCCCACTTCGGAACTAGCAAAGCATTGACAATCAAAACTCTGGGTGCCCACTCGTGCGTCTTGAAAACAGCCACAGGCTTACCACTCTGAACAAGTATAGTTTCATCCGGCTCAAGCTCCGTCAAAGTCTCAACGATCTTATCAAAACATTCCCAATTTCGTGCGGCCTTGCCTGTACCCCCGTATATTATAAGACGCTCGGGGTTCTTCGCTACTTCTGGATCTAAAACATGACAAAGCATACGCAGAACACCTTCAATCTGCCAGTTCTTACAATGTAGTTCTGAACCAACCAAGCATCGAACAGGTTTTTTAACCTTGAACCTACCCAAATCCGCTCACCACAAAACCAGAAGTGGATGAACACACTTTAATTCTTTGCCAAACCATACCAAACATGCAACGAGGAAAACCTTTCAGTCTGTCTCGCTTAGAAACACATGCTCCTCTGACTTTTCGCGGTCAACAACCATCCGCCCATTTTTGATAACCTTATCCACAAGATTTGAACCAAAACTGTAACCAAGGAATTTGTGATTGGGCACATCCAAAACTGCAACATCGGCCTTCTTGCCGACTTCTAAACTGCCAATCTCGCCAGCCCGCCCTATAGCATGGGCAGCGTTAATTGTTGAAGCGACAATAGCCTCGGCCGAGGTCAGTTTCATAAAATGACACGCAAGAGCAATTACTAGCTGCATGTTCTCAATCCAACAACTGGGGTTAAAATCCGATCCCAAAGCTATAGGAACACCCGAATCAATCATCAGCCTAGCATCAGCATAACGTCCAATCATTAAGCTGAAAGCGGCAGCAGGTAACAAAACCGCAACCACATCCTTCTCAGCCATGGCCTTTATCCCTTCAGCGGATGAAAAGAGCAAGTGCTCAGCAGAGAGAGCCTCAACGTCTGCTGCAAGCTCCGCACCGCCAAGCGTACTCATCTCGTCAGCGTGAATCTTGGGCTTCAGACCATACTTCTTGCCAACAGTTAGAATACGCCTGCTCTGTTCCAGACTAAATACGCCTTTTTCACAGAAAACGTCGCAGAATTCAGCCAGTCCCTTTTCAGCCACCTTTGGAATCATCTCCTCAACAACCAAACAAACATATCCCTGTGTGTTGCCCTTAAATTCATGTGGAATTGCATGGGCACCTAGAAAAGTTGAGACAGCGTCCACACTATGCAGTTGGTTCAAGCGTCTAGCAACCTCCAAGATTTTCAACTCGTCCTTAGTGGTCAAACCATAACCACTCTTGGCTTCTATGGTGGTCGTTCCGTGCGCCAACATGACATCAAGTGTTTCAAGACCAATCTCTACTAGCTTCTCAACACTTGCCTTCCGCGTGTCTTTAACGGTTTTCAAGATGCCGCCACCAGCACCAAGAATCTCCAAGTATGAAGCTCCCTCAACGCGCATCTGAAACTCGTCTTCACGCGAACCGGCAAAAACAAAATGTGTATGTGCATCAACAAAACCAGGCAAGACAGTTTTTCCGTTGGCGTTGATCATATTTTCGGCTTTGAAATTTCTTACAACATCAGAGGTTTTGCCAACAGCGATTATTTTACCATCCTTGATAACTAATCCACCATCACGAATAACCCCAAGTTCCCGCATCTGGTGGCCGACGAATGGCTTCTGACTGCCTCCAGCAACGGTGACGAGCTCATTGGCATTTACGATGATTATGTCTGCTTTTTCTCTCGTTTCACGCTTGACACGCTTTTGACCTGAAGACATTATCAGACCACTTGAAACTCTTCACAAACAGGCAAAACAACAATCTTGATCTTTGACCTAGCTTCCACTTTCTTTTTGAATTCCTCTGGATTAGTATTCCATCGATGTATTGGAATGGCAATTCTAGGGTTAATAGCTATCGCAGCTTCAGCAGCCTCGGGGTTATCCATCGTGTAAGTTCCGCCGCTTGGAAGCAGAGCAACATCTACGGTTCTAAGGTGTTCCATTTCAGGAACAAAATCCGAGTCTCCAGCATGGTAAACTGTCTTCTCTTCGAAAGTTATCAAGTAACCTATGCCAAATCCTTTTGGATGGAACGGGTTACCAGGCGACTTGAAACGCTTGATATTATAAGACTCAACCGCCTTAATTTTTATTCTTCCGAAAGTTATCTCCTGCCCAGCTTTGATCAGCTTGACCCTACCACCAATTTTCGAAACACAATCTTCAGGAGCTACCACAATCGTGTCGGGCTTGCGGATTTTCCTTATTTTTTCTATGTCGCAGTGATCATGATGCGAATGTGTGACAAGTATCAGATCAGCTTTCTCAGAGTAGTCGCCCTCGTACGGGTCTATGTAAATGGCTTTTCCCTCTGCCTTAACACGGAAACTGGCATGTCCTAGCCATCTTAAGGAGAAGCTCATTCTAGTACACTCCTTTTCTCGACAGCGTCGTTTATGGCGATTTCCAGTACACGTTCTTCAGTCAAGTTGTCAATCTTCAGATAGTACGAAGCCACGTCAATAACCGCCTTCAAAGGGGCCATGCCACAGAATTCTGAACCTAATATAGGCACGTTGTAGCGTGAGCATTCCATTTTCAGCAACTCAAAAACACGGTAGAGGGGAGTTTTCTCAAAATCATGAATACTCATACCGATCTGTGCAATGTTTTTTTCAGGAACAAACGCCGCCATGGCTTTAACATTTGAGAATCCGCCCTTGCCAGCATGTAAAGCCTTCGCAATTTTCTTAGCAATCTTCAAATCGCTAGTGCCTAGATTCACGTTGAACCCAGCCATAACTTTCCTTGCACCTGTCACGGCGGCACCGGCTTTTGCGTTAAACTCAACAGGACCAAAATCAGGTTTGCGCTCAGGTTTGACAATCATTTCAGAGAGCCGCTCATACTCGCCCTCCCGAATCCAATCTAGGTCGCGTCGCTCAGGTCTAGACTGGGCTTCACCATATAGATAAACTGGCACTCCGCATTTCTCTGCCAGTGTTTGTCCAAATTTCTCTGCAAGCTCAACGCAATCAGCCATTGCGACGTTCTTTATTGGTATGAACGGAACAATGTCGACAGCTCCTATACGGGGATGTTGACCCTTGTGGTTACGCATGTCGATGGCATCGATAGCCGTTGAAGCTGAGTTTAGAGCTGCCTCAAGTACAGATTCTTTGTCACCCACAAACGAAACCACAAGTCGGTTATAGTAATTGTCAAAAGTGTAGTCTAATAAAAAGACGTTCTTGGTTTTCTTCACTTCTTCAAGAATCAACTCGACAACTTTCGGATCGGAAGTGCTGAAGTTCGGAATACACTCGACAACCTCAATCATGTTGCATCCGCCTTGTTCCAATGAGAGATGCAAATAATAGATAAGTATATTTCGATAAAAAAGGGAAAAAAGAGAAGTTTTTTCAGTTTATTGTGGCTGAGCTTTCGGCTGCCCAGATTTTCTCACTAAGTAGACCACGACGCCTATGCCCATGAACAGGAAGCCTATGCCAAACAGCGCATATCCGACTCCCATCATGTTAAGAACGTTTTGGCCACTGTTGACTAAGTTCAGAAAGGCATCTTCGAATGCTGTTGTTTTTGCAGTTTCGTTACCCCATGCGGCATCATAGAGGCTTGTAGCATTTTCGTAGAAGGTTACTGCTCCGGTGAAGTCACCTTTATCGTATGCGTCGTCTCCTTGGGTTTTGGTGAATTGGGCCTGCTGAAGTAGCTGTCTTCCCTTGGTAGTCATGAAGGGGAAGGTAGTCGCAGTGTATTTTCCTATATCGCGTACTAGTCCTATGGCTTGGGCTTGCGTTGTTGAGAAGACTGCAAAGCTTGTGTATGGACCATAGGAGCTACCAAACACAAGTTGGGGCGCAGAAGTAGCGTTGACTTCATCAATGAATATCTTGTAAGAATGCAACACGAGGTTAGATGCAGTAGTCGTATCAGGAAAGTTAACATTTACCGTGAAAACGTGTGACTGCGCTGTATTCAATACAAATGGACTAGTTTGGTTAAACAAGTTAGTGTCTGAAGTGTAATTGACTCCCCAATCAAACCAGACTTTCACAGCAGTCACATTCATGGTTGTGTTCCCCGAATATCCATTTAAGACATTGACCACCAATGATGCACTAGTCAACGTTTCGTATCCAGTAACATCGTCTCCGTAGAAACCATCATAGTCATTGTTCTTAAGCGGCGAAAGCCAGTTATAGTCAAGAGTTGCGGCATGTGCAGGAGCAATAGCTGCCAGCAAAACTGTCGCCATCAAAGCCGAGAGTACCACATTTAGCTTTTTCATCTTTTCTTCAACTCTGGTTTTCATTGTAATGTGTCATATCCCTTTTAACATTTTCTATCGCCAAGAACAGGATAACGTGAAAAAACGCATTAAAAATCATTGCAGCACCTCGAGATGCTTGGAATGAACAAGAATCTTTAAACTTCAATAGTTCTCAATAAACAGTTTTGTTTGTCAGAATAGGGAAAAAAGCGCGATGATATTGGAACTCAAGAAACCTACAGGTTCAAGAATAATTTTCGACCTTGTTAAGAGATTCATAGAAAAGATAGCCGAGGAAAGGAATTGCTAAAACACATTGAAGAATTTGGGAAATATATCACGATAGCCGGCTTCAGAGGAGCCAAAGTCAGGAATGTCGAAAAGTTTCTTATGCAGATTCGCAACGAGAAACCGTCAGATATAGAAGTCCAGGTCTTTGACGCGGAAGTCGTGGCTACATGGCAACACCTGTACTTTGCAACTCTGAATGCACTGACAAGATTTAGAAAAAGCAGTAATATTTCGAACAGCCTTGCGATGGAAATTATGCTGTTCGCCTCTGCTCAACATCAAATTCAAAAGGCCACACAACTTGTGGGAATCAAGGCAGATTCATCAAGCATTGTAATTTTGATACTTGGAGAAAAATCCGGAACTGCAAAATCATACTTGGCAAGAGTTACAAAGAATATTGACGCACAACAAGATGACGGCGTTCTCGAAATATCAGAAAGAAAAATGAAAGCAATCCAAAAGATCTTCGGAATTTCAGATGTAGAACTTGAGACTGTTACAGAAAAAGGTAATCTGAAAAAGGCTTTGGTTGATCTTGTAATTGAACGAGTAGCTCTGCTGGCTACTCACGGCTAGATCAGAGTAGCTTCTCCTTCAAGACAGACAAAACATCCTCGGGCTTTACCAAGGAAACTCCTGTTAATGCACCAACGACTTCAACCAGCAGGATTTTGTCAGGTTTTTCCAGGTTGACTTTTCTGTGGATGTTTGTTGCAGCAGCTTCTATTAGGTCATGCGTTGGAACTGCCGTGAAACGTTTCTCAACTGTGACTCGAAAGGTTTCTTCTTTTCCTATTTTCGAGCTAAGCTCAATGACGGCATTTTGGATCTCTTCCAGTTTTGTGGGGGCGATCTTCTCAATTGGAAGTATTCTGAGCATGTAACGAAATTCATAAGGACGTTCATGCAAGATCTTGCGGAATTTTGCTATTGTTTCAAAAGGATTCAAGGCTGTTTTGGCAGCAATTAAACCAGAAATGCCAGTTTTCTTAATGGTCGGCGAAGAATCACCTATTATTTCTAGCAAGAACTGAAGCTCGGAACAAGCGTCACGTTCATTTCCTCGTGATGTCGTGGCCAGAATATTGAAGTCTTTGAGCACTATTCCTTCCTCACTAGATTGCATTTGTGTGGAATCATATTTAAAAACTGGCAAAAACAAAGGGTGAATCGAATGCCTTTGTCCCAAAAAGGACTCTACTTTCTAGGAATTAACGTCAACAACACAGTGATTTAGGGGTAGAGACGATGGTCAAAATGGTCAGTGCAGGTTAGTGGCTTTTTTCACAGCTTGCTAGCTCCTAGCCGTCGCCTCACATCATCCCTTAGAACTATGTTCTAAGGAGAGATTTATTTATTTTGATGTTCTGGGACATTAGGCTTAAATCGCGGGTTGTGGAAGTTCACTACTCTGGTCTAAGTTTGGAGGATTAAATCATTGAGTGGGAAACGGAAACCAGTAATTGCTGTTCATGGCGGTGCAGGAACATGGCAAGCTGAGCGGAGTCAAGCTGGCTTAGCAGGTGTTAAGAGAGCGACGGAAACAGGTTTTGACGTCTTAGAAAATGACGGAGAGGCTATTGATGGTGTCATGGAAGCCGTTGCAGTCATGGAAGATGACGGAGCATTTAATGCAGGCTATGGTTCAAGCCTGAACCTAGAGAGGAAGGCGGAAATGGAAGCATCGATTATGGATGGAAAGACTTTGCAGGCTGGTGCAGTAGGGCTTCTTACAGACATTAAGAATCCTGTTTGCTTGGCGAGAATAGTCATGGAAAAAACAGATCACGTTTTCATCGTGGGAAAAGGCGCAGAAAAGCTTGCAGAGATGAGTAGACTCGAAAGAAGAAATCCGGTGACAGAGCTGAGGTTAAGATATTATGAGAATCAGAAGAAAGCCTTAACTGACGGGAAATTTGAACTCCCAAAACTTGCCAGCTTAGTGAAGAATTATCCAGAACTATTTCAACTGGAAACAGTGGGTGCGGTGGCACTGGATAAGCATGGAAATGTTGCAGCGGCAACTTCCACTGGAGGATTTCCATTGAAGCTTCCTGGAAGGATTGGAGATTCGCCTTTGATTGGATGTGGCACGTACGCGGATAACCAAACTGGAGCATGTTCAGCAACGGGAATTGGGGAGATAGCGATAAGGCTTGTGTTGGCGAAAACTGTTTGCAATTACATGGAAAACAGGAAAACGGCGGAAGAGGCTGTTGAACAGGCCATAACTCTTGTTAATAAGAGAATGCCGCAAGGGTACAATTCTATGGGGTTAGTCGCTGTTGACCTTCATGGCAGAGTTGGTGCAGCACATAATTCGCCGAATATGTGTTGGGCCTACCTCGCATATGGAATGTCTGAACCGCTGGTCTCCCTCACAGCGAAAATTGTGAAATAAACTCTCTGAGAAGCTATCTATAACCATACTTTCTGTTTTTCTATTCTCGACAACTGACGAATAAGATAGTTAAAATATCGCATGTCTGTTTCACTAGGCAAGCAAACTTGAAGGAGGTGTAGAAGAATGATAGATGAAGAAGAAGCTGAGGAAGAAGAAGGCGAAGAAGAAGATTGGGAAGAAGAAGAATGGTAGAAGCTCTAACTGGCGTTAAACGCCTTTAATGATTTTTCTTTTATCTGATGCTCGCAGAGATCCAGAATGAATTTTGGGTTTATGCCCACAACTAGAGAAAACATGTTTGATATCCCTCTTCTTATTTTCCATTTCCTAGCTGAAATTGGCTTTTACTTGGTGCTATGTTTCTGACTGCCCAATGTCTTTCAGATCAAGATTTGTATACACCATTTGCTTCTCCATGTATACTTGAACGAGAGCGAGGTGGAAATTTCCTAAAAAAACCTTCAACGGCAGACTCGAGAACTTGAAAAAGAACTAGTGGAACAAAGTAACTGACTTGGGCGGATATCCAGTTCAAGCCTCAAGTTGAAAAAGCAGAAAATCCAATAGAGAAGAACGTTGAATGCGAGAGCGTTACAAGATTTCTGATACCGGATAGATATGGAAAGTTTCAATACTGAAAGAGTTCATGTTTATAACCCACTAGATGAGACCATTCATTACCGGGTTTGGCTATGACTAGAGTTGCAGTGTTGGAAATTGACAAGTGTAAGCCGAAACGTTGCAATAGACTATGCCACCGTTTCTGCCCAATAGTCCGAAGCCGCGTAGAAGCGATAAGATTTGAGAATGATAAACCCGTAATTGTGGAATCACTGTGCACGGGATGTGGGATATGCGTGAAGAAGTGTCCCTTCGCAGCCATTTCAATAGTCAACCTTCCAGACGAACTAGAAAAAGATTGCAGTCACCGTTTCGGGGAAAACACTTTCAAACTTTACAGACTGCCAACACCATCGCCTGGCATGGTTCTGGGCTTACTCGGGCAAAATGGGATAGGCAAATCGACCACACTCAAGATTCTTTCAGGCGAGACAAGGTTGAACCTTGGAAATTATGAAAATCCGCCGGAGTGGAACGAGATAATTCAGCATTTTAGAGGTTCAACGCTTCAAGATTACTTCCAGAAAATGAGCCTGAATGGCCTTAATATCTCGCACAAACCACAGTATGTGAACAAAATTCCAAAGGTTGTTTCCGGAAATGTCGGAGACTTGTTGGAAAAAGTAGATGAAAGGAAGAAATTGGACGAAATTGCAGAACAGCTTGACCTTAAGCAGATTTGGGACAGACCGCTTGAAGTATTGAGTGGTGGTGAACTGCAGCGTGTGGCTGTGACTGCCACGATATGCCGCGAAGTAGACGTTTACCTTTTCGATGAGCCGTCAAGCTATTTAGACGTAAAACAGAGACTTGAAGTGGCAAGGACAATTCGGAGCTTGAAAAGCTATCAGAAAACGATAGTTGTAACAGAACATGACTTGGCGATAATTGATTATTTGTCTGACCAGATTTGTATTTTCTACGGAGAACCCGGTGTCTATGGCATTGTCTCTAACGTTCACGGCGTTAGAACAGGTATAAACATCTACTTACAAGGCTATATTCCAGACGAGAACGTGCGATTTAGAAAAGAAGCAATAATATTCCATGAAAAACCGCCGTCAGCAGGTGTCGGTGCTGGCGAAAGACTGTTGCAGTGGCCACAAATCGAGAAAACATACAAAGATTTCAAGCTGGTTGCCCATACTGGGGAAATAAGAAGAGGAGAAGTCATCGGAATTCTAGGTCCGAACGGTATAGGAAAAACCACTTTTATCAAGATTTTGGCCGGAATTGAAGAAGCGGATGATAAGGCAAAGTTTGGCGAGTTGAAAGTGAGCTATAAACCACAGTATATTTCCGCAGATTATGAAGGCACGGTTCAGGAACTTCTGTTGAACGTTGCGAAAGACAGTTTCTCTTCAAGTTGGTACAACACGGAAATAATTCAGCCTTTGAAAATCAATTTACTGTTGGATAGAAACGTGGCGGAATTGAGCGGAGGCGAATTGCAGAAAGTCGCGATTGCAGCTTGTCTATCGCGCAAAGCTGAACTCTTCCTTCTTGATGAACCGAGTGCCTACTTGGATGTTGAAGAGCGTTTGAACATGGCTCGTACAATCAGAAGGGTCGTTGAAAATCATAATGTAACAGCATTTGTAGTCGAGCACGACGTAGTCACGCAGGATTTCATAGCTGATCACTTGATGGTTTTCACGGGACAGCCCGGTGTAAGCGGGACAACCAGTCCGCCTACTAGCCTCAGAAAAGGGATGAACTTTTTTCTAAAAGAGATGAATGTGACTTTTAGGAGAGATCCTGCTACGAAGAGACCGAGGGTCAACAAGGATGGCTCGAAACTTGATAGGTTTCAGAAGGAAATCGGTGAATATTATTATATGCGTTCACTGCGGAAATGAAGCGCTGAGATGTTAGCACGACCAATGTAAGCAGAACTCAAAAGAGGCTGCTGGAAGTCTCCGCCAAGGGTATGGAAAAGGCATATGCGCTTTGGGGTCTTGAGGTGGTCGTTGCGGTATTTGCTGAATATTGACAGATTCAAGAGGACTGTAGCATGATAGACGGATTTTCGGGCTGGACATCTGCGCTGAGAGAAGTGTAATTGATCACGCTGTTTTGAATGGCGATCGGAAAATTGAGGCGATAGCCGTCGTTATGAGTGTTAGGAGTTGAAACGAACCTAAGCCTCGTAGTGCTGGGCTGCAGTGCATTTGCGATTTTGTCGAGAACTCAAATTGGAATTGTTATGGCAAAAGCCAAGAAATGGCAAGGTTCTGCTTAAAACGGTTAAAGTAAAGACTATTGGAAAACTGCTGCCTCTTCCTTATATGAAATGAAGGTTCTCTTCACTGGGAAAGGGCAGTTAAATTAATGAATGGGTAAAACATACGTAGAGGTAATTTGCTCAAAGCGAGGGGATCGGGGAGGCTTAAGTGGCTCAGACAACGTTCGAAGAGATAAGCGCAGCAGACTTTTTCTATCGTAACAGAGACATTGCGGGCTTCACTAATCCATCTAGAGCTATTTTTGTAGCCATAAGGGAGCTGGTTGAGAACTCGCTGGACGCAGCCGAAAGCCTCAGAATACCTCCAGAAATCTATGTTCGTCTTTCATATGAGGGAGAAGCCGGTAAAGACACGCAGATTTACAAGTTGCGAGTTGAAGACAACGGTGCTGGAGTTCCACCTAGACATATACCTTCAGCCTTCGGACAGATACTTTTCGGTTCGAAATACAAGTTGAAACAACAAAGAGGAACGTTTGGCTTAGGCGGGAAAATGGCAATATTATATGGGCAGATCACGACCCATCAGCCAGCCACTATAATCTCCAGTTCAGGTATGCCGAAAATCTACATGTATAAACTTATGATTGACATTCAAAGAAACCGTCCGCTGATAGTTGACAGAAAGGTCTTGATGAATAAGGAGATGTGGCGTGGAACGGTAGTCGAGTTCACTCTTGAAGGAGACTACTTCAGGGCGATGCCGAAGATTCTAGACTACTTCAAACAGACTGCCATGGTTAATCCTTATGCAAACTTGACGTTTGTTGATCCGAAAGGCAGACTCTACAGATTTACTAGAATCACAAAAGAAATGCCTACTCCGCCAAAGGAGACTTTGCCTCATCCCTACGGCGTTGACGTGGAACTTCTACAACGCCTGATCCAGATAACGCCTTACAAGAACATGCTTGAATTTCTGAGATACCATTTTCACAGAGTTGGAAAAATCACCGCCGGCAAATTTTTGGAGTTTAGCACTATAAGCCCATCCAAAAACCCGAAAAAACTCTCCCATGAAGAAATCGTTAGACTAATGCACATGCTCAAGAGGTTCAAAGACTTCTTGCCGCCAGATGCAAGCTGCCTATCGCCATTAGGAGAAGATTTGTTGAAGACAGGCATCATAAAAGAGTTAAAGCCCGAGTTTGTGACTGTTCACCAACGCAAACCTGCAACCTATGCAGGTCATCCCTTCATAATCGAAGTCGGAATTGCATATGGGGGAGAAATCCCCAAGAAAGGAACGTTCCTAGTTTATCGTTTCGCTAACAGAATCCCGTTATTATATGATGAAGCCAACGATGTTTCGCTCAGAGTCATAACAGCCATGAATTGGCGCAGGTACAAGGTTATGCCTGACATGCCCGTTGCAGTTCTGGTGCATATTTGCAGCACCAAAGTGCCGTACAAGACAGTCGGGAAAGAATTCATTGCGGACAGACCTGAAGTTAGAAGAGAAATAGCTAACGGACTGAGAGAAGTTGCTCGGCATATACAACATTTTATGTCGAAAAGAGAGCATGTGGATAGGGAACGGAAACGGCTCGGAGTCTTCAACAAGTATTTGCCAAAGATTGCTCAGTTTTCGACGCAGCTTGCTGGTAAGGAGAAGCCGCCGGACATAGAGAAATTGTTGACGAGTGTGAAGAAGTATGGACCAGAAGAAACATAAAACTAGTATTGTGGAAAGAAAGAAAGAGGTTCTGACAAGTTTACGGAATCTTGGAAGCAGAATCTACGATCAGATGGACAGTGGAAATTTTCCGGCAATCGACATGCCAAGTCGCTCAACAGACAACATCGCTTATGACGAACAGCTTAGACAGTTCATTTTGGGTGATAGAAGAGTGAGGCGAAGCGCCCGCAACATCCGCCACGTAAAGCCCTTCACGCAACTCACTTGGGCCGCACTTTTCTCTAATGAACTCACATCTCAACGTAAAACCTCAACGTTGAGGGACGTTTACTATTCTGCCCAAGCTTATGAGATGACCTTTCAAGACCAGCAGGAATCAAACAACATAATAACAGATTTAGAAACTGTCCTCGGATTCTCACGTGAAGACTTCAATATATTCCCAGAAGAACGTTCGGCAGTTTTTGGCGACTTGACAATAGAGTATACGGTGCCTGGCTATGAAGGAAAAACGTTGAATTTGACTTCTCATCCAGATGGCGTTCTCATTGGTCCAGCTTTGACTTCGTCCGAGTTCGTTAAAACAACAGCGGATAAAGTTATAGCCGTAGAGAAAGGCGGTCTCTTCACAAGGTTCATAGAGGAAAATGTCCATGGAAAATTCAATTCGTTGCTTGTTTTGACGGCTGGACAGGCACCTAGAGCGACAAGACATTTCATTAGAAGATTGAGCAGTGAGCTGAACCTTCCAGTTTATATTTTTACTGACGGTGATCCGTGGGGAATGCACATAGCAATGGTCATTATTTCCGGCTCTGCAAACGCTGCGCACTTGCGAGAGTTGAATACGCCTGATGCGAAGTGGAGTGGGGTTTGGGCTACTGATATCGTCAATTACAAGTTGCCGACAGATCCACTGGACGAGGTGGACATGAAGAGGCTTTATGAGTTGCAAAGAGACCCGCGCTATAAAGATCCGTTGTGGCGGAGGGAAATACAAACTTTCATGAAGATCAGGAAGAAGGCGGAGCAAGAGGCTTTCAGCAGATACGGGTTAACGTACATTGTGGACGAATATTTGCCAGCGAAGCTTGAGGAGACAAAGTGAATAAGGGAAATTTAAAATAACCGTTTATCATTTTATGTACAAACGCTTTGAAAGGAATTGTGTGATATGAGCGAAGAAGGCAGTTTCGGACTCAGTTTAGTTGAAAGAGTATTTGGCCTCCTCCTGATTCTTATTGGCGGCATAGCCACGTACTACACGTTGACGAGCGCAGAAGCATTGTTCAATTTCTACGGATTTTTCGTCTTACTAAGTGTTATTCCATTAGTACTGGGACTGTTCTTGTTGATTGCGAAAATTGAGTAACCTTTGGAAGCTATTCACTCGTACAAGTATGCCTAGAGTTAATGATCCAAGGGTTGCTTCTATTCTCTTCTCTCGACAACTATCTTGCAGTTTGTCGCTAGAGCGGCAATTACTCCTAGAGCTGCAAGCCAAGGAGCAATGACTGCCCCGATAATGCCTACTGTTGCAGGTATTTCAAGCATCACTGTTCCCTTCTCATCTTTTACGATCACTCTCGTAACGTTTCCTTCATGAAGTATCTTCTTGACCTTTTCAATGAGGTTGTCAGCGGAAACGTAGAATTCCTCTGTAACTACCTTTTTGACGGAGGCGCCGCACACATTACAGAATTTATCTTCGTCTTTGAGTTTTGCTCCGCATTTCCAACAATAAGCCAAGTAGTGTCACCTTCAAACATAGAAGTATTATCAGTGTTTAAAGTCTTTCGAGTTGAGATGGTTGAGTGTTTATTAGGACGATAGTTTATTAATTTTGAATTGCTTCATTCAATTACAGTTTGTCTGGCCTTGTTGGAGGACAGGATAAGATGCCTATTCGTCAACCGATTGTTTGCGTGCTGGGACATGTCGACACCGGTAAGACTTCGCTTCTGGATAAGATACGCAAAACAAGTGTCCAATCCCGCGAAGCCGGAGGAATCACACAGCACATTGGAGCAAGTTTCTTTCCTGTCGAAACAATCGGTCAGCTAGTAGGATCTATGCTTTCGATGATTAAAGGCGAAATTGAGATCCCAGGTTTACTCATTATCGATACGCCTGGTCATGAAGCGTTTGCAAATCTGCGCAAGAGAGGCGGCAGCGTAGCTGACATTGCCATTCTTGTTATTGATGTCCTACGGAGTTTTGAGGCTCAAACGTACGAGTGCATTGAGATTTTGAAAACGCGCAAGACACCTTTTCTTGTAGCAGCAAACAAAATAGACCGCATACCCGGCTGGAATTCGTATCCAGACACGCCATTTTTGAAAACGTATCAGTTGCAGGACCCATACGTCAGACAGGACTTGGATAACAGACTCTACGACATCATGGGAGTTTTTTCACGGTTAGAATTTAAAACAGATCGTTTCGATCACATAAAAGATTTTGCGAAAACCGTGGCAATCGTGCCTGTGAGCGCGAAAACTGGAGAAGGCATAAGCGAACTGCTCATGACCCTCGTAGGTTTGACTCAGCAGTACTTGAAGAAACGTTTGCAGATAACCGAAGGCGAAGCTAAAGGCACAGTGTTGGAAGTCAAAGAAGAGCCGGGACTAGGTTTGACACTTAACGCCATAATCTATGACGGGACTCTGCAGAAGGATGATACTATTGTCGTCGGCGGCAAAGACAAGCCTATCGTGACACGAATTCGGGCGATTCTAGTTCCTAAACCGTTGGACGAGATCAGAGACCCAAGAGACAAGTTTTCTTCGATGGGTTCTGTTTCCGCAGCCGCTGGAATTAAGATCGTTGCGCCTGATTTGGAAGGAGCTTTGGCAGGCGCTCCTCTATATGCTGTCCGACATGGCGAAGAAATCGAGAAATACGCGAAACTTGTCTCTGAAGAAATTGATAAGATCAGAGTCGCTACAGATGTTGAAGGAGTTATTTTGAAAACTGACACGCTTGGTTCTTTGGAGGCTATTGCGGACATTCTTAAGAAAAATAATATAGCGATCAGAAGAGCTGATGTTGGAGACATTTCAAAAAGAGATGTCACTGAAGCTTCAGTGGTCAAAGAACATGAACCGTTGTATGGCGCGATTCTAGCTTTTGGCGTCAGAGTTTTGCCTGACGCTGAAGAGGAAGCTGCGATTAAGGGCATTCAGATATTTCGTGACAAAGTGATTTACCACGTGATAGAGAATTATCTGGATTGGTACAAACGTCAACGTGATGCGACGCTCGAGCAGGACTTTGATGCTCTAGTTAAACCTGCCAAAGTCCAAGTGCTGGAGGGATACATTTTCAGAAGAGCGAGACCCGCAATATTCGGTGTGGAAGTCCAAGCTGGAAAGATTAAGCCGAAGTGTGCGCTCATCCGAGCTGAAGACGGCGAGGAGGTCGGTGAGATAGAGCAGATTCAGGATAAAGGCAAAGCCTTGTCAGAAGCACAGCAAAGGATGCAAGTCGCAGTGTCGATGAGCAAACCGATCGTTGGCAGACATGTGTTCGAAAAAGATGTTTTATTTGTCAAAGTTCCAGAGCCGCACGCAAAACTATTGCAGACCACGTTCATAGATAAATTGACTATGGATGAACAGGAAACACTGAAAGAATACATTGAAATAATGAGAAAGAAAATACCGTTCTGGGCAGCATAACAAAAGACACGTTGCTTTACGTCGCAGGCGTTTCTACCTTTCTATGTGATGCTGCAAAGCTGAACTCTACATTGTGAGCTTAATTCCAACTCCTGCTCGCTTTGCACTGTTGTAAACCAGTATCGCTACTGCCATGTCTTCTATGGCTAAACCCAAATTCATTGACATGATACGTTCTTTGGGATTTTCGCGCCCTAGCTTCTTTCCGCTTACAATTTCGGCCAAGTCTGCATACACGTTTGGAACTTCGGAGAAGTATCCTTGCGTCCTATAATACGCCAACTGTTCTCGGTCGTCAGTGCAGAACTTGTCCATTGAATACATGGCTTCTGGCTTCCAATAAGAATCAAAATCTAAGGGACATGCGAATCCACCGTTCTTGAACCAAGAAGCCTCAATTACGGGGTGCGGATGCTTTAGGATTGGGCCTGCGGTGACTATTATGTCGCAGTTTTCAACGGCTTTTCTAGGCGAGTCAACTGGAACCACCTTCATTCCGTATCTGGAGATCATATCCTTCGCGTATCTGCCCAAGTTTTTCCCGTTGACATCATAAGCTTTCACTTCTTCCAAATTCTTGCACTCAATTACTAATGCTTCAAGATTGCTTCTGCCCTGAACCCCACAACCCAGAATACCAAGCGTTTTTGAATCTTCTCTGGCCAAGCGCTTGGCCGCAATAGCAGTCGCTGCTCCAGTCCGTTTAGCAGTTATCCAGGTGCAGTCCATAACGCAGGTAGGTAAACCAGTTTCAGGACTGTTCAGTATAAGCAGACCCGTTATGTACGGCAATCCGCGTTCAGGGTTTTCCGGAAAACCACTTACCCATTTGACACCTGCAGAGTTCATCTTAGGCAGATAGGCGGGCATAGCATGGATAAAAGCATCTTTCTGCGGGTGTATGCCTGGTTTCGGAGGTACCTCGGTTCTCCCCTCTGCGTTCTCATTGAAAGCTTCTTCAACATTTCGAATGATTTCTTTTATCGAGATGTTTAGTTTTTCTATGTCTGCTCGGGAAAGGTATAGAATCTCGCCTGGAGAATTCATGGTAATCATTGTGAAGATTGTATCTAGAAAAATAAAACTGTATTGAAAAAAGCCGTGTCTTATCTTGCTATTGCTCCGCCGATCAGTCCGCCTATCGCTGAGACTATGGCTCCTAACATGCCCATTATTATTCCGACAATTAGGCCGATTGCTGCTCCGATTAGTGAACCAAAGAAGGCCCAGATGATTCCGCCTATGGATCCGCCTAACAGGGTTCCAGCGATGACGGATACGATGGCAAGTATTATTCCACCAAAAATGCCAGCTAAGAAGCCAGCAAGCGCTCCTCTACCTGCTCCCCCTCTCGCTATTAGTCCCGCAACCAATCCTCCTATCAGATGGCCGATTACGGGAAGCCACCATCCGAGGATGGAAATAACTAGAAAACCAACAAAAGCGCCAAGCCACACATTTCCACGGTCACTCAACTGAACCACCAACTTCTAATATGTGCAGGTAAATAAAACATTTTTGAGAAGGGCGTGCAAACAATCTTGGATTTCAAGGTTTTCCGTCAGAAACTGGCGCTTTGCTTAATTTTAGCCGCCGCCAACTGGTGGTATTATGGCTAGAACATCACCATCTCTAAGCTCTGTATTTAGCCCATTGCCAGTTGATGCACTTCTGCCGTTGACGAGAAACTGCAGAAAACCTTTGACCTCACCACTTCCGCTTTCGTAGACGTATTCAACGAAACTCTTGCCGTAACGTTCAGCTAGCATCTTGAGAACAGTGTTCAATGTTACAGTTTTAGCAGTTGGAAAATCTAGGATTTCCTCTCTTTTCCCAATGATCTCCCTTAAACTTGTGAAGAACCGCACTGAAACGTTCAAACCTTCTGATTCCTCAGTATAGAAGCTGCATGTCAAAAATTAAACTGTTACGCACAGGAATGACCGATTTGGTTATGCTGAGGTAAAAGTTTATATTTCTGAGGCTTTTTCCATATTCCGATTGAAAAAATTCTAATCTTGAATGGAGGAATTGTATGGCCTACTTAACAACAACATCGTCGGGACAACCAGTCCTAATTCTGAAAGAAGGTACAACGCGAAGCAGGGGCAAAGAAGCCCAAAGAAACAACATCATGGCAGCCCGCATTATTGGCGAAGTTCTGAGAACTACTTTGGGACCGCGCGGCATGGACAAGATGCTGATTGACAGTCTGGGCGACATAACGATAACCAATGATGGTGCAGCAATATTGAATGAAATAGAAGTTGAACATCCAGCAGCTAAGATGATGGTTGAGATCGCCAAAACACAGGACGACATGGTGGGCGACGGAACAACAACCGCCGTTGTGCTGTCAAGCGAACTGCTGAAAAAGGCTGAAGAACTGTTAGATCAGAACATTCACCCAACAGTAATCGTGAGCGGCTACCGGAAAGCGGCGCAAAAGGCAACAGAAACAGTGAATAAAATTGCGGTGCCAGTAGACATCGAAGATCGACAGACACTCAAGAAAGTAGCCTTGACGTCGATGGCAAGCAAGGCGGTGGGCACAGCCAGAGATCACCTGGCAGACATCGCAATAGATTCTGTGAAGCAGATAGTTGAAAAACGTGGAGACAGATTAGTCGCAGACATAGACAACGTCCAAATAATCAAGAAAACTGGAAAAAGCCTCTTGGAATCAGAGCTAATCAAAGGCGTCATAATTGATAAGGAAGTCGTTCACACAGGAATGCCCAAGAAAGTGGAAAACGCGAAGATCGCGTTGCTGGACGCGGCGTTGGAAATTGAGAAAACAGAAATCAGTGCAGAGATAAGAATACGCGACCCAGAACAGATGAAAGCTTTCTTGGATCAAGAAACTAAGATGCTTAAGGAAATGGTTGACAAGGTCAAAGCTGCAGGTGCGAACGTTGTCTTCTGCCAAAAAGGCATTGACGACATGGCACAACATTTTCTGGCGAAAGAGGGAATACTTGCAGCTAGAAGAGCGAAACAGTCAGACATGGAGAAGCTGGCAAGAGCAACTGGCGGAAGATTAGTCACAGACCTAGACGACTTGACACAGCAGGACCTAGGCAAAGCAGGCATCGTTGAGGAACGAAAGATAGGCGATGACAAAATGATTTTTGTCGAGAAATGTAAAGATCCCCGCTCAGTGGCTTTGCTAATACGAGCTGGACTTGAGAGAATGATTGACGAAGCTGAAAGAGCTATGATTGACTCCTTATCTGTAGTCTCAGATGTCATGGAGAACAACAAAATAGTCGCAGGCGGCGGAGCAGTTGAAATCGAAATAGCTAAGGAACTGAGGAACTACGCTACGAAAGTCGGCGGAAGAGAACAGCTTGCAGTTGAAGCCTTCGCAGACGCGGTTGAAATCATACCTAAGACTTTGGCCGAAAATGCAGGTTTGGAGCCGATAGACATAATTGTCGATCTCAGGGCGTCACATGAGAAGCCAGACGGCCAAAACAAGGGAGTAAACGTCTACACAGGCAAAATCGAGAACATGCTTGAAAAAGGAATCATTGAACCAATGGTTGTGAAAGAGCAAGCTGTGAAGTCAGCCGCAGAATCCGCAGCGATGATACTACGCATAGACGACGTGATAGCAGCAACAAAGCCGAAGGACACGCCGAAACCGCCAGGCGGCGAATCTGAAGGCGGAGAAGACTAAGAATAGCCCGATTCCCTTTTTTCTACTCTATTTTTGTTTTTCACGTGTAGAAATAGAATCATTACACCGCTTCTTGCTTGTGAAACTTTCTTCCATTAAGCATTTAGGTTCAACGAAGGATAATTAGTAGCTAGAGTGCGAAGTGGATAGACATGCAACAAGTCAAACTCTTCACTATTGACTTAACGAAAGTCAAAGGAAGAGGAGACTTTAGATGCCCAAAATGCGGTGCAAAGATATCTCCGGATGACGAAACTGAAAACGCCTACACAATTCTGAGAACAGTTGTGAAAGGCAGCAGTGTAGACAGCATAACTTTACAATGCAACAGGTGTCAAAGCCAAATCTATCTCACCGGATTCAATCTACTAAAGAACATAACCTAATCAACTAATGGATGCAAACACAGAACAAGAATAGCTTGCCCAGTATAGGATCTAGTTGTCAAAGTGCTCATAAACGGAGTCTTCCAGCACCAATCCAGAAGCAAACGAGAAGCTGTAACCAAACGCGCATAAACCAGTCAACAGCTTCTAGTCAGATGAACTTTATGTTCTCTCTGGCACGATTTTTTGCACGGGAAATGAACATTAACGTCTTTGTCTACACTTAACTCATCAGCATTGAAAGCGACCAATACTATCAAGCGATGGTCAAGCTCCAAGGAAGACCGGAAACCGTAGAAGCAGTATTTGAATATGTGACAGAATTCGACGGAATAAAAATATATCACAGCGTAACTAGTAGACTGGTCTTAGTGCTCCGGTAGTATAGTCCGGTCAAGTATAGCGGCCTCTCGACACGATGAGTGAAAGAAAGTCGCGGACCCGGGTCCAAATCCCGGCCGGAGCACCACACTTCTGGTTCGGTTCTCTCGCATATTTTTCTTAAGGGTACAAGCTCGATGCCCACGAACCGGAAAGA